>JAAETM010000817.1 GCA_024228395.1 bacterium | reverse complement strand
GATGTCCAGTGCGGTTGTGGTGACATCCATGTTGGGGCTCTTGAGCGCCGCGAGCATTGCCGGCACGGAATGCAGCCCGAGCCCATCCAGGGTCCAAAGCGCGTGGATTTGAGCCAGGGGGTTCTTGGAAGCCACAACGATCTGCTTGAGAGCCTGCATTGCGCTATTGCCTCCCGCTTCGACAATCAAGCGTTGCGCCGTGTCGCGAACCTGACCATTGGGGTGTTTCAGAAACTCGATCAGCTGTTTTGGTTGCAGCCCATCCATGCGCGGCACGGGGGAGGGAGCGTTGGCCGCATAACGTACGCGGTAAATGCGTCCGGTGGATGGTTTGGGTTTGTGCAACCCCCGGCTTTCGTACTGCTTGCGCAGATAGGTCGTCATGTAGGCCCGGTGTTGCAGCAGGCCAAAGTACATGTCCACAATCCAGAGCGTGCCGTCGGGGGCGGTATACAAATTGCAAGGCAGGAACCACTCATCCTCGGTGGCCAAGAACTCCTTCTTGCCGAAGGGATGTCCGCCATCCGGTTTGTTCCATTGGTCGCGTTCGACCCGGATAGCCTTGATCAGTTCACCGGCGGGTTCACATGAGAAGGCCATGCCACGCATGGCTTCGGGGAAATTGTCACCCCGGTAAATGTGCACGCCACATGTGGAGGTAGCGTTGACCAGCTTGCCATCTTTGCCCAGCAGTCCCGGTTGGTAGGCACGATTGACCCCGGGCGTGATGCGGACTGGGTACACCCGATTGGAGCCAAGCCGCGAGGTCATGGGGGCCTTAGGCGTGTAGGTCGGGTGCCCACGAAAGAACTGCGGCCGAAACTGATCCCCGATCAGCAGGGTGCTGTTGTTGTTGAAGTACAGGCGTCCGGCGTTGTCCTTGGTTATGCCCCATTGACCCCGGTAGTTCGTTAATTCGCGAATCCAGCGCCTTCCGATTCGCCGGTAGCGCTTGTCGGATTTGGCGTTGTAGTACCAGTTGTCGTGGCCGTAGAGCAACCCATTGGCTTTGTGTTCCGGATTGCCCCCCTTGGCGTATTCGGGGTCCACTACAAGGGGATCTCCCACGGGCTCGAGTCCCTTGCGCTCGATGAAATAGAGCGTGTCGCCACTGGTGTACAGGCAGCCATCCCCCGTGACAGCTATGGCGCGCGGAAGAACCAATCCCTCGAGAAAGGTCGTGGCCTTGTCGAGCACGCCATCCCCCGTGGTGTCCTCCAATACGCGAATGTGACCGGTGGGCGCCTGTTCGCCCTCGCCATCCAAATTGGGCATGTAGCTGCGCATTTCGCAGGTCCACGCACGGCCATTGCCATCGAATGCGAGGGCCACCGCCAGGTGCACGTTGCTTCCGTGCGCCACCGGTTCGACGACAAAACCGTCGGCCACCGCAAATGAAGCCAGGGCCGCATCCAGGTCCAGATAGGGCGACGGCGGAATTTGCGATGCGGGGATTGGGTCCACTTGCACGCTTCCTTGCTTGTCCCTTTTGTCGCCAGCTTGGGCGTGCAGTGGAAGGGTCAAGAGGGCGCCGGCCAGGAGCAGCAACAGGATCGGGGTGACTTTCATTGGGCGTGACTGTGGATTGCAGGGATCAGAGCTGTTCGAGCTTCAGGTTACGCCACATCACGTGACATGATTTTCCCTGGTGCACCTGAAGTCCAAAGAAGCCCTCCCTCGTATCATGCTCGTTGTTGGTGTCGATGTAGTCGACCCTTTGTTCCCCATTCAACCAAGTCTGCAGGTGGTTTCCCTCGCAGCGGATGACGATCGTATTCCAGTCGTCCCATTG
>JAAETM010000816.1 GCA_024228395.1 bacterium | reverse complement strand
TAGGCGGGCGTATTCCTGGATAATGGAGATCCCCGTGCGCCCGTAGCGGCCATAGACCATCAGGTGGATGGCGCCGGCTGGGGTCAAGACGTTGGCCAACGCCTCCAGGCCCTCCTCGGGGCAGGCAAGGTGGTGGAGAACCCCGGTGCATACCACCTGGTCGAATGATTCATCGAGATGTGCGGCTTGTTCTACTGGGAGCAATCGCAGCTCGAGGTTGGAAAGGCCGTGTTGGCGGGCCAGCCGTCGGTTGTGCTCAATGCTGGGCTCGCTGAGATCGATCCCGACTACCCGAGCCCGGGGATAGCGAACGGCGTACTTGGCGGCCTGCGACGTACCGCACCCGGCGACCAGAATCGCATGGTCATCGCGGTAGCGAAGCGTTGGCCAGAGTCGGAAATGCTCCACCCGACGGCGTTGCGGATCCCGCCAGGATTCTCCATACGAGGTCAGATCCGAGACCGGGGGTGGATAGGGATGTTGCTCGTAGAACCCCATCACGACGTCCATGCTCGGTCGGTTCACGCCAACGCCTCCTGGTGGGCCATTCAGAATTGGCGCCCTGTGGTCATTGTTCTCTTCTGAGCGAGCCCGTGAAGGGCTGGGAGCGTCCACGAGTGCCTTTCCCCCGGGTGAACTCCTGATTTGCTGCCCCCATAGGTACAGGATGGGTCAAGTTGGATCAACCGAACCTTGTGAGCAGCGGTCATGGAGGAGTCGATGGCACCCAGCGGCATATGCGACGAAGGTGAGTTCATCTGCGAGTGGGTCTACGACTGGACCAATAGTGAGTTCCTGGCCGGGGCATCCAACTGGCTAGTAGGCAAGCCGCTAGAGGTAATCGC
>JAAETM010000815.1 GCA_024228395.1 bacterium | reverse complement strand
GTGGGGTTGCGATGGAACATGATCAGGGGCTGATTGCCCACTCCGACGGGGATGTGCTGTTGCACGCCCTGTGTGATGCCATCCTGGCTGCCGCGGCCCTGGGGGATATCGCCAGGCACTTCCCAGACACCAGTGCCGATCTAAAGGGGATCGACAGCCGGATCCTGCTGCGGCAGGTGATGCATATGGTTCGGGAGAAGGGGTTATCCGTGGTCAATGCCGACAGCACCATTATCGCCCAGACGCCGAAACTTGCCCCCCATATCGACCGCATGCGGGCCAATATTGCTGAGGATCTGCAGCTGGCGGAGAGTCAGGTCAATATCAAGGCCACCACCACCGAAGGCATGGGCTATGCCGGACGGGGCGAGGGCATCGCCGCCCATGCCGTGGTGCTCTTAGGTGGATGAGACGCCAGCGTCTGGATTTATCCCGGTAGGTTCCTACCCCCACGCCCTGGGCAGGGCCCAGGCCAGCGCACTGATTCGCAGTAAGCCGGAAGACTTCCAGGTGGATGAGCAGTTGCGTTTTCAGCCCGAGGGTGAAGGCGAACATCTGCTGCTGCACCTGCGCAAACGTAACACCAATACCGAGTGGCTGGCCAAG
>JAAETM010000814.1 GCA_024228395.1 bacterium | reverse complement strand
GGGAGGGCGTAGGTGAGGGTGAGACTACAGGCCAGATGAATGCGGAGAGACCAGGGCAGGGAGAGGACCCATTGGCGCAGCGGCTGGTCGGGCAGCACGTGGTCGGTGAGGTGCGTGGCGATGGCGGCCATGCGCCGGCCAACGCAGGAGGGGGTATGGTATAGGCAGCTCCTGCTGCGCTACCCCATTCCCTTCGCCCGCGCAATCCACTCGATCTACCGCCGTCCAGCGAGCCCATAATGTGGCTTAGCCACTGCCGGGTCACTCCCGGCACCGAGGAGCCGGATGCGTCAATCGCGCACATCCGGATCTGTGGGAGCCTGGGGCCAGCAATGCCCCTGGGCCACCCGACGAACTACCTGGCCGCCTGGGTGTCCATGAATGCCTCCGGCGGCCCTTTGTCGCCCTGTTGGGTGGGATGCCCTGGTTCGCGCAGCGAATGCAAACAGTCCGCAGGACCGTTTGCATTTGGATTCCCCCGACGCGGCTCGAAAGCACCACTGGTGACAGCCATGAACTATTCAGAACCACTGCCGAAGGGGGCCATCCGGGCCCGAATTCGGCAGTTACGATTTAAAAACCCAATTCGACATTGAATCAATCCACTCCCGACCTACCTCTCCGAAGTCCTTCTGCCATGCCCAATAGGAACTGCCCACTCACCAAGGTGGCAGAACACCTGGTACTTCTGTATCAATGGTAGGCGACAGGGGGCTGGATGCCGTATCCCGCCCCTTTTCGCTCGCATTGGGCGGGAATCACTAACTAGTTTCTGCGCCCTTGCAGGCGCAGTAATCCGCACCCTTTCCAAAGCGAATCCTCGAAAGCCCATCAATTCCCAAGGAATGCGTACTCCTGATACTGCACCAAAAATGACTACCAAACTTCAATCTCTTGGCCTTGCTCTCGGTTTGTTTGCGACGACTCAAGCGGTCTTTGCCCATGGAACGGTGATCGACCCGATCAGTCGCGTTTATAGGGTCTACCAAGCCAATCCGAGCAATCCCAGTTTTCCCCTGGCCGCGTCCGCGGTGGCGATCGACGGGGCCACTTCCTACTACACTTGGAATGAGGTGTCGCGAAACATTTCTGCGGCGGTACAAGCTGGACTGCCCCCCGGATTCGATTATTCGCCGTGGGTTCCCGATGGTCAACTTGCCAGTGGGGGGCGCATTGATCCCAATTCCTCAGCTTATCCGCGCACGTATGCGGGCTTGGATCAGGTTAGCGCCGATTGGCCCACGACCCCCGTGCAGGCGGGGGATACGATTCCGATCGACTTCTACGCCACAGCGGTTCACAATCCAAGTGTGTGGGATGCTTGGATCACCACCCCGGATTGGGATCCGAGCACCCCATTGAATTGGGCACAAATGGAGTTCCTCGGAAGGCCCCAGCCCACCCATACCGCAGGTCACTTCCTGTTCGACGTTCAAATCCCTGCAGACCGCACCGGGCACCATGTCCTCTGGATCGCATGGCATCGCAACGATCCCGTGGGGGAAGTGTTTTTCTCGGCGTCCGACCTGCTCGTTACTCCCCTGGACCCCGTTTCGTTTTGTGATCCAGCTGACAACAACTCTACCGGCCTTCCCACCGTACTCAGCGGCACCATGGCTTCGAGTATTGGGTCGGGCCTGCACCTGGAAGCAACACAAGGACCGGACACCCAGTTCGGTTTCTTCCTCGTCGGAACCGGCGTTTCCGATCCTGGAGCGCCGGTCGGCCAGGGTCATCTGTGCTTGTCGGGCACCGGAGGGAATTCCCTCGGGCGCTACAGCGTTGCCGGAGGCGCCCTCAATTCGATCGGTCAATTCGACTCTTCTGGCGTCCTACAGAACTTAGCGGGCACATCCACGGTTGGATCTGGCTTTGATGTGCCTACCCCAGTCCCTTCCATCGGCGGCTCGATAATTGCCGGATCCATCTGGCACTTCCAACTGTGGCACCGTGAAGACAACGGCCAGTCCAACTTCTCCAACGGATTGTCGGTGACCTTCTAGCCGCGATACCCGATACCAAGCCGCGTACGTTGTCACGTTTTTTGGCAGGAAAGTACCGGGCATAAATCCGTCGACAACCGTGACGACGTACGCAGCTCGGTATCGCGGTATCGCCGTGTCGCGCGGGATTCAGTCCGTGACAAAGTCTGGCCAGGCACGCATGTAAGTGATCATCTTCTCGCTGAGACCGGCGCTGCAGAGATGTTCGGGGGCATAGGGAGGCCGCGTTGGTTCCCAGTTGGGATCGACCGCATCGTTGGGCCAGCTGGGATTCCCAATCGCAGCCCTGGCCAATCCCACCATGTCAGCGCCCTGGTCGAGAACTTGGAGCGTGTCCTTGGGCGTCCAGGTGGATAGTGGATAGGAATTCCAAGCGGGCAGTTTCGGGAGAGCGAGGGGAAGCGAGGGGAAGCGAGGTGGAGCGCGGGGGCGAGTAGTGGACTTGGTGGTGAAGGCCAGTTGGCCATTTGTCTTGACCGCAGTGCGCCACTGGTGCAGGAGGCCTGGATTGAGGTCAAGCTGCTTGGAGACCTCGGCGATAGTCTG
>JAAETM010000813.1 GCA_024228395.1 bacterium | reverse complement strand
TTGTCTCTTGTTCGCCGCACTCGGGATTGACCTTCTGTTCCAAGCTTGGCGAGCAGTGCGCGACGGTTCGCTGAACGTCTTCTTCAAGCGCGTGGCTTGGCTCGCGCTTCCACTATTCATCGCGCTCCTGTGGTGGTTCGGTTGGCCGTGGCCGGGTGACAGCGAGATCGCCGCGCAGCACCGTGAGAGCTTCGTGACCTATCTCAGCGGCAATCGCGCAGGCGGTTCGACGCCTTGGTCGCGCCGTCTGCTCGGTTGGAGCGTCGCCTTCGTGCCGACCGCGCGATTTGGGTTGCTCTTGATCGTGGGGCTCGCGCTCGCGGTTCGCTTTTCGAGGAACGCCGCGGTTCGCTTGATGTGGCTCGTTGCTGGCTGTTTCGCGATCCCTATTGGCTTGCACCCATTTTACCTCGATCGCTTTCTGATTCCGATTGGTCCTCCGCTTTGGGTTCTGAGCGCGTTAGGACTCGGACTGTTGGCTGAGCGTGTGTCCGCCAAGATTCCGAACCGTGCGGCTCGCTTTGGACTTGGCATTTTGGTCCTCACCGCCTGCCTAGCCGTTCCGGAACGCGACGCGCGCTTCATGGCCAAACGTGTCGGTATCTGGAATGAAGGCAGGGCCGACTACCTCACCTGGCTCTTCGCAGGTTGGCGCGACCTCAGTCCGAACCGAAGCATCAAAACGGCAGGTTTGTCGACCGGTACGGCCGACTGTTTTGTGGAGTTGGTCGCATCCGAATTAGCCGACACCGAGCGGTTCGGTTGGCTCGGGGTCTCGGCAGGGCTCTCGCCCGCTACCATTCACCTCGGACTCGCTGCGCGTAGAGCCGAGCTGGACTCAGCGGAAGCCTTCACGGCAAACTTCCGCCGCGACGCGCACCGCCAAGCTTTTTTCGCCCACGGAAATGCCGACATTGGCATGGGGCTGGAGTCCTTCCGCGAGTGGGCCGAGCAATTCAACGTCATTTTCCGCACCGATCCGCCTGATCTGAATGCTCGCAAGTCGCGCGAGTGGATCAACGACTATGTTGATTGGCTTGAGAGCGAGTTTGGTTGGAACCGAAAGGAGCTAGGTCAAGTCAAGGTCGACCGGCCTTTCACCGATCCGGTCACCGTGACCCTGTTTGCATGTCGTCCTCCTCGCTAAGAGGCCCCAATGCTCGCGCGCAACGCCTCGCTGACTTCGCGGCTAGCGTGTTGGGCTTTGAGGATCTGCTCGCACTCTTCAGCTCAAATGCGCTGACAAGAGGTGGATAGGAATTCCAAAGGGGCAGTTTGGGGAGAGCGGCTGGAAGCGAGGTGTGTCGGCGGGCTGAGGTCCGGGTTTGGGGCGGCCTGGTTCCTTGCGCCCGCGGCTGAATCCATTCTGCGGATCCGTGAGCCCAAACAGCTGCTTCGCATCTCGAAAACTCACCTCGATGAGCCAGCGCTTTGCAAAG
>JAAETM010000812.1 GCA_024228395.1 bacterium | reverse complement strand
CTACGTCATTGGGTTCCGGGCTGTGCTGGCTCCAGTTCTCGTGCCCTAGTCAAGTCAAGAGGCGGGGACCGATCAGCGAAGGCACGCAGGCCCCGGGCGGAGCCGGGCCTGAGATACCGTAGCGGGTGGGTTTTCCCAGTGGCGATCTGGCGGCTCTTCCAATACTGAGAACTATTTGACGCCGGCCGAGCATTTGGGAGTCGTGGTGTGAGCAAATAATCCACCCCAGGGAACCGACAAGAGAACACAAAAGAGGAACTTCAGATCGAGGACGACAATCAGCCCGAGGTGTCAGTGGTGGCCTAGCCAACTCCTCTCGCATCCAAGCGAAAGGCGCATACCGAATTCTGATTGGGAGATTGCCGTCCGTACGAGCAACCTGGGACATTGAGCCCGAAGAGGTGAATGGCTTCGAGCTGGACCCCTTCTTTTGCCTGCCAAAGTGGCAAACAATCAACAATCTACGAGATCATAAGATCAAAGGCTTGGCGGAGACTCGTTTAGAGGTGGCACCGTATTCCCGTTACCCATACCGAAACCACCGCAGGGGGCCAGACACCGTATTCCATCGCCGGGGAAGGGGGGATTTCCTTGAGAAGTGTGGCTTGGAGGCTCACCTTTTGTGCCGATAGACGTATTCTAGCGACACCAGCCCATGCAGTCCTCCACGCCCCGTACCCGACGCCAAAGCAGCCTTGCCCGATCCGTGGGTGTGGTTTTGCTGTTGCTCATGTACATGGCCCAGCCGGTAATGGCCTTGCAGGATGCGTTCTGTGGCTGTGGGGACATGGCCGTTTGCGTTTGCTCTGGCACAGATGCCGGAGCGCCGCCGGTGGCATCGGAGTCTTGCTGTGCGAAGAAGGTGAAGCCGGCTGCGGACAAGTCCTGCTGCGGCGCGGGTGGGGATGGAACCTCGTCCGGTGCGGAATCCGTTTGCCATTGTCCGCCCAAGCAGGTGGACAGTACCCCCAGTGGTGTGTTTTTTGATGGGCAGGATTTTGAAGGGCCTTTCGCCTGGTGGAGTTTGCTCGAAGGTCACGCCGGGGATTGGATCCTGTTGGCGCCGCACTTGGGTGGCGTGGATTGGAGCGAGCACGGCTCCTGGGCTGATAGACAAGGCGGGCCACCTGGCGGATTGCCAGCACTTCGACGCGCGCCGACTAGCCCGAAGACACAACGTCTGTTGAACCGTGGTTTGATCGCCTTCTTGGCGGATCTCTCCGTGGCGGATCTGTAGGACGACCCGCGAGCGACCTGCTCCCGATTCCACCGGTTTGGAATCGGGAGCAGGTCGCTCGCTTGTCAAACCTCTTTTCGCTCCCGAGATCCCTATCGAATCAAATCATGCAACTTCAGAAAGCCATCTGGCTGCTCTGCTTCCTAGCCCCCGCCTGCGCTTCTTCCGAGGCGACACATCGGCGGCATATTGAAACCTGGCAAGAGGCCCAGGCGAAGTCGATGGCGTTGCCGGTCGAGGGGACTGCGGCTTCTACCAGACTTGCACTTTCGACAGGCGCTGGGCTTCCCGAGATGCTGCGCCACGCACGCCGGCACAATCCCCGGTTGCGAGCCGCCTTCCACGCTTGGCGTGCGTCCATTGAGCAGATTCCCCAGGCCAGCCAATTGCCCGAGCCGCGGATGATATTCGGGGCCTTCCTGGAGAAGGTCGAAACGCGCACCGGCCCCATGCAAGGCAAACTGTCGATCGTCCAGGCCTTGCCCTGGTTCGGCAAGCGGCGGTTGGCAGGGGACGTGGCTGCGGCCAAGGCCCAGGCCTTGGCGCAAGCTGTGGAGGTGGCGTACTTGGCCGTCGATTTCCAGGTCAAAGACGCTTGGTATGAATATGCATGGTTGCAAAAGACCATCCAGGTGGACCGGGCCCACCGGGAGCTGCTGAGTCACTGGCAGAATGTGGCGCGCACCCGGATGGAGCTGGCGTTGTCCAAACCCTCGGAGATTTTGCGGGTGGAGATCGAACTCGGCAAGCTGGAGGATCGATTGATGAGTTTGAATGATCTGCAACGACCCCTGCGGGCCAAGTTGAATGCGGTTTTGAATCGACCGGCCGATGCGCCCTTGCCCGTGCCGGAATTTCCATTGTCCGGGCCGGAAGTGGTCGACACCGATCGGTTGTTGGCAGACTTGGATGTGACCAATCCAGGCCTGCGCCAGTTGCAACATCGGATCGCGGCAGCCGAGTTGGCTGTGCAGCTGGCGGACAAGGCGGGTTATCCCGACCTCTCGTTGGGGGTGGACTACACCTTCATTGGCTCCAACGGCGCGGCGGGTTCCGGTGATGATGCGGTGGCTTTGACCGTAGGCCTCGGACTTCCTATTTGGCGCGGTGCCTATCGGGCGAAGCAGGATGGGGCACGGGCGCATCTCAAGATGGCTCGCGCAAACTTGGATGCGGCTCGCAATGGGCTCATCGCAGATCTGGAAATGGCATTGTTCAAGCTGCGCGATACGAGTCGGCACTTGGAGCTGCTCAACACCAGCTTGATTCCAAAGGGCCAGGAGGCGATCGGGATCATGGGTGACACTTATCAATCCGGAGAGTCGAATTTCATCGAGGTGGTCGATGCGCAGCGCATTCTTCTGGAGTTCCAACTACAAGCGGTGCGCGCCGAAGTGGATCGCGCCAAGGCCCTCTCGAAAGTCGAACAACTAAGCGGCGTTTCCATCCCCCTCGTCGACAAGCTCTAGGAGCAGAACTATGAAACTTGCCAATAATCGATTCGTGATCGTCTGCGTCGCTCTGCTCGTCTTGGGTTTTGTCTTCGGACGTGGTTGTGCGCTGGAGGATGTCGATGAGAGCGGTACGGGCAGCACTGCTAGTACCAAGGATGTGGCTGAGAAGAAGCCCGATGAATCTGTGATATGGACCTGCTCCATGTGCCCACAGTTTCGCCTTCAAGAGCCAGGCAAATGTCCTGGGTGCTCGATGGACCTGATCAAAGCACCTTCGGGTGGGGTCGATCTGGGCCCGAACCGACTTCAAATGACCGAAGCCGCAGCAGCCCTGGCCGAAATCGAAACCAAACCGGTTCAATACCGCAGTGTCTCTCGGCCGGTCCATATGGTTGGCGAGGTAGCCGTGGACGAAACCCG
>JAAETM010000811.1 GCA_024228395.1 bacterium | reverse complement strand
GGCGTCTTGGAAGCGCAGCATGTCGAAGCCGAAGCGGGCTTTGAGTTCGATGATCTCCTCGGCTAGTTGCTTGCCGGGGATGGCTTTCCAGCGACGGTTGCTGACCGCGGGGGAGCAGCAGAAGGTGCAGGCCTCGGGGCAGCCGAAGGAGGAGAAGAAGCTGAATCCTTTGGGGGGATTCATGGGGCTGTAATCGCCGGGCAGCGGGAAGCGGTGGCGCACCTTTTGCGTGCGCATCGGCTGTAGCTGCAGTTCCACGTAGCGCTCGTATTCGAGCAGGTGCCAGGGCACGGGTTCGAACTCGTCGAAGCCGATCACGGGACGGTTGTCGGTGTAGACCATCTGGCCATCTTTGGGCACGGCTAGGCCGGGCACGTTGGCCAGGGGCTCGCCGCAGTGCAGGGCTTGCACGACCTCGCGGAAGGTGATCTCGCCCTGGCCGATGCAGACGGCATCGGCGATGTTGTGTTCGAAGTAGAGCTCGGGGATGACGCTTGGGAACCAGCTGCCCCAGATGAGAAGAGTACGGAACCAGAGCCGCCCCCCCGCTTCATTCCATCGAACAGATTTGCCATCCCGCATGCGCGAGGGGGCGGACTTGACTCTGGCACGGTACTGTCAAGCACGGTGCTGTGATCGCGAACATCGCCCGTAGGTGGAAAGTGGGGGAAGGGGCTTGGATCGGATCGAATTCGCGCCAGTCAAAATCGCAGGTACAATTGAATGGGCGGTTAGATCCAAGCTCACTAGGACGTACAATGGCAACCTGATGGGCACCTGCTTACAATCGATTACACCACTGAAGTGAAGTCTGACTCAAACATGATGATCTCTTGGCCTGAATACTCAGCGCCCCCTCTACTTGGCAATGGGCTTGGCATCAAGAATGTGCGCGAGCCCAACCAAGTGTATTGAACTAGCATGTCTGTACCCATTTTTCACTCAACCCGCTACATGGCGCGGTCTAGTTTTGTCAAGGGCGAGAGCTCTAGCTCCCTTGGGCTGGCAACAAATAGCGAGCCTTTGCAGGGCCAGGCCTCCTTTGACTTTTTTAGGGGCTACTTGCGGGAGGCGCGTCCTTTCGCAGAAGGGCTGCTCACGATCGCGCAAACGGCTCGTTCGCGATTCCACATCCCTCCCGCAATGTTGAACCGAATCATAT
Source organism: bacterium (assembly GCA_024228395.1). Lineage (GTDB taxonomy): Bacteria > Planctomycetota > UBA1135 > UBA1135 > NORP259. The sequence continues at coordinate 4,517 of JAAETM010000811.1, read as the reverse complement.
TGGAGAGCGATCCGGTCATTACTTCGGATGCGACGCATATGCGATTTGAATCATTCAGTGCATGTTGCGGTGTTTATGCGAGGCTTGATGTTCCTAAAGAGGCGATGGACATCGAAGTTGAGAGCAAGGGTACAACCAATGTGGATCTCGGATCCGATCTGCGCGCGGCCTTGAGTCGGGTTCGATCAGGAACTGGACTGGAACTGTTTGCTAGCCCAAAGCGTTTTGGCGTCGATGGGGGGGATGGGGAAGTGATCGAGCGCAAGGTCGCATTACCCGCGCGTTGGGTGCGCGGATTTTTGGAGGTCCAGGCCCTTCTACCGACTCTGGAGCGAAAGCACTCCCTCCGGGGGCCAGCTGCGGCTCGATTCCTCCAAGGCTTGCCTCGTACGCGTTCGAAAGGCGGACTTGCTATGGTTCCAACGCCGTCCGGGTTCCGGGTGACACGTCCGGGAAGCCCGAGTTCCTTCTTTGTGGGGGCTCCTGACCGACTCGCTTTACTCGAGGGACTTGCCACGTCTCTCCTATCGCTTGAAGTCTTTGCCGAGGCGCCCAAAGGGGGTCAGCCAGGGTTTAGTGCTTGGATGGCGGAGTTGCGCGGTGGCCTGAGTTTGACGCTCCTTCTGAGTGCGGAGGTCTGGCGGGGGCTATCGGGGGAAGGCCGTGCCCTTGAGAATTTGGTTCGTTCATCCAGCGCAGAATCGGCAAGTTTGGGCCGCGTGCGAGGAGCGCTGCAATGGCAGGGCAACCTTGATCCGGAAGCGTTGGCCGATGATCTGGGATTGGATCGGTCGATCGTTGACCTTGCGCTCGCCCAATTGGGAGCGAGTGGATTGGTGGGGTATGACCTGCTTCAAAAGCGCTACTTCCACCGTGTTTTGCCGTACGACCTCAAGCAGGTTGACAAACTACAGCCACGATTGGCGGATGCCCGGGCGCTGGTTGCTGAAGGAGCCTGTCAGAAGGTGGTGGATGGGGAAGCGACGGATGCAGAGGGGAAGGGTCAAGGGACCTTAGTATTTGTGGCTTCGCGGGGACAGCGGTATCGCGTTCGCATCAATGCAGGTGAGGGGACATGTACCTGTACTTGGTTTGCAAAGCATCGGAACAGCCGTGGACTCTGCAAGCACATCCTGGCCGCCATGCTTTGGCTCGACGCTGGTGAAAGCGGGTGCGATCATGGCTAAGAACAGGGCGATGAAGAGGATTCTTCGCAATGAGGATGCACAGGGACTGGTTCAACTCTTGAGAGGAATGACCGAGCTGGAGCGAGGTGATTTGCTCGTGGAATGCGGCGATCTTTTGACCGAGAGCGATGGGGCTGCCAATTCCAAGAAGGATGGATTCCGCACCAAAGGCTGGAGGCTCTTGGTGAGGACGGGTATCGCTCCGGTGGAGAGTCTCTATAATGGCGCCCTGTGGGCATTTCCAAGCGATTGGATCCATTGCAGTATGGAGTTGATTTCACAACGACCACAGGCCTGGAGGGAAGCCTGGCGAGACCGAGTCGCACGTTTCGACAGCTTCCACCTTAGTCTTGTTCTCGAGGCAATAGCCCTGGGGCTAGTTTCCCCACCCAATCGCCCCAAGGCGGAGGAACAACTCGCGCGTTACTACCATTTGTTTGTCAATTACCAGCACCATCGTGCGGGGAACTTCGAACATCCCCTGGACTATTGGTGCAAACATCCGTGGACGGCAGGCTGGCCCACGGATCTGCTCTTTGAGCGCGAAGGCAACGCGGCAGATTCGCTGGCAAACGCCGATAAATGGAGCCTAGCCGGATACCGTTGGAGTGAGGCATTCCCTGAGCTCATCAAGCGTGGCTTCCTCGTCCGCGAATGGGTCATTGACCGCGGCCTCCAGGCATTGGAGCAAGACTTCACCGCCAACCGAGCGGGTTGGTTTCAACGTTTGCTCCGGGATCTGGATCTTTCGATGGAGGAGATCTCAGCCCGAGAGGATCGTTATCTCGGCCTTCTCGGAAGCAGAGTACGCACCACCGTGACGTTCGCAACGGATGCTCTGAGTCGGCTGCACAAAGCGGGTCGAATCAACGCGGGGTCATTTTTTGCCGCCGCGTCCCCTTGTCTCTTGGACCGGACGAAAAAGGTGCCGCTGACGGCGTTGCGCATGGTCAAAGGCATGGTGCAAGAGGACTCTAACTTGGCCTCCCAGGCCGGTCCCTTGATCGCCTTGGGTTTATCCCACCAGCATGTGGATGTTCAGCGTCGAGCGCTCGCCTTACTGGATCACATTCGGGAGCACCTGGACGACGAATCACGAAGAAACGCCCGTGAAGCGGCCCAATATCTAGCCCCTTCGCTCGCGGTGAAAGCGGGTCATTGGCTTTTCCCTGAGAAGGACATTGAGGATCGGAGCGATGACAGCACTCGAATGGGTGACACGAAATGCTCCAACTTCGATACCGAACAAGCTCTTGAGAGGCTATCCCCGTCCGTTCGAAAAATGCTGCAATTGGAGGGCGCTGAGGCCTCTGCAGAGTTGTCCGCCATTCCAGAAGGTACGCTGCTCCCATTGGAGCCCGAGGGTCCACCGGTTATGCCCCTGGACACAGGCGAGAGTTTTGTTCTTGAGGTTCTTGCTCATTTGGAAGAACCCCATCAGCTGATTCGAAGCGAAAGAACTCTGGATGCTCTAATACGGTTTGTGCCCCAAGACTTAGGGAGTGATCAACTCGCGACCCTTGCCGCTGCAGCCACGCGAACCCTAAACCGGAACCCTCCCGAGACCTATGGCAGTGGAGCCTCAGCTCGGTCGGAATTCGCAGAAATCCTGTACGGTTGGGTGCACCACAGCGAGGTAGATTTTCCCAATGTGCACGGTCATGTACTTCCCATTCACACTTACTTGGACCTTCGTAGATTAGAGGTCGTGCAAAGATTCGCGGATCGCGGAGTGGGCTTGGCTAGCCTTCCGACGGCTCAGGATGGATCGATTGATTCGGCGCATGTGAACCGTCTGGCCGACGCTGGCCGCTATGGAAAAACGGACTGTGGTTTCCTTTGGGCTCGAGCATGCTCCAACCATGGCCCGGCTCCCGGGTGGGTGAACACGTCCGAGGGCCTGGTCCTTAGGAGCCGGGAATCGGGGGAGTATCGTTGGGAATGGTTGTTCGATGATGGCCAAAAAGATCAAAGGTTGCCGATCCCCTCGGGCCTGCTGGTGTTGCCTTCTAAATCCAAGAAGCATGGCTTCTGGCCGGATATGTCAATTGCGTTGGATGACCCCTTGCCCATTCGTGAAGTGGCCTCATTGGGTTTCCGCGCTCCAGAATGTGTAGCTCAACTCTTCGCCCGGATTCTTTCACACAACCTTGATTTCTCATCAGCCTACTGGCAAAACCGTTGTCTGCTGGAGCCTCTTCTACGCCAGGACGTCGCCCTGGCAAGAAACGGCCAAGTCCTGATGGCCTTGGGACTGGCATGCAAGGAACGCCATGAGCGTTCTATCGCGATCGACGCGTGCATTTCTGCCATTCATGATGGCCGACTGAGCCCAGTGGCCTTGGGAAGCGCCATTCGCTGGCTCATGCCCAGCCTCTTGGGACGCCCAATGCGCTGGGCTGATTCCTTTAAGGATGTGGCGGAGGTCTCCATCCTCCACAGCCGATTCGTGCAAGTGACTTTGGTCGAAGCACTGGGTGGCGAGTTGCCAACCAAGATCCATGGCCTAGCTGCCTTGCTCGAACGCCTTCACGAGGTGAGTGTGCTAACCGGTCTGCCCGTGGCCTTGCCCGCAACACGCGCCTATCTAGACACGATCAAAGGATCGTCGAAGGCTGCAAAGCTAGCTCGCACCCTCTTGGGCACAGGCGACGTGATTCGAGCTCATGAGACTCAAACAGCAGCACGCGCTGTGGCTCTTGAACGGCGCCTCGCGATGGCGGAACGAATCCGAACGCTTGATTGAATCGCCTTGCAAGCCCAGTGTATTCCAATGCCCGTAAAAAACGGCACCATCTTGGCAGGCATGGGGCTTTCGCTTTAGCTCGAAGGCTTGTCCGTGACCTGCGCGTGGGTTTCCGGTTGCAGTTGCTGATAGTCTTCACTCACGTCGGCTTTCTTCTGGCCTTGGCCTGTCGCCTTGACGTACATGTCGTAGAGCTTGTGCTCGATGGGGAAGCCGTAGTTGCCTTTCTTTAGGCGGTGGCCGGCGATCTTGGAGAGCAGCTTGCGCATCCAGAGGGGGCCTTCCTGGTTGTGCATGTCGTAGATGGCGGTGGTGTTGCCAGCCGGGAGACTGCGTGCGTTGCCAGGTGTGACGCACGGAGTCCGGGAGCGGGGTGTTTTGCGAGTTGTACTTGTACTCGAAGCAGTCGCCCCACTCGGCGAAGTCGGTGGGCGGGTTGTAACCTTCTTTGACGGCGGCGCGGTAGTCGGGGGTGCCGGGGATGGGGCGGTAGGGGTAGACGTCGGAGCCGGCTAGGGGGTAGAGGAACTTGGTGTGGGCGGCTTGTTTTAGGGTTTGCTCCATCGACTCTTGGCTCTCGCCGG
>JAAETM010000810.1 GCA_024228395.1 bacterium | reverse complement strand
GACTGGGCCAGACCACACAAGATGGGGTTTTCAACCGTGGTATCCCTGGGGAACGCCTGCGATATCGACTTTGGCGACATCCTGGACTACCTGGCCGTGGACAGTAAAACCGATGCCATCCTATTGTATGTGGAGGGGATCCATGACTCCCGCAGCTTCATGAGCGGACTGCGGATAGCGGCTAACTCAAAACCGGTAATCGTGCTCAAGGTAGGGCGACACCAAAAGGCGGTGGAGGCCGCCAGCACCCACACCGGAGCCATGTTTGGTTCAGACCAGATATTCGATGCCGCCCTGGAACGCGCTGGCGCCGTGCGGGCCATGACCTTTGGACAGCTGTTCGCCGCTGCCGAAATCCTCTCCACCAACCGCCGGGTACACGGCAACAATCTAGCCATCGTCACCAATGGCGGCGGCCCGGGCATACTCGCCACCGACCGCGCCATCGACCTGGGAGTCAAGCTCCCCAACCTGCAACCAGAGACCATTGCCACACTGGATAGGGAGCTACCTCCATTCTGGTCTCACAATAACCCGGTGGACATCCTGGGCGACGCCCCTCCCGAGAGATACGGCAAGGCGCTGACCGCAGTCCTGGAAGATAAAAATGTGGATGGCGTACTTACCCTGCTCTCCCCCCAGGCCATGAGCAAGCCGGACCAGGCCGCGGTAGAGGTGATAAACGCCTGGAAAAAGAAGAATAAGAAGAAACCCG
>JAAETM010000809.1 GCA_024228395.1 bacterium | reverse complement strand
TGACCGGAGATCATGTTCGCATGATCGCTTACAAAGAGCACGAAACGCCCGTCGTCGCTGGCATCCATAAAGCCAGCTCGGCCACCAACGGTTTGCACGCGAGAAGGGGTGAGTAGTTCGGGCACCTGGGGCACCGCAGCCACGAGGGAAACAGCGCCGAAGAGGGTTGTTGAGAACAGAAATGAGAGCTTTTGAAATTGATTCAGCATGCTTGCCTTTGGAGCTTGGTCTACAAGCTGGTTTTCAACGTTGGTTCGGGGATCCAAACCAGCGTGGTTCTAGACGTTGGTATCTTACCAGAACAAGTGGAACAGAGGTCAGAAACTGGGGTGACCTGGCCTGGGTTCACCCGGCCTATCTGAGCTTATCCATCAATATGAGACTCCCCAGATGACTGTCCCCCTCTCCTCCTCCCTCGTCTTCCCAAGACCATAGAGGCCATGGTGGACGACACGTTCTGCCGTCGCGGCGGGCCGCGTATCTTTGGCATCTCAGTGTATCACGACTCACGTTCCGCACATCTCTTGGCCCATATCGATCCCACCTAAAGCCCCGCCCGCTAAGGCTTTAGCCCGGAATCGCTCCTAATTGTTTCGGCCGACTCTCGCTCCCAACGCTTGAGAAGGGCCTGAACCCGCTTCCAATCCGCGATGGCGCGCTTGAATCGCTTCGCCTGCTTGGGCGTGAGGTTGCTCTGAACGAGCCGACCATTC
>JAAETM010000808.1 GCA_024228395.1 bacterium | reverse complement strand
TCCCCCGGGTATTTGTGGTAGGTTAAACAGGCAATGCGTTTTTTCTTCAGGCTCCGTAGAAACACCGGACTATAGCCTTCCCGGTCAAACACCAGGATGAAACGATGCAACTTAGGATCGGCTTCCAATTGCTCAGGCGTAGGCTGGTTGGGAATCTCTTTCTCCAGGCGCGGCACAATCTCATGTTCCAGCCCCAGTAATTTGCCCCATTCGCCCGGTGCACAGTAGCGCAGTTGTTCTAGCGATGGCAGTCGCGCCAAGGCCAGGAAGGCCAGTATTAAAAAAAGGCTCTCCAGTCCATAATAGCCCTTGGGTAACTGGAAGTATTTGTGGGCATGATGCAGCAGACCGACCGCCAGCAGGGCCGGTAGGGCGAGCAGCACGCCACCATGGGGAACATCCGCAACCGTTTGAAATACCGGTTCTACGGCGATGAGATCGCCCATGCTGGCCGCTACACGATCCAGCACGTTGCTCGCCCCCATCCCCATCCGGGCGGCTGCGTCTTCGCCGCTCCCTTCGCCCCCGGTGCTTAGCGGTGTGTCGAGCGCCTTTTTTTGC
>JAAETM010000807.1 GCA_024228395.1 bacterium | reverse complement strand
TTTGCGGCGTCTGTCCAGTGAGTCTGCGTTTGATGCTGTAGTAGCCCAGCCCAAGGGTGACAGCCACCTTCGCCACGCTATGCCGCTTGGCCCGGTCGAGCGCCAACTGCCACAAGTCATGCGGCATCCGTGCGCCTTTTTTGCGCGTTTTTCTCGATTCCTTGAATGCTTGGTCTGCAACGTTGAAATCTTAGCGCCAATAGCGTCGTATTTGTGTTTGCACGGTTAACTAGGCTCGCGGTGTCGAACGAGGATGACCTTACAGGTCCAAAATACCGATTTTGAGCACGCTTGCCGGAAGGACACACTGATGCTGGAATCAATTTCCTGATTCGCGTATGCGAGGATAGCTCCTTCAAGGCAACACGCAGTCTCAAGGAAAACCAGACCCATGAAACGAATGCATGGCTGGATTGCGAAGCGTTTCAAAAAGCGGGTGCATCGCCAATCCCCGTCCGACTTGTCGCGCTTGAAGGTCCCAATGGGACGTCGTCTTCCTATGTAACTTCCTTGCTACCGAACGAATTCGATAGAGGCGACATCAAGGAGCTCTATCACCTCCGATGGGGCAACGAGTAATTCTACAAGCAACTGAAAGGGGACTACGTAGGACAAGGACAGTTCCGATCACGCACTGCCCAAGACGTGGAGCAGGAGGTCTATACCGCAATACTGTTCCTAGTTCTGTCACGCTTGGTGACTCACTCCGCCAAGCTCAAGCTCGGCGACTCTGGGCAACTTGAGGATGGTGCACGTCTTACTCAGAAAGCTAGCGTCCTAGTCTTGCAGGTGTGGCTAACTCGGCTGTTCCTTGCAGAGTCGCGACCAAGGGCTTCAGAAGTCCTGAGCTCTATTTGGGCCAAGGCCTCACGAGTCCGTGATCGCTCTCCACGGGACCGCCACTTTCCCCGCCGTTCAAAGAAGCCAAGACTCCGATGGAGCATTTACGGAGGACGCAACGCCTAACAGCATTGCATTGGGGGGGGGGCTGTCCAATCAATGACGATCGGCGATGCTGGCCTGCGCTGACCCGATCCTATCCGAGCAACTTCGGCGATGGCTTGTCCCCAAGCACCGCATGAGCAACGTTGACGATGAAGTC
>JAAETM010000806.1 GCA_024228395.1 bacterium | reverse complement strand
TCGGTTAGCTTCGGAATAGGCTTTCCGGAATCAGGGCCGAGAGCGACGCGGGATTGGATCGATGCGGCTTGCAGGAAAGGTAGCAGGGAGTCGTGTTCGTCGGTGGGGGCTGAGGGGTCAGACCCGGGGGAGGGGAGCAGGATCAGGTCTGAGAGCGACGTGGGATTGGAGTCCCCAATTGGAGGCCTGACCGACGGCCGGCGTATGACGCACCTGGACGGGAATTCTCGGTCTTCCGAAGTTGCGATCGCCCCAAAGTCCATGGGAAGGGGCGGACTGGTCAGTTTTCGAGCTGGCTGTACTTTTTCATGCGCCGCCAGAGTGTCGTGCGGCTCCACCCGAGCATCGCGGCGACGCGCTCCCGGTTTCCATTCGAGAGTTCGAGGGCTTTCCGAATTCGGGCCTCCTCCCCTGCGATGTTCGCGAGTTGGGTGTCCTCTTCGGCGGTGGTGCCGCCAGTCTGCGTCGAAGAAGAACGGCTAGGTCCACCCCCTAGGCCGCTCAACTCCTCAGGGAGATCGGCTAAGGTCACCTCGCGGCCAGCGGCGAGAATCACGCCGCGTTCAATCGCGTGCTGGAGTTCGCGCACGTTGCCGGGCCAGGCGTAAGCGCCGATCGCCGCCCTCGCATCACAAGAGAGTTCCCTTAGGGGTTTCGAAAACTGCGCAGCGAATCGTTCGAGGAAGTGTGCTGCGAGGTGAAATCTATCGACCCCCCGTTCGCGTAGTGGCGGCATCGTGACCGTGATGACGTTCAGCCTGTAAAACAGGTCCTCACGGAACGTATTCTCTCGAACCATGGCCTTCAGGTCCTTGTTGGTCGCGGCAACGATACGCACATCCACCTTTCGAGTTCGCGCCTCGCCGAGACGTTTGACTTCGCCCTCCTGGAGGGCGCGCAAGATCTTTGTCTGAGCTGTGAGCGAAAGATCCCCGATCTCGTCGAGGAATAGGGTCCCCTTGTGGGCGGCCTCAAACACACCCGCCGTCGGCGCGGACGCGCCTGTAAATGCCCCCTTCGCATATCCAAATAGCTCGGCTTCTTGGAGCGTCTCCGGCAGCGCACTGCAGTTGACTGCGACGAATGCTCGGTCCCTACGAAGGGAGCGTTCATGGACATGCCGCGCAAGAAGTTCCTTGCCCGTCCCGCTCTCACCAAGCACCAATACGGTCGCATCGACGTGTGCGACGGAGGACGCGGTCTTGAGGGCTGCCTCGAATCTGGGGCTATCCCCAATGAAGTCCGGCGACACGCGATAGCTGGCAAGTTCGTCCTCGAGGTTTGAAATTCTTCTCTCGCCCTCACGGGCCAACAGCTCCTGACGATTCACCTTGTCGAACAAACCCTGAAGGACTTCGGGCAGGTGTTGCTTCTGATAGTCGGGCTCTTCTCGCTTAGTCTCCTCCGGCATGTTCCTTGCGTAGTCCAGGACAAAACGACAGCGCTCATGCCCCATTGCTTTGCACTCCGTCTCGACCACGATGGTCCGGTCGCCGGCAGCGGAACTCGAGTGGCCCGTTGCATAACCAGCTAGTGTCCAGCACACAGGCTCATCGCTCAGCCCGAAAAGTTCGAGGTGCTGTTCCGCTTCGTAGGAATGTTGCCAGTGCGCCTCCACGTGCAGGTGACCGTTCTCAAGGTCGATGCGAGTCTTCTCGGGGTCACGCACGATGTTTGCCACCCCTTCGAGTCCATGCAGCGCCGGCCCAAAGTCCAAGTGCTGTTCGGGGGTTGCGTCGGGAAACCGTTCCGCGAGGGCATGGGCATCCGCGAGTCCGGCCGCATGACCAAAGCGCTTCATGGCGCCACGCGCTTGCTCCATCCCCAGGGTCTCGATCAGTTCGCGCCTAAGTGCACCGAGCGCACAGGCTGACATCATGACCATGCGGTAGTCCTTCAACCAGATTCGTCCCTCCTCGGGCTGAAAACGGAATAGGCTCGCGAGATCGACTCCCTTGGCTTTCAAGACTCTACCCTCAGGATGAAACGTTTCATTGAAACATAATACGACACGCTGAAACATCTGCAACGTTTCATCCGTCCCATTGAGACAATAAAGGCTCGCCCCCACCATGCCCTCTAAGTGGTGACACCGACAACACTTAGCTCCCCTAGTAGGGACCTTCACCATACCTGGCACATTCGTTGCATTTGGAGGATACCAAGCAACAGCGCCCCGCGCGCACCACGAGTACTCCCTTTCGAGTGCCCAACAACAGACATGAAAGTCATCAACTACCAAAAGACCCTGGCGGCCGACCTGCAGCACATCGCGGCCAGTGACCGCCACCCCGCGAATACCCACTTCCACTTCTCGTTCGCCAGCTACTACGACCCCGCGAACATGAACTACGGCGCCTTGCGTGTGCTGAACGATGACCACGTCAAGCCGCACAGTGGGTTTGGAACACACCCCCATAGCGAGATGGAAATCGTGAGCTACGTGGTCGACGGCCAACTGACTCACAGGGACAGCACAGGCAACCATGAGGTACTTGGACGCGGCGACGTTCAGATCATCTCAGCTGGTACGGGAGTCCTTCACTCTGAGCAGAACGAGCAGAACGATTGGTGTCGATTCCTCCAGATCTGGATCCCGCCGGACACACGCAAGCTGCCCGTTCGATATGAAAACCACCGATTCATATCCTCGGACCGCAAGAACAAACTGCTGCCGATTGTGACCGGTTCGAATAGCAAAAATGACGCTCCTCTCCACATCAATCAGGACATAAACATCTATGTGTCTGAGTTGACCGCTCCCAAAGCGAACGTCACGTACGAGCTGTGTGAAGGCCGGCAAGCCTATGTCTATTGCATCGAAGGTGAAGTCGAGATCAGCGAAGTCACATCTCTCGATACACGCGACGTATTGAAAGTCAGCGGACCCGCCTCGTTGGAGTTCAAGCTGACCAGTGAAACGGCGCACTTCATCATCATCGAAATGGCCGCCGATCCTGAGAATTGATACATCCCAAGGCCGCGCAGTTCCGCTGGACTGCGCGGCTTCTCGACTGGATTCGCTAATGCTGAATCTGCAACCAGCAACAACCTCCCTCGGAACCGAAACCCAACCCCACAATGTCCAAAGCAAAAATCGCAGATCGCAAGCCCATCGGCTGTCAACTAACTCCTGGTGAACATCATTGGTGTGCCTGCGGGCGGTCCGCCTCCCAACCAATGTGCGATGGTGCACACCGTGGCACCGGAATCACTCCCCTTGCCTTTGAAGTCAAAGAGGAAAGTGAAGTTCATCTATGCCTCTGCAAGCAGACGAAGACTCCACCCTACTGCGATGGCTCTCACACCAAGATCCCAAGCGATGCGACAGAGCTTGAGCTTCCGGCACCCACAGAAGGTGACTCCCCGCAGGCGACGAACACGCCCGAGGAACCGACTGTCGAGCTCATTCACTCCCTGGCGCGCGATGGCCTAAAGAAATCCGGCCATCATGGACCCATGACATCCATGGGGATTCCTCGGTCGGAGCTGCCGCATTGGGACGACCTGCAACTTCTGACCGCCCAACTCGCAACGCAGCCCCAGCAGGAAGATGTGAATGTCGGGAGTGAACTAGTGATCGGCCCGAAGGCGCGAAAACCGCTCCGCTTGCAGACCCCTTTGCTTGTCTCCGACATGAGCTTCGGCGCCCTTTCCGAAGAAGCCAAAGTAGCAATGTCGCGTGGAGCGGAGCTGGCGGGCACTGGAATCTGTTCGGGGGAAGGCGGCATGCTGCCCGAAGAGCAGGCGGAGAACTCGTGCTATCTTTATGAGTTGGCCTCATCCAAATTCGGCTACAGCGAGGATCAACTGGCTGGGATTCAGGCCTTTCACTTCAAGGCTGGTCAAGGAGCCAAGACGGGAACAGGCGGCCATTTGCCTGGGAATAAGGTCATCGGCAAGATCGCCCAGGTGCGTGGACTCGAACCAGGGCAGCCCGCGATCTCGCCTCCCACTTTCCGAGATCTCTCAAACGCAGCGGAGTTTGCAGACTTCGCCGATCGAGTCAGAGAGCTCTCCGGCGGGGTCCCGATCGGCTTCAAGATCTCGGCCCAACACATCGAACAGGACCTAGACTTTGTATTCGAAGCCGGAGCGGACTATGTGATTCTCGATGGCCGTGGCGGTGCCACCGGTGCAGCTCCGCGCATTTTCCGTGACAACATCTCAGTCCCGACCATTCCCGCGCTCGCCCGCGCCAGACGCCACCTCGACCGGTCGGGACAAGGGGACATCACGCTGATCGTGACAGGAGGACTGCGCACGCCTTCCGATTTCATCAAGGCCCTGTGTCTCGGAGCCGATGGCGTCGCCCTCGCCAACTCGGCCATGCAAGCCATCGGCTGCGTTGCAGCACGAATGTGTGGGAGCAACAACTGCCCTGCAGGAATCGCGACTCAGAAGGAGAGCTTGAGAGCGAGGCTCGACGTGCAGACTGGGGCTGAGAAGCTTGCTCGATTCCTAAACGCCTCAACCGAGTTGATGCAAGTTATGGCACGGGCGTGTGGGCACACCCATCTGGATCAGTTCAGACAGGAAGACCTCTGCACGTGGAAGCACGAGATGGCTCTTCTAGCCGGCGTCTCCTTCGCGGGCAACGCGCCAGGCAGCCGGTAAGCTAAGCGCGCAACCAATACCAAACCAGAAATAGCTTCGTCCACTTTTCTGGTCCGAACCGCAGGCAAGACCGACGGTTCGGCCAGAGAAGTGGACGAAGCTGAACCTGGTTCGTTGCTGCCCCAAATCGAGCCCCACCCTTGCTCTACGCCGCCTTGATCCAGGGATAGCTGTGCCTTCGCGCTCCAGAAGCCCATGGAAGGCGCACTCAGAGTCAGGTCGCCCCGGGAGTCTGGGGCTTCGTGGATCCAGCCAAGTCCATACCTGATCAATACAAGCGCAAGTCGACGGTATGGATAGAATGTAAACAGAATTCCCTACACAGAGACTACATCCATGATCCCCACCCGCGCATCGACGTGCCTCCTGACGGCACTGTGTTTATCCCTCCCCACCTTTGCCCAGGACAGCAAGGCCAGTCACGACGATCTGATAGAAAAAATCAATGATCTGACCGAGGCGCTTGAGAGTCTGCGTTCGGATATCAACCCACCGGCGACCAGCACGGATCCCGTGCAACGCCTCGAGTGGTACGCCGAGCACGCGATGATGAACGAGCACTCGCCGTACAAGGACCTCAGCTGGAAACACCTCGGTCCGACGAACACCTCGGTCCGACGAACACCTCCGGCCGCGTTACCGATGTGGCCGTGGGCGCGGTGGATAGGAATTCCAAGCGGGCAGTTTCCGGGGAGCGGGGGGAAGCCAGGTGGGGCGCGGGGGCGAGCATGGGGTGGATTGTAGGCAATTGCCAGCCAAACGGGGCTTCCGGGGTGGGGATCGGCGGTGCGGTGGCGGC
>JAAETM010000805.1 GCA_024228395.1 bacterium | reverse complement strand
GCCGCCACCGCACCGCCGATCCTCGCCCCGGAGGCCCCGTTTGGTTGGCAATTGCCTACAATCCGTCCCCATGCTCCCCCCCGCGCCCCACCTGGCTCCCCCCGCTCTCCTGAAACTGCCCGCTTGGAATTCCTATCCACCACGGCCTGGGAGTTTGCAGTATTGGGGCCCAACAAAACCGGAAACGAGTGTTTTCCAAAATGAGTTGTGCATGCTCACGCGGATCAGGCAGCTTCGCCATCGGCAGCAATGTCTGAGTAGCAAACAAATCGGTTGCGACCCCCATGCTTGGCTGCGTAAAGAGCGAGGTCTGCGAACTTGAGCAGTTGAACAACAGATGAAACGCGGGGGTTGTGACCAGCGATTCCAATGCTAACCGTGAGCTCGCGATCGAAGCCCTTGACGGGCATGCTTTGAGCACCCACGCAAACAAGTAGCCGCTCTGCCAGATGGGCGCAGTCTTTTACCGAGGAGTTCTTACAGATTACTATGAACTCCTCACCGCCGATGCGGCAAACCTCGTCACCTGCGCGGACAACATCCTTGATGATATCCGCTGTTTCTCTCAGGACGATATCACCCACGTCGTGCCCAAATGTATCGTTGACCGATTTGAAATGGTCTATGTCGAGCATCAACAGGGTCAAGTCTCCACCCTCACGTTCCAGGGATGACCATTCTGACTCCAGGCGCTTCAGGGCATAGCGTCGGTTGGGCAATCCCGTCAGGACATCCGTGAGCGAGGTCGCCGTCAACTTACGAGCCAAGACCCCAAGCTCTGCCACTTGCCTCCTCATGATTCGCTTGTCGCTCTCCACCTTGCGATTCAGCCGTACGTGGCGCTCCCCGCCCTTAATGCGTGCACCCATGACCTGGGGCAAAAAGGGTTTCGTCACGAAGTCATCCACGCCAGCGTCGAATGCCTCGACAATGATATTCTCGTCGCCGCTGCCCGTTACCAACAAGAAGTACATGTTACGCCCCACAGTCGAGCGTCTCAGGGACCGGCACAATTCTAGCCCGTCCATCTCAGGCATCTGCCAATCAGCCGCCACGATATCTGGGCAGAGCTCCATGGCTAGTTTGAGCCCATCCCGCCCGCTGGTTGCGGTGAAGACTTCGTAACCCTTTTGCTGCAATTGCATCTGGAGGATTCTCAAAGACACGGGCTCATCATCGACCAAAAGGATGCGGATAGTGGATGGAGAGAAATTGGTGGTCTCGTTGCTGGCCGACAAGCCCAATAGCTGCTGAGAAGACGGCTCCGGGCCTGAATCGAGCAAAGCGGAATCTGCAGCTGAACCAGCATTGCTGATTTTTTGCCTCATCTGGTTTATCAAAATCTCCAGCGACTTGGCACTACGCCCGGGCTGCGTGGCAATCTGAAATTCCCGTGCCCATGCTACCCATTCGGCGATGCACGCATCACAGAAGGTCGCAAAATCGAAATCACTTGAGCCCAGTAGTTTTCCAGCAGTTGCAAACTGCTCGGCCGTGGAGGCCCAGCACCCTGCCGGTGCTGACTCATCCAGGGTTATCGCATGGGCGATTGCGTCGGCCAAGCGCAGCACATCGGTCAAGGTGCATTCTGCAGACTCATCGGAGCTGATTTGTTTCTGTTCCAGAGATTGACGGATCGATTCACAAAAAGCCTCCGGCAGTTTCCAATCCGTAGCCATGCAGCCAACTACTTGAATGTGATCGATGTCAAAGCGCTCTCGTTCGATTTCCTTGAGGCTTCTGCCAGGCAGCTCCAAGTGCCTCCCGATCACCTCCGCATACTCATCAGGAAACACCGAGGCCAAGGCCAAGCGACCTATGTTGCTCAATAACCCGCAGATGTAGGCTTCCTCCGGCCGACCGACCCCCATCTTCCCGGCGAGTGCCCGGGCTACCACCGCCCGTGCCAGGGAACTGGACCAATAGCCCGAATAGTCGAATGCCTCGCAGGTGCTGGAACTGCGAGCCGACACCAACGAGAAGGCCAGGGATAGATTGCGCACGGTTGAGCTGCCAAGGCGCATGATAGATTCGTCGACGGTTGTTGCGGGTTGCTGAGCCCCGAAAGTTGTCGAGTTTGCCAACTGCAGAATGCGCCCGGCGAGCGACGAATCGGACATGATTACCTGGCTCATTTCCGCCACTTCAAAATCCTCCGATTCGGTGATCTGGAGGATCTTGAGCCCTACCCCAGCAGGGGTCGGGAGGTTCCCCGTCGACTTGAGTTCCTCGAAAATCTTGGTATCCATGGTGGCGGTCTAGTCCTGATAGAAAGCCCGCAAAGCAACAAGCGCTTGTCTAACTTCGACGAACATGGACTCTAGGCGTTCGACCCTGGGCCCCATGGATGCCTCTTTCCCATCGTTGCCCAGTAGTTCCAGCTCGTTGCAAAGTACGCTGAAAGGTAGTGCTCCCATGTTCGCACTGGATGATTTCAAGGCATGGGCTGCGCGGCCTACGCCATCTGGATCACCGGCAGCAAAGGACTCTACGGTCACGCGAACACGTTCGGCCGCATCATCAACGTACGTATCCACAAGCTCCACGATCACTTCTCTCCCAAGGATGAGCAGTTCTTGAATGGACTCTTGCGCGAGGACAAGTCCAGCCTCCGACCCACCATGGATATGCTGAGTGAAGGGAAAATCGTTCGGGGTGTGGGTCATGGGGCGGACCGAGTCCTCCTCAGTGCAAGCCTGTAAAGTGGAAACCCAGGGGTTCATGATTCCCCGGGTTGCTTCCAACCTCACTTTCATCGGAATTCAGCGTGACGGAACTCGAGCTAGACAGACAAGCGTGCCAGTTCCAAGATTCCGAGCCGCATTGAGGGACACCAAGAACGTTTTTCCGTATCACCCAAACCAGCCTAGACGCCCGAAGAACCTCGCTCCAGGGCTGGCAAAGTACTGCCCGTCCCAGTGAATGGCCGCATGCCGCCCACGGCCTTGCTCCCACGTTGGGTTCCGCGATTGCGAGAGGAGGGGGTGGAATTCAAAATAGAACACACCTGGATGGGTTTGCAACCCGGACTGCAACCGGATTTTTTGTGCCGGAGGGAACTGCTCACCTTTGCCTTCGATTCTGCGGTACTTGCCCTTGACGGTGCTTCCAGACCTGGGACTGGCTCGGACGGAACGTGGACCGATACGCTTGGTAAACTCGGAGTTCGAGTGGCTCCACTGGTAGGATCCGACTGCGGCTGGGTGAGCGATTGGCCCACTGCGCTGCTGGAGGTGGCGGAAGGTATGCCCCTCAGGAACCTGCGCATGCATGTGGGGGATTGCAGCAGCCGCTGGGAGTGGTGATCACTCGCTGTGGACCCGAAGGGGTTCCGATCTATCACTTGGGTCCGGCGCTGCGTGCCATGGAGTAACAGGAGGTCCTGATTGACTTCAAGCCGAACCAAAGCAACGGAAAATTGCCCGAGCGCATGGTTCCTGGGCAACCGGAGACCATGGAAATAGACCGAACAAATCCTGGCCTAGGCTAGTGTTTCGCACTTCCCAGGGCTGGGTCTGGGCCCTCACTGATCAACTTTCGTGGTCTGCGCTCTGTTAGTCGCACGCCCCCAACTCGAAGCTGGTGGTACTTCGCCAAGCAACTCAGAGGAGGGGACATGCGTGCCGATAGTATCCCACAATCACTTCAAAATGTACTGCGAGGATTCGAATCTTGCTTTACAGCG
>JAAETM010000804.1 GCA_024228395.1 bacterium | reverse complement strand
GCCAAGTGATGGGCGGGTTGCGGGGCTTGGCGATGAGCTTATTGCGCCAATTC
This sequence comes from bacterium, assembly GCA_024228395.1. Lineage (GTDB taxonomy): Bacteria > Planctomycetota > UBA1135 > UBA1135 > NORP259. Next base: position 1,496 of record JAAETM010000804.1, on the reverse strand, counting down.
AAGGTGAGCAATTTTCAGGAAGCGATCGAAACCTTTGCCGATTGCCCTGATGTAAAGATTCGGTCTCCCCATCCCCAGCTTTAACAACAAGTTAGCAGCTGCTTAAAGTCCCGAACCAGTGGGTAAAGCCATAAGTCTTTGATTGGGACACTCAGTTTCCCGGCAGGGCCGAGCTTTCCGCGCCCCTGAGTCTGGCCCACAGGGATCCAGTTAGCGGCCTTGTAGCTGGTGCCGATGAAGCGTGATTGTTCCACGAAGGTTTCCAACAACACCGGGCGGTAAGCATATCGCCGCTGCCAATCGTCGGGGAGCTGCCTGACCGCGGTGGCCAGTATCTTGGAGGCTAGGTTTTGCGATTGCACCCAAGGCAGCACCAGGAAGCGGGCGTTGTTGACAATGAGGTGGAGGTTCCTCTGGCGTTGTTCGTGGCTCCAGCCGATGAACCGGTCCCGGGGCGCGGTTTGCCAGGCGGCGGCGCCAAACCCTAAGAGGGCGAGCAGGTGTTCTTCGGCGAAGACGAAGTAACGCAATTGAGCGCCCGGTAAAGGTTGGTGTCCCAGGTAGTGGTAACGCTGGATGTATTCGTTCCACAGACGGGCTTGCGCCACCTGGCCAACCTGACGCAACCGCAGGGGTGGCAGCGCATGAACCGGGAGCAGGATCGGTTCCTTGGGTTCCGTCGCGGGGGTGATCGGTATCCGGTTCTCAGGCTTTTTACGACGCGGCGGGGGTAACTGGATCAAGCCACCCGCCTGCATACGCAGCAGGGCGACCCGGCAAGACATGTCCTTGAGTCCACCGTCCGGCTTGAGCCAGTTCAGGGCCCGGCAGACCCGCCGAGAGATCTCGTTGCGCGTACGGCTGGGGTCTTCGCGGATCAAGCGGCGGATCAGGTCCAGTTCCTCGGCGCTGAAATCTCGCCCGCAGTAGCGCATCAAGAGGTGTCGTCGGGTTGCGGGGGACCGGTGGATAAGGGCAAGGAGAGTAACTGCCGGCGTGGTTGATCCATCTCCCAGGGCAGGAAGGGGGAAAGATCGCTAGGGGCTTTCCCACCATGCTCGGCACAGGCATTCAGATAGGCGCTGAGCCAGTGGTCGCGGTTGATGTCCCACAACCCCAGGGTCTGGAATAGGGAAAACATCATGGCCGCCAACTCAGCGCTCCACAGGCTCCCGGAGCCCCAGTAGTTCTTCCGTCCACAGACCGGTCCGCGGATACGGCGTTCGCCGGCGTTATTGTCCATCGGGACCTCGGGATGGTCCACGAAGACCATCAGTCCATCCCAGTGGTTGCGCAGGCTCGTGAGCACCTTGCGCTGCTCGACGTGCAAGGGCTCGCCGCGTTTTTCGGCGCACGCCACGTCGTCTTCCTGGAGGAGGGTGTCGCAACGGTCCTTCATCTCCTGGAGGTTCGTTTGTAATCGGCTATGATGCGCCAAGAAGGCAGGAGACTGGTCCTCCAGGGAGAGTGCCGGTTCCCAGGCCGATACGCGCTGC
>JAAETM010000803.1 GCA_024228395.1 bacterium | reverse complement strand
TTGGGATGAAGCAGAGGATTTTGGCTTGCAGCTTCCCACGGCCACGCCCGTCCGAAAAGAATCCTTCTGCGCAGCACGCCACAAGCTGCTTCCCAAGACGATGAAAAAGCTGCTCCGCAAATTGACGGGGTCGGCACTTGATTCTAAACCTGAGGGGACTTGGAAAGGAAGGCGAGTTTTCGCCGTTGATGGGTGCAAAGTGAACCTGCAGCCAAGGGAAGAACTGATCGATGCCTTTGGCTTGCCTAAGAAGGCCCACTGTCCACAAATCCTTGTGAGCGCAATGCTCGACGTCGTTGCCGGTGTTCCGGTAGACGTAGAGCTGAGTGGATATCGAGGCAACGAGCGGGAGCACCTTATTGCGATGCTGGCTGGAGTAGCCCCCGGGAGCTTGGTCATCCTTGATCGTGGATACCCGTCTTACGAAGTGATTCGCATGCTGACTGATGCTGGAATCGATTTCCTGATTCGCGTATGCGAGGATAGCTCCTTCAAGGCAACACGCAGTCTCAAAGAAAACCAGACCCATGAAACGAATGCTTGGCTGGATTGCGAAGCGTTTCGAAAAGCGGGTGCATCGCCAATCCCCGTCCGACTTGTCGAGCTTGAAGGTCCCAATGGGACGTCGTCTTCCTATGTAACTTCCTTGCTACCGAACGAATTCGATAGAGGCGACATCAAGGAGCTCTATCACCTCCGATGGAGCATCGAGGAATTCTACAAGCAACTGAAAGGGGACTACGTGGGACAAGGACAGTTCCGATCACGCACTGCCCAAGGTGTGGAGCAGGAGGTCTATACCGCAATACTGTTCCTAGCTCTGTCACGCTTGGTGACTCACTCCGCCAAGCTCAAGCTCGGCGATTCTGGGCAACTCGAGGATGGTGCACGTCTTACTCAGAAAGCTAGCGTCCTAGTCTTGCAGGTGTGGCTAACTCGGCTTTTCCTTGCAGAGTCGCGACCAAGGGCTTCAGAAGTCCTGAGATCTATTTTGGCCAAGGCCTCACGAGTCCGTGATCGCTCTCCACGGGACCGCCACTTTCCCCGCCGTTCAAAAAATCCAAGACTCCGATGGAGCATTTACGGAGGACGCAACGCCTAACAGCATTGGGGTTCAAGGGGGAGACCAATAACTTGTGGATTGTTTCCACAGGGGGTCTCTCCACACCTCGGGGCTACCAATGACAGATGAGATATACGAACGGATTCAAAGAACGCATGGTGCAACGTCTGGCTGGCCCAGAAAGAGCCA
>JAAETM010000802.1 GCA_024228395.1 bacterium | reverse complement strand
TCCCAAATCCGGGCTGGTACGCAGCGTTCAAGGCGAGATCTACTTCTCCCTGTACAAGGACTTGGTGGGCCGCACCGCCACGGGCGAAACCGCAGATCGAGCCCACGCCAAAACCGCGTTGGCTTCTTTCTCACGCGCCGCAGACCTGACCCCCAGTACCAACGACGCGGCCCCCAAGCAGTTCGCGATCTGGCGCCAAATGGGCAATGTGCATGCTTGTCTAGCGGACCTGCCCAAGGCGGGCGAATGCTTTGCCGAAGCGCTCTCCTGGGATCCCCAGATGATGGACTACAACCTCCTGTGGCAAAGCCTGGCCCCCAAGGGGGACATGAAGCTGTTCAACTCCAGCCTTGAAGCGGGACTCGCCGGATACAAAAAACGCTTCGGTGAAAACGGTGAAGGCGCGGCCATGTTGCTTTGGTGGTTGGGCTACGGCGAGATGACCGCCAAGCAATACGAAAAGGCTGAGGTTGCGTTCGTGGAGTCCGTGGAGCGCAACAAAGGTTACGCCAACTCCTGGTTCTACGTGGGCATGTGCCGCTACTACCGGGCCGACTATGCCGGCGCCTGTGAAGGCTGGCTCGCCTATTGGGAGATTGACCCGACGAGCCTCGTGACCACCATTCGCGGCAACGCGGCCGCCAATATCCCGATCCTCAAGTTCGCAACGGGCAAGGTTTCCGAAGCTGGCTACCAGAGGCAAGACTCGCTCACGAACTGGAAACTCGCTGAGCGCATGAATGTGGTGCTGAGCGCAACCGAGCCCAGCAATGGTCTCTACTGGAACAACCTGGGCCTGCTGCGCCGCGACATCGGGGAGCTGACCATGCGCTCCCATCGCGATACGCCCGCGGCCGACACCATCAAGATGTACGAGAGCTCCTACACGGCCTACTCCAAAGCTCTCACCTTCTCCCCCACCGACCCCGGTTACCTGAACGACGCTGCGGTCCTGCTGCAGTACTACCTGGGACGTGATTTGGACACGGCCCGTGCCTACTACGAAAAGGCCCAAGTCGAAGCGCAAGAGATCATCGACAAAGAAGGCTGGAACTCCCTGCCCCAGAAGGAACGCGCTGACGAAGAGACCCGCATCCGCACCGCCTTGCGCGATGGCGCGGACAACATTCGCAAGCTGGACGCGGGGCAGGTCGGAACGCGCAGCCCGAATCGTGAAGGGGACAAATAGGGCGAGTAATCCCCCATGCAGCTCCCCCTGATCTACCTGGAAGAACCGGGTCCTGATCCCGTGGTGTCCGTGGACGGAGGCTTCGAAGGCCCCGGCCTGAACATGAGCCACTGGCCTGGCAACAGAACGCCGGAGGAACTCAAACATGAGCTCTCCACCGGCATTTGCTTGAACTTTGTGCGCCTGCCAAAGGAACGCCAAGAGGAACTGTCCCGGGGCTGCAAGGCCCTGGTCAACAACCACTACGACACGGATGGGGTACTGTCCCTATTCGTACTGGCCCATCCCGAAGTGGCTTTGGCCCATGCGGATTTGTTGCTGGAGATCGCGGCGGCCGGTGACTTCTTCCACCTCCCCAGCGAACTCGCTTTCTGCTTCGACGACCTGATCACGCTCTACGTGCATGCCGAACGGTCCCCCATGGCCGCGGAGCTCAAGGGTCTCGCCGACCTGGAGCGCTACCGGGTTGTGACCGAACGCATATTCACCCTGCTACCCGGTTGGCTGGCAAACGGCATCGACTCGGAAAGCACCACCTACGGACCGGCCCTGGACCAGCTGCAACAGGACCTGACAGGCCTCGAGCGCGCCGAAGTGGTGCCGCTCATCCACTTCGACCTGTGCGTTTTGCGCGCGGGCCTGGGGGTGCATTCCGAACCAGGTCGCCATGCCATCTTCCACAAGGCGACCACCGACCGCGTGCTTTGGATGGCCCAGGATCAGGACGGAGTGCGCGCGCGCTTCCTGATCGGCACGCGCTCCTGGTTCGAAATTCCGGGCGCCCAGATTCAACCCCGCCCCGACCTGGAACAACTGGCAACACGTCTCAACGGACTCGAAGGCTGCACTCCGTCTGACAGCAGCGCCTGGCGCTACCAACCCATCGACACCGCCAGCCCCGAACTTTGGTTTGGCGCCCCCGACATCCCCATGTTCTGCTCCTTCCCCGGCGACGCCCTGCACAGGAGCCACCTCACGCCCGAGGTCATCCAAGCCGCCGTGTGCGACGCCGTGCGCGAGGTTTGGACCTTTGTGAACGAGGACGAAACCACGGACACCGAAGACATCTACGCGGTTTGAAAGTCCCCTACATTCTGCTTCCCGGTACGCAGGCAGACCCCCTGGTCGTAGTGCGGAGCGGTTTCTGGAACTTCAACGCCATCGGTTTGTTCGACGGAGATGAAGCGCTCGCCGTAGACCCCGGCGCCTACCCCGAGGAGATTGCCCTGCTCGCAAGCGCCCTCGCCACGCGTGCCAACGAAGGGAGCCCTCGTACGATCAAACATGTGATCCTGACCCACAGCCACCACGACCACATCCGTGGCTGGATGAGATTCCCGGGCGCGCGAGTCACCATCCCCCGCCATGTGGCGGACAAACCTGAGATTTCCCGCAAGCGGATCCTGGACGGCAAAACCGCCATCGACGAAACCATGGGCGTCGACGACCCGGACTTCGCCTACCCGTGTCCCAAGAACGCGTCCAACGTGCACACCTTCGAGCAGCAAACCACCTTGCGGGTCGGCTCGCTCGAAGTACAGGTCCACCTGCTGCTCGGCCACTCCAACTGCAGCAGCGTGGTCTGGATCCCGGCCCATAAAACGCTCCTGAGCGGCGACTACCTGGTCGCACCCGGCGTGCCCTACTGCCGCTGGCAAGCCAAGGAGTTCGAGGAAGCGCTTCAGTGGCTGCGCACATTTTGCGAGGGCAACGACGTGCAACGGGTCATCCCGGCCCACAACGACATCATCGAAACCAATGCAAAAATCCTGGCCGCTATCGACCTGGAAATAGACTACTTCCAGGCCCTGCGCCCCACCTGCACCGAACTACATGCCGCCGGCCTTCCAATCGATCAAGCCATCCGCGTCGCTGCCAACGCCATGATCCCCTTCCGCGAATCCAGGGACCATGTCACGACCCGCGCCGCCCGCCGCCAAGATCGCGACAACGCGGAGCGTGTTTTGAAGGAGCTGAGCTAGGTCATTCGTACTGCTTCTTCTCTTCCTCAAGGGCCTCTCCCAGATGAGAGGCCTCCACAAGAACGCCTCTTCCGGAAGGGGTTGGAAACACGGCGACCATGCAATTGTCGCGCATCATCCCCGGAACCCAGTTATCGAGAAAGTCGACCAATTCGATTGGCTTGGGCCGCATCCCCTCCCAATCCCCAGTCGCGCAAACAGCTGCAAAATCAGCCTCCGACCACATGGGAACAGCTACCTGCCCAGAATCGTCCGCGCATGACGCCCATCCTTCATTCGCCAGGCACCAAATTTCCTCGAAGTCAGCGACTTTGCGGACAAGATAGTCAAACCGCTCGTCGCCCAACTGTGCCAATGCGCGTTTCAGCTTCTCCGGATGCATCCCACTAGTTCCGGTACGACTGGATCGGGGCGGGGATGCGGCCGCCTCTTTTGTAGAGCACGTCGCAGTGGAATCTGCCGGGGTCTTGGATGATGGCGGTGCCGAGTAGGCCACCCCATTCGACGGTTTCGCCGGGGCCCTTGCCGGGTACGGGGATGATGCGTACGGCGGTGGTTTTGTTGTTCACCATGCCGATCGCCATCTCGTCGGCGATGATGCCCAAGAGGGTGGAGACCGGGGTGTCGCCGGGTACGGCGACCATGTCGAGGCCGACCGAGCAAACGGTGGTCATGGCTTCGAGTTTGGCCAGGGAGAGGGCGCCGACGCGCACGGCGTCGATCATGCCTTCGTCCTCGGAGACGGGGATGAATGCGCCGGAGAGGCCGCCCACGCTGGAGGAGCCCATGGCGCCGCCCTTCTTGACCGCATCTGTGAGCAGGGCCAGGGCAGCGGTGGTGCCGGGGGCGCCGGTGCGTTCGACGCCGACCAGTTCCAGGATGTCGGAGACCGAGTCCCCGATGGCGGGCGTGGGTGCCAGGGACACGTCCACGATGCCAAAGCTGGTGCCCAGGCGGCGGGCGGCTTCGCGGCCCACCAATTCGCCCACGCGGGTGATCTTGAAAGCGGTGCGCTTGACGACTTCGGATACCGCGAGCAGATCCGCTTCGGGGCCCAAGCGTTCCAGGGCCGAGCGCACGACGCCCGGGCCACTGATGCCCACGCTGAGCACGGTCTCGGCTTCACCGATGCCGATGTGCGCACCGGCTACAAAGGGGTTGTCCTCCACCGGGTTGGTGAAACACACGAGCTTGGCGCAGCCCAGGCCGCCGGTGTCCGCGGTCAAACGCGCGGTCTCCTTGACGATTTCGGCAAAGCGTGCGGTGGCGTTCATGTTGACACCGGCGCGGGTTGTGCCGAGGGAAACCGAGCTGCAGACGTGATCGGTTTCAGCCAGGGCTTGGGGAATGGACTCGAACAAGGCGTGGTCCGCGTTGGTGAAGCCCTTGTGCACGTAGGCGCTGAATCCACCGATGAAGTCGACTCCCACTTCCTTGGCTGCCGCATCCAGAGCGCGCGCCAAGGGCACCAAATCCTTGGACCCACAAGCCGCAGCCACGAGCGAAATGGGCGTCACCGCAATGCGCTTGTTCACGATCGGAACACCATAGTCCGCGGAAATGGCCTCGGCTGTCGAGACCAGGTTTCGCGCCTGATGCACAATCTTGGCGTAGATCTTCTCGGCGGTGCTCTCCAAATCCGGATCGGCGCAATCCAACAGATTGATACCCAAAGTCGTCGTACGAATGTCGAGCGTCTCAAGCTCCAACATACGAACCGTTTCCAGAATTTCGCTATCAGTAAAGACCATGGAACTAAGGGGGGGTTGGGGGGGCAAAGTGCGGTCGTGTCGGTGTCGATACGGTGTCGACACCGTGCCAGGCTCCGTATATCAGATGCGATGCATAAAGCGGAACACGCCTTCATGCATGATGCGAACGGTGTAGTCGTCCTTGCCGCCGAGGCAGTCGAGACGTTGTTTCAAACCAGCGAAGTCGGAGCCGCCGGCCAATTCCACGGTCAAAACCAGGTGGAAAAAAGCGTCGACGGTGCGTTGGCTGATGTCCACCACCGTAGCGCCAGCTTCGCCTACCGCCACCGTGATCTCCGCCAAGATGCCGGGCCTGTTGCGGCCCACCACGGTAACCACCACCCCAGTTCCGCGACCCATTTGCCCCGCGGGCTCGGGCAAACTATGCGCCGAGCTGGCACCGCGGCCCGCGTGGGGTCCCCGGTCGGGTGCGGGTTCCGCGTAGGACTGGCCCCCGGAGGTTTGGATTGTGATGCCAGCAGCCTCGGCGGCCAATTGGGCCTGGGGCGTGACCACCGTATTGCAGTCCACCACCAGCGGGCCACGGCCCGCCCGGTTGATGTCTTCGACCGTGATGAAACGTTTTGCCATGACTTGGATCCCCTACAGGAAGCGCACGAGGCTCGGGTGCGGGCTGGGCACAACCACCTGACGCAATAGTTGCCCTGTGCGTTCCGCTTCGCTGATCCCCGCCATCATGGAGGAGCGCACGTCGCTGACTTCGCCGGTCCAGGAAACGTAACTCTTGCCGCCCAAACCATTGGCGATGCGCAGCTCGAGCAAGTCCACGGTGGCCGCTTTGAGTGCTGCGTCGGCGGCCAAAATCGCGCTGGCGACCGTGCCGGTTTCGAGCACGCCCAGGGCATCGATAGCGCCTTGAATCTCACCGTCTTGACGGCGCAAGGCCTGCTCCACCTGGCTGTGAACCTGGGGGATCAGGAACTGGTCGATCAAGTCACCGGCGGCCATTTCGGCGCCGCGGGCCAGGGCCGAACGCAGGTCCTCCACCGTGCCAGACAGCAGCATCACATACTTGCCCGGTTGCACGGGGGTGGCGAAGAGCAGCTCGATATCGGCCTCCCAAAGGATAGCGCTAGCCACTTCCATGCCGCGCGCCACGGAACTCAGCTCCAAGAGGGCGATGGCCGGTCCCACGACGGTGTCGTCGCGCAAACTGGGGTTATGATCGTTGCTTTTCATGAGTGCTTGTCCTGATCCACATGGGGGGCGTAAGTGCGACCCCCGAGTTCCATTTGATCGATGATGCCGCAGATGGCGGTTTGGAAGCCGATGTCATGGCCCTTACCGATGACGTGGCGGGCGGCGCGGCCGAAGACGACCAAAACGCGTTCGCCGATGCCGGCCCCCATGGGGTCCACGGCAACCACGCTTTCCGCGGTGCCCTTCCCATGGGCGTCCATGGGTTGAACGATGAGCAGGCGCATGCCTTCCAAGGTCGGATCCTTGTGGGTCGCCCAAACGTTTCCGATGACGGTGCCTACTAACATGACTGTTGTCCCTCGCTGGTTTCAGCGCTGTCGGTGACCTGCCAGGAGGCGGGTGCGCCGGGGGCTTGCAATTCGTCCACCAGGGCCACGATCGAGGCTTCCAAGGCGTAATCCCCGTCGCCTCCGAAGGCGGCCACGCGGGCGGCCTTGCCGAAGGCCACGAGCACACGCTGCCCCACGTTGGCGCCCAAGGTGTCGGCGGCGACCACGGGCTTGACCATGGGAGCAGCCGGGTCGGGCGGATTTTGACTGGGCTCCAAGGGATCGACCAGCAGGAGCTTCTTGCCCTCCAGGTCAGAAACCTTGTGGGTGGCCCAAACCTGGCCGACGACACGTCCAACGAACATCAGCGCACCTCCGGGGCCAGGTGTCCAGGAATCTCGGAAAGCACCCGGCGCACGGCTTCCACGGCCATGTCGATTTCCGCGTCGGTTCCCGCCAGGCGCAGACGACCCACGGCCCCGTCGGCCCCCAGGCCAATGATGCGGATGGGCGATGTTTTTTCAGCCACGTTGGCGGCGTGCAGAATATGCACGGCGGGTGTGACCTCGAGCGTATACAAGGTGTCGTCCGCCAAGACCAACATGCCCGCGCGGGTGCGGTTGATGAGCATGGCGTGGTGTGAGGTCAACTTGCAAATGACCTCGTCGATCAGAATGGTGGGTCGCATCTGATCCGCCGCTTCACATCCGATCTCGGACAGGATCGCCTCCCCCGCTTGAAACACTTGACCCTGGTCGGGTCCGTGCACTTCCAAGGTGCCGTAGTGGCGCTCGGTGATCAGCGCCCCGGGGGTCACGTCACAGGTCTTGAGAGCCACATCCATCAGGCGATTGACCACCATGCCAGGACTCACCTCGACCCAAAACGCACTCTCCCCCGCCACGGGAAAGAACCCGTCGGAGTTGGCTGCGATGGTCGCGGCGACCTGGGGCTGCAGCTGGTCCAAATGGACCGCGCCACGCAGTTCGATCGCTGTCTTGGATTGCACCATGGATAGGGAAGTGGATCAGGAAGGGGCAGCTTGGCCGCTCCACCCAAAACCAAATTACTCGCCGGTGGTCGGAAGGTAGCCTTCGAGATCGTCCGCGGGGCGGGCGATGACGTGGGAGCTAACCAACTCGCCAACACGGCGGGCTCCAGCTTGGCCGGCGTCGACGGCGGCTTTCACCGCGCCGACCTCACCGCGCACCATGATGGTGACGAGGCCCGCACCGCTGATCTCGCGCTGCACAAGGGTCACTTTGGCGGCTTTCACCATGGCGTCGGCGGCTTCCACCGCACCCACCAGACCCCGGGTTTCGATCATTCCGAGGGCGACTTCAGTATCGTTTTGCATGACGGTTTGTTGGTTCGGTTTCTAGTTGCGAAACCGGTTTGGGTAGTTGGGGGTTGATTGGATCAGGCGCTGCAAGCGCCTGAGTTTTCGTTCTTGTGCGGGCAGCCGTTGCAGGGGCCCATGGGGCAGCCAGCGCCGGCGTTCTCCAAGATGCCCTGAATTTCGACGGAGGTCAGGCTGGCACCGCTTGGGGTTCCTTTGCCTGGGGCTGAACCGGAACGAGCCGATAGCGGAGAAGGCAAATTGCGCACGACCTGGGAGCTCATGTTGCCGGGACGCGGGGCGTCATCGGCCATGGCCTGACGCGTGAAGGTCGGTACGCCGCGGGGGGCTTCGACCGGGGCCGAGGCAGGTGCGGGAGTGGGCTGCAGAGCGGGCGCGGCGACCTTGGGAATGTGCATGGGGGGCTTGGAGGAGGTCTCTCCCCCAGTCCGCATTCCCGGATCGCCGGGCATGCCTGAACCTCGCGGGGCTCTCTCGCCGGTCAAGCTCGCAGCGCGTTCGTGGAAGCGGCGTTCGACTGCCTTCCAATCGTTGCGCGGGGCAGCCGCACGTTTGATGTGAATCAGGTGTCGGGCAGAGATGTTGTCGGAGGTGATGTTGCCCGCCTGGGGACCGCAACCCAGGGAAAAGGAGGGCATCAAATGCGTGCTGAAACCAGTGGCGCCCATGGAGCTGGGGCCGTTGACCACGATGCGGCTGGCGGGTTTTTCGAGCAGAAAGGCCTCCAGGGCTTCGTCGTCCTGGCAGTGGATGGAGATCGTGTGGCCCAAGCCGCCGCGATGCAACATAGAGGTCGCCACCTTGCAGCCCTCGCGCCATCCGTCGACCACGTGAATCGAAAGCAGGGGGCACAGGATTTCGATGGCCAGGGGATGGTCTTTGCAGGTGCCGCCTTGGGGCGCCAATAGTACCGTGGTTGAGCGCTTCACGTGGAAGCCAGCCGCTTCCGCCACCTTCCATGGATCCTGCCCCACAACCGCGGGGTTCATGGCCCCGCCCTTGTTGCAATAGGCTTCGAGCAGGCGGGTTTCTTGGGGACTGCACAAATACGCACCACGGGCGGCGAGCGCTTCAAGCAGGCGAACTTTGACCGGTGCATCGATGACCAAAGCTTGCTCGGAACAGCACAGGGTGCCGTTGTCGAAGGATTGCGAAGTGACCACGTCTTCGGCCACCTTGCGCACGTCGGCGGAGCGATCCACATAAGCAGGCACGTTGCCCGGGCCCACGCCGTAGGCAGGTTTGCCAGAGCTGTAGGCGGCGCGTACCAGGCCACTGCCACCAGTAGCCAGGATGACCGACACGTCGCGGTGCTTCATCAAAGCGCCGGTGGACTCTAAAGTCGGGTTCGCCAAACAGGTCACCAGGTCGGGCGGACCGCCCGCACGCTGGATGGCCGAACGCAGAATGTCTGCGGCCTCCATGATGCAGCGTTTGGCCCCGGGGTGGGGACTGAGCACCATGGCGTTGCGGCCTTTGACCGCGATGATGGCCTTGAACAAGGCCGAAGAAGTGGGGTTGGTGCTGGGAATGATGCCAGCGACCACGCCCACGGGGGCGGCCACTTCCGTGATGCCCGTTTGGGTATCCGCGTTCAGGATTCCGACCGTGCGCTCGTCTTTGATGGAGGCCCATGTGCCCTCCGACCCGAGCAGGTTCTTGAGGATCTTGTAGTGCACCCGGCCCATGCCCGTTTCCTGCACGGCCAGGCGTGCGAGGTCATGGGCCGCACGGGCGCCCGCCTCGGCCATGGCTTGGCAAAGACGGTCCACGTCCGCTTGGCTGTAGCCCTTGACCGCTTTCACGGCGGCTTTGGCCCGCGCTACCTGGTCGCGCACCTCTTGCAGTGCGGAGAGATCCTGATCGATACCCTTCAACGGACTCTAATTAGACGTTGGCCTTGGGAAGCATGTCCGGGAGGATCTTGCCCAGCTGCTGGTGCGGACGGGGGATCACGTGCACGCTGACCAGCTCGCCCACGCGGCGGGCGGCGGCGGCGCCGGCATCGGTGGCGGCTTTGACCGCTCCGACCTCACCTCGCACGAAGAATGTGACGAAGCCGCCCGTGACCTTTTCCTTGCT
>JAAETM010000801.1 GCA_024228395.1 bacterium | reverse complement strand
CCGCCCAGAACAGATCGGCATCATTCAGGCCTGGATTCCAACCCTCACGCTCAGCCCACGCAACAAGCGTGTCCACGTCTGAGCGAGTCATGTTTCGCACTTCGAGCTTTTCCGTCATGGCACGATTGTCCCTACTGCGCCTGTGCCGAGGCAACATGTACCTCCAGGAAACTGTAGGCCCACGCCCCAGGTCTAGTCACTACCAGAGCATTTCAGGGCCTCAATCACTCCTGGCACACGGGGTGCAGCGGGTTGGACCAGCACGCTCGGCGAGTGGCGATGCTGGGGAATCCTCTTAATCGCCTCGCCGCATGCAATCGATGCGATCCATCAGTGCTCGGAACCACACGTCGCGCACTCCAAGGCATCGATTCGAAACACCCGCCTCATCAACTCCGCAAACGAGTACCTGTGAAGTGAGGGCGCACCACGAGCATTGCATGCGTGCAGCCGACGGGAGGGCAATGTAGTTGACGCTGGGCAAACGATGTTACTGCGCCAGCTTGAGACCGCCCACCGCCTGAGTCTGACTTGCCGTGGGAAGTAAGCCTCTCTCCCGCGTAGCGGGATCCCGGTCCCCCATGGCCTAACCCGCATTTTTCACGAAGGCCATACGTGATGCGTGAACAGCGCACCGCAATTTGCGAGAATCAGGTTATAACCGCTTAAAACAAGCAAATCACGAGCACGCTGTATGTCAAAGTCTACCCCACAGTCTGTCCTCTTCGAAGGCCAATTCTCTAAGCCCGTTACAGTGGCGTTTGACTCCGGATCCCTAACCTCGGATGTTGGCGTCATTCTGCTGGCGGCAGCTGACAAGAAACTCGGTTTGACTGAGTCCATGGCCGCCCAAATCGTGGACCCCAGGCAGCCGGGAAAGATTCAGCACCCTATTGGAGAACTGCCTAAGCAAAGGATCTTCGGCATCGCAGCTGGCTACGAAGACTGCAATGATAGTGCACGTATTGATGCTGATCCGGCCATGGCTCTTGCTTGCGGCCGGTCGCCTCTTGGGGGTGTGTGCCTCGGACCCACCTCTTCGCTGTCGAGGTTCGAGAATGGAGTCATTGGTCGTGAGGTGGTGGGCATGGCTCGCAGCCTGGAGCGCAGGGCAGT
>JAAETM010000800.1 GCA_024228395.1 bacterium | reverse complement strand
TTTCCATTGCACCTTGGTGGGAGGCTGGATGGGAAGTTCCTCCCCTGCCGCCGGGGAGCGAAAGCGAACCAAGGGAGTCGGAGTCCTTGCGATCTGCCTCGCAGCCGTTTCTGTGATATACACGATGGTGTTCCTCCCACCAGGCGAGCTGCGCTCCATTACGATTGACGCATACCACTGGGAACAAGCCTATTGGGTCCAGCGAGAGGTGGACGGGGAGAGCACACGCTACGCGTTGCGCTTGGGCGACCCCGGTGACGAGCCGATTACAGTGCTTCGAGCTTTCGATTGGCATCGTGGCCGTAGCCAATTGACCCCGGTGCGAAATTCCCAGACCGTCGACGAGGTCTACCAACTCCTGGCTGACGCGGACAACGAGCGCCTCGAATACGCGGTCAAGAATGGAAAGGCCCCCCCATTCGCGACGTGGTTCTGGAAATTCCGACGGCCCCCCCGTCGCGGTTCGATATGGGTCGAGAGCCCTGCCGATTGATTCGGGGACCTGCCAAAACCCCAGAAAGCACCTCAGACCCGGGACGAGAGCACAATTCATCGCATAAGAACTTGGGACCGGGGCCCAGATGCTTACATTGAGGAGATGACCTCACAGAACCAAGCCCAACCCCTCACCGAGGCGCAAGTCCTCGCACTCCCCAAAGTCAGCCTGCACGATCACCTGGACGGCAGCTTGAGACCCGCCACCGTATTGGATTTGGCGGCGGAGGTCGGCTACGACGGGCTGCCCGAGTCCGATCCGGCCGCCCTGGGAGCCTGGTTCCACCGCGGAGCCGACCGCGGCAGCTTGGCTTTATACCTGGAGGGATTTGGGCACACCATCTCGGTCATGCAGAGCGCCAGCGCTTTGGAGCGCGTGGCCTATGAGTACGCCGCCGACCAGGCCGCCGATGGGGTGGTCTATTTCGAAGTGCGCTTTGCACCCCACTTCCACACCGCCCGAGGCCTGGGCCTGGACGCGGTGATGGAAGCGGTCATGGCCGGGCTCACGCGCGGCAAGGAGGAGTTCAACGTGGAGTCCAGCGTGATCGTTTGCGCCCTGCGCAACCAGTCCACCGCGCTGTCCCTCAAACTGGCCGAGCTCGCTGTGGCCTGGTTCGACCGGGGGGTTTGCGGATTCGACCTGGCTGGCGAAGAGGCGGGACACCCCGCCAAGGAGCACCTGGAAGCCTTCCAATTGATCAAGCGCCAAAATGGTTCGATCACCATCCACGGGGGCGAGGGTTTTGGCCCGGAGAGCATTTGGCAGGCCCTGCAATTCTGCGGCGCCCACCGCATCGGCCACGGCACGCGGCTCATCGAGGACATGGCCGTCTATGAGGGCAAGGTCATCAAGGTGGGTAGTTTGGCAAAGTACGTGCTCGACCATCGCATCCCCCTGGAGATCTGCTTGTCCTCCAACGTGCACACCGGCGCTTGCGCGCACATCGAAGACCACCCCTTCCCCTACTTCCTGCGCCACGGATACAGGGTTTCGCTCAACACGGACAACCGGCTCATGAGCGACACGACCTTGACCAAGGAGTACATGCTGGCCGCTTCGACCTGGGGTCTGGGCCTGGACGAATTCGAACGTCTCTCCGTCAACGCCATGAACGCGTCCTTCTACCACTATTCCGATCGCAGACGCATCGTGAAGGAACATATCGAACCCGGATTCGCAGCGGCCCGCAACGCCTAATCCCAGCATGTCCTACAACCGCACGCCACTTTCGATGCAAGGCCGGCTCGAGATGCGCCCCATCGACAGCCAAGCCCTAAAGGACAACCCGCTGGGTGATCCCCACCTGCGTGAACTTCCGGTGTACGTGCCCCCGGGCGCCAAATCCGAGGGGCTGCCCTGCGTCTTCATCCTGTCCGCGTTCACGGGCATGCCCTTCCCCCTCATGGAGCGGCACCCCTGGAAACTCGGTGCCCTTTGGAAGTACGAGCAAGCGGTGTTGGAGGGCAAGGTCGCACCCGCAGTGATCGTCATGCCCGACACGTTCACGCGTTTGGGTGGCAGTCAATTCGTGAACAGCTCCGCGGTGGGCCGTTACGAAGACCATGTGATCGAGGAGATCCTGCCCTTCGTGCAAGAGCACTACGCTCCCGATACCCATCGGCGGATCGTCGTGGGCAAGAGTTCGGGAGGCTTCGGTGCATTGCACCTGGCCATGCATCACCCCGGAACCTTCCAAGTGGTCGGAAGCATCGCCGGCGACTGCCATTTCGAATACGGTTATGGCTCCGAGATGCTTGCGGGTTTGCGGGAGATCGAAAAGCAGGGTGGTGACCCCGCTGTCTTCCTCAAGAACTTTTTCGAAACGCAAAAACTGGATGGGGATGGCCATGCTGCCCTGAACTTACTCGCCATGGCGGCTTGTTATTCGCCCAACCCGGATGCGGAGCTGGGCTTCGATCTGCCGATCGACCTGCACACGGGCGTTCACGATGCCGAGGTTTGGAGGCGCTGGTTGACCTTTGATCCGGTGGTGGCCTGTGCGGAACACTGCGAAGCCTTGCGAGGGCTGAAGGGCCTCTATCTCGAAGCGGGCAAGCGTGATGAATTCCACCTGCAATTCAGCCTGCGCATCCTTGTGCAGCGCCTGAAGCAACTGGAAGTTCCCCACGAGCATGTGGAATTCGATGGCGGGCACTTCGGAATGGATTCCCGCTTCGAAACGGTATTGCCCCGATTGCTGGGCTACCTGGTCGCGCAATAGCCCCATACGGGCCGTTGGAAGGCTCGGGCTTCCTTCCGGGCAGCGCTTCATTACCATAGGTCCATGTCCGCGCCCTTGCCCCATGATCCCCGCTGGCCCGTGGTGGGCCAATCCCTGGGTCCTTGGCTGATTCTGCGGCACCACGACCTGGAAGGGTCGGGCGACATGTTCTTGGCCGAGCGCACCGATGGGGCCTTTGAGCGTGAAGTGCTGATCACCCTTCAGCAGCCCACCCCCCCCGGTGAAGGGGACCGGCAAGATTTCCTCGCCGAAAGGGAATTGCAGGGCCGCTTGGATCACCCGGGGATCGCAAAGGTGCTCGGAGCGGGTCGCACCCATGATGGACTCCCCTACCTCGTTACCGAGTACCTCGATGGCCCTGACATCGAAGAGCACCTGGACGGGATTCAAGCACCGATCAAAGATCGCATCCGGTCCTTCCAAAAGGTTTGCGCCGCGATACACCACGCCCATTCGAAAGGAATCCACGGGCTGAATCTGCAAGCCAGCAACGTGCACTTGATGCCCGATGGTTGCATGCGCATGGTTGTATTCGGCCTGTCCCAATGGAATCAAGTACCCGGGCATGAACATGCAGCCGCTGGGCTTCAAAGTGGTCCCATCGTTGCTGGCGACTACGCAAGTCCGGAGCAGTGGAGCGCGAAGAGCCCCACGGAGACCTGTGACGTTTATGCACTCGGGGTTTTGCTGTACCGACTGATCTCGGGACTCTTCCCGCAGAATCTTCAAGGGCTCACTCCGGCTGAGGCTCGGGCCAAGGTCAATCGGGGGAACATTCGAAGGGCGAGTTCCAAAATCCGATTCCGTGCGATCCAATCCCATGCGGAGTGTCGTTCGGCTGACAACCCCCGACAGCTCGCCTGCCTGGTCGCTGGAGACTTGGATCGTATTCTCGACAAGGCCTTGGCAACCGACCCGGGTCAACGCTATGCCTCTGCCCTGGAATTGAGCGAGGATCTGGACCGCCACTTGAATGGTCAACCCATCCGCGCCCGCGGCCCTGCCCCCATGTATGTCATTGGGCGCACCTTCGCGCGCTACCGCATTCCCATGGTCATCTTCCTCTCCGTGGCGCTGACCCTGGGCTGGGCCCTCAACCGCAGCTTTGCCAGCAGCAAGCGCGCCAATGAGGCCCTGCTGGAAGCACAGACCCTGGAAGCTGAAACCAAGGAACTCGGCAGCCGCCTGCGCGACCTATGCGTACGGTTTATGACAGAGTTGGGGCCTAGAATGCAGGGCATGCCTGGCCTTGAGAATGCTCGGCGGTACTTACTCAACGTCAGCACCCCCCTTTTGGAGCACCTGACCGATGCGGGACACGAGGACATCAAATTGGCCATCTATCTTGGCCGCTCCTATTCCGAGCTGGCGGAAGCGGACTATGTGTCCCGGGATGTGAGTCGGCGGAGCAGCACACCAGAATCCTCGCGCAAAGCCCTCTCCCTGACAGCGAACCTGCTCACTCAACTCCCCCCCGCGCAACGCGTGGAAGCCACGTATTATTATGCACGTTCCGTGCGTTCCGCCCTCATGTTCTCCGAGCTGGCTCTCGACCAGGAGCACGGCCAATCAGTCTTGGAAGCCATTCCATGGCACTTGAGCGGCGCAGGACTCGCGGAAGAGGACCTGGCCATGCTCCCCCGCTTGTTTCTCGCCCGAGCGCGTCACAAATTCTACACTTCGCATTTGCACTACGGGAGAGCCTTGGATGCCTGGGACCTGGACACCTTCCGGGCGGAAGCGATTGGCAATCCGACCCTGCTGCCCTTTTTCGAAGCGGACTACGCTTACTTCGCGTCCATTCGAGCGGAAGATCTGATCCGCTCCGGTCGTGGAAGGGAAGTCCTCCACGAACTTCCCACCATTGCGCACCAATTGCGGGCCGAAGTGGCAGGCCACACCCCCCCCCTGCTGAGCCTACTCCAGAATGAAGCCACCACCTGGGCAAACCTCGCAGAGGTTCGCATTCAACATGCCTTGCCCCCCGATGAAGCTCTGAGCGAGTGCACAAAGCTCCTGAATACCATTCGTACTCGCTTTTCGCGGGAACCGGGAGCCAAGCTCATCCTGGTATCCCTCAATCAGCAGCTGGGTTCCTGCAAACTCCGAATGGGCCAGGACACGCAGGAAGAGGCCCTGCTGTACTTGGACCAGGCGGCTTCCACCCTCCAAGAGGTCTTGGACAAGGGCTCACGCTGGCCCCTCTTTCTTGTTAAGAAAGCGCGTATCCAATGCCTGCGCGCCCAAGCGCTCTCAAACTTGGGCTACCCCAAGGAGGCCACCGAAGCGGTCGACCTGGCCGTGCAAACCCTCGGCAGCCTGGCCACCGGTGTCCAGCGGCACAGCCGGGTTCTGGTACTGAGGTGCGATCTCGCAGTGGAACGCTTGCGCCTACAGGATGCGAATACACCCATCGATTGGAGTCACCTGGAACGCGACATGGGTGAATTGCGCCAACGTGAAATCAGTTCGCCACCGCTGACCCGGCTGGAGTCCAACATCTCCCAGCTCAAAGCTCGGCAGGCGGGTGCCAAACGCCAAGGGGGAAAATAGGGAATGAGTCCTATCGATCCCCTCTTGGAATTGCTTGGGCGAGCCATGGAACTACCCGACGGTCAACGCGAGGCGTTCTTGCACGAACAGTGCGCGGCTGATCCGGCCCTGCTGGAACGCGCCTTGCCCTTGATCCAAGAGGAAGAAAAGAACGAATCAAGAGAGTGGGATTTGAGTTCCTCACGGGACCTCATCGCCCCCGTTTTGGAAGGCCCCCCCCACCCCCTGCTCGGCCAACAAATTGGTCCCTGGAAGCTCTCCCGAGTGCTTGGCGAAGGGGGAATGGGAACGGTGTACATGGGCGACCGGATGGATGAGGCCTTCAGCCAAGAGGTCGCTGTGAAAGTCATCCGGGAGGGTATCACCCACAGCCAAACCCTGAACCGTTTCCACCAGGAACGCCAGATCCAAGCTGCACTCGACCACCCCGCGATTGCGGCCCTAATAGATGCGGGTCACACCAGGAATGGCCAGCCCTTCTTTGTCATGGAATACGTGCCGGGGGTTCGTATCGATGATCACTGCGAGGCACACGATCTGGACGCCCGGCAACGCGTCCAGATCATGCAGGAAACCTGCATCGCCGTGCAGTACTTGCACGGCAAGGGCATCGTGCACAGGGACCTCAAGCCTTCCAACCTCATGGTGCAGCCCAACGGCAAAACCAAACTGCTGGATTTTGGGGTGGCTCAGGTTCTCAACCAGACCGCAATCACCTCGAAGGCCCTACCATTCGTGACACCCGCCTATGCGAGCCCCGAGAGCCTACGGGATGGTTCCGCCAGCCCAGCCAGCGATCAGTACTCCATCGCGATCATCCTGTACGAGTTGCTCACCGACCGACGCCCCACATCAAAGCAAAGCACGATTCCATCCGCGAGGGGCGAAGCGCCGCAAATCGACTTCACCAGGTTACACAGGGGTGCCCTAGCACGCATCTCCCCACGCGACCCATTCATGCGGAACCTAAGGGCTGTCCTCGCCAGGGCTCTGAATGACGACCCCTCCAAGCGCTACGCCAGCGTGGAGGATTTGCGACTGGACTTGCAACGCCTGACCGACTCTCAGCCGGTCCTTGCGTTGGGCAGATCCCGCTGGCAAAAGACCAAATCATCGGTCAGGGCACACCGTTTGCCCATCGCCGCATCCTTGCTTTTCATCGGAGCCCTGGTTGCAATCCTGATTCAAACGGAAGGTACCATTCGAGTTCGCCAGAGTGCTCTCGCCCAGTCACAAAAATCGCGCCAGGCCGCAGAAAGCCACGCGAAGACCATGGAACACTTCGCCAAGGAAATCCTTCTGGGCCTGGAAGGCCGATTGAGTTTGGTTCCGGAGGCGAGCAAGATTCGAGAGCGCAGTCTGTCCATGGGAACGGCCCTATTCGACGAAGGCCCCTGGAGTGGACCGCTGCCCAAGCGACTGCTCAACACACTCATTGAATCCTATTGGAAGCTCGGCACTCTCAGGATGGTATCGATTGGCCGAGGAGGCACGCACATCGAGGGTGCCCGTGCTTCGTTCCGCAAGGCTATTGAGTTGGCGCCGATCCTGGGTGAAACGGATCCCAGGAGCACCAATATCCAGCTCGCCAGGTCCGAGGGGGATTTGGGCAGCCTTGAAACCGAGCAACTCAGACTCGAGCAAGGCGGGAAACTGCTCAGGTCTAGCCTGCTTCGCTACGAAAGCGACGCCGCCACCATTTCGAAGGGAGCCCTGAGCAGGGCTTACCTGCGAACACTCATCAATCTGGCCCTCAACGAATTTGGAAAGGGGAACCAAGAAGGCGCAAAACAAACACTCGGGAGGTTTGAAGCAGCCTTTCAAACGGCGCATCAGCTCTTTGGCAAGGAGGACCCCCTATTCCAAGGCACCGCGAAGTCCTTTCATTGCAACGTGGGGATCCTATGGCATGAACTGGGAGACCTTGAATCCGCGCAGCACTACTTGGACCTGGTGTTGTCCAATGATTGGTCCCACCCCCAGAACTTTCCGGGGAGTCAGCCGACGTTGTCTCTGGGCCAGACAAGTGCCCTCGAACTGCAATGGCGCGTGCAGACACCGGGACCGACCCGGGGGGATTTGGATGCTGTCGAAAGTCTCCTGCTGGGCGCGGACGAGAGCGACCTCGACAGACTGATCAACCCGCCATTCGTGGCCAGGCTACACCGCCTTCGCGCGCTCATGCTCCTGGATCGGGACCGGAGGGAGGAGTCCCTGGAGTCCTACCGTCGGAACTTCCAGATCCTTCGATATGCCCTGCGACAGGACCCGAACAACCTCGCATGGAGAGATACACTTTCCCTCAGCCTGATCGATTGCGCCGAGGCATTTTCCGGCCATGGGTTGTCCCCGAGCCAGGCCGAATCCATGGTCCATGAAGCCAGAGGGCACCTGGAGCTTCTGCACGCCAATGGTGCCGACGCCCCGAGCATTCAGCGCCTCATCCTGGAGATCGATTCAAGCTTGCTTGCCCCAAAGAAGCCTGAAGTCCGTTAGTCCTCCAGACGGTCCTTCAACCACATGCGAGCGACCTTCCAGCGACGTTCCACGGTCGCGGGCGACAGTTCCATGACCTTGGCGGTCTCATCGATTGTCAAACCTGCGAAAAAGCGAAGCTCCACCAACTTTGCGAGCCCTTCATCCATCTCGTTCAATTGTTCCAGGCAATCGTGCAAGGCCAGAACGTCCAAGGACTGCTCTTCGAAGGACGCGACCACGCTGTCCAAAGGAATGGGGTCCACCGCTCCACCACGCTTGACCGCCCCTCTCTTGCGTGCATGGTCCACCAGGATGTGGCGCATGGCCCGCGCCGCAAGCCGCACAAAATGCTGGCGATCCTGCCATTGGGGCGTGGCGTTGACGCCAATGAGCCGCATGTAGGCTTCATGCACCAATGCGGTGGGCTGCAGGGTATGGGCGTCTCGCTCCGTGCGCATGCATGACCCCGCCACCCGGCGCAACTCTTCGTATACGAATGGGAGCAACTCTTCGCCCGCAGCCCCATCCCCCGCACTCAAACGAGCGAGAAGTTGGGTGGCTTCACTGGATTGGGAGGTCATGGGCAGGGCCGCAAGGGGGGGTCCTACAGCTCGCAAATTATACATCAACGCTCGACAAGTGGTGTGCTCCAGGATTTCCCATGAATGTAAGGTGCCTGGGCGGGTAAAATGGGCCCCGCAAGGCCCCTCCCCCGGCCCCCTACGGAGACCCCCCATGCCCTCAATCTTCAGCGAATGGTCCACCTACACGGTTTTTGTGCTTTGCGCAGCCATAGGAGGCGCGGTCCTGTCCATCCAACTCTTCATGCTCCTTTTTGGGATCGATGGTGATGCGGATATGGACATGGACGGTGGAGATGGGTTCGGCTTCGTGTCCATCCGCACGATTTCCAGCCTGCTGGCCACCTTCGGCTTGGTGGGTTGGTGGGCTTTGAATGAGGGCTACGGCGTTCCCGCAGCCACCGGCTTTGGCCTCCTCGCAGGCCTGATCATGATGGGCTTGGTCGCCTGGCTCTTTTCCCTGCAATCCAAACTGCACCAGGATGGAACCGCCGATTCCTCAGAGGCCGTGGGCAAGATCGCCACGGTGTATCTGAAGATTCCCGAGTCGGGTGCGGGCAAGGGAAAGATCACAGTCATCGTGGGCGACCGCTCCCACGAATACGCCGCCAGCACCTCCGGTTCGGCTATCCCCACCGGGACCGAAGTGCGTGTGCTTCGCCAAATCTCAGAAACCACATTTGAGGTAGAAACCCTCTGATGAATGCAATGAATATGACACTACTCCAAACAAACATGCCCCTCGCGCTGGCCGGTCCTCTAGAAGATATTGACCTGAGGGTTTTCTTAATAATCCTGATCGTTGTCATCCTGGCCGGGTTCTTCCTGATCCTCGCCAGGCGCTACAAACGCTGTCCCTCCAACAAGGTCTTAGTGATCTACGGTCGCACGACCAAGGGACACAGCGCCAAGACCCTGCACGGTGGTGGCACTTTCGTTTGGCCCCTGATCCAAGCCTACGACTATCTCTCCTTGGATCCCATTCAGATCGAGATCCCGTTGGAAGGCGCCCTCTCCTCGGAGAACATTCGAGTCAACGTGCCCAGTGTGTTCACCGTGGCCGTAGGCACGGAAACCGAGGTCATGAACAACGCGGCCATCCGCCTGCTCTCCCTCAACCGGGGCGAGATCATGAAGCAAGCCGAGGACATCATCTTTGGCCAGCTGCGCCAGGTGATCGCCTCCATGAAGATCGATGAGATCAACAAGGACCGCGACGTGTTCCTCTCCAAGGTTCAAACGAGCCTGGAACCCGAGCTCTCCAAGATCGGTCTGGTGCTGATCAACGTGAACATCAAGGACATCACCGACGAATCCGGCTACATCGAAGCCATCGGTAAGAAGGCCGCATCCGAGGCGATCAATCAGGCCGAAATCGACGTGGCCAACCAGGAACAACTGGGCGCCATCGGTGTGGCTGAAGCCAACAAGATCCGAATGATCAAGGTGGCGGAGCTTGAAAAGGTACGCGACGTGGGCACCAAAGTCGCTGAACGAGACCGGGAGGTCGAGATCGCCGAACTGGAAAAAGTCCGCGACGTGGGCACCGAAACCGCCCAACGCGACCGAACCGTTCAAATCGCTGAACTGACCCGGGACCGGACCATTGGCGAGAAACGGGCCGAGTTTGAGCGGCAATCGGTTGTTCGCGACGCGGAACGCGAAATGCGTATCCAAGTGGCCGATGCGGACGCCAAGGCTGTCACCGGCGAGAACGAGGCCAAAGCGGTGGTCGCCAAAACCAACGCGGAGCTCCAGGTACAAGAGGCCAACGCCTTCGAAATCGGTGAGACGCGCCAACGCGAAGCCCGCGCTGCCGTGGAGGAAGCCGGCTACCTGGCACAGGCCAAAGCGGCTACTGCGGAAGCCACCAAGATCGAAGCCGAAAAACGCGCTGAGCTCGAAGCCACCGCAAAGGCCATCGCAGCTGAGACCATCGTCAACGCGGAAGCGGAAGCCAAGCGAGTCTATATTGAAGCCGAGGGCCAAGCATCGGCAATCTTTGCGCGCCTGGACGCGGAAGCCCGTGGTCAGTACGAGATCTTGGCCAAGAAGGGTCAGGGTATGCGTGAAATCGTGGAAAGCTGTGGTGGCGCGGAACAGGCCTTCCGCATGCTGATGCTCGAGCACATCGACCAGATCTCCGAAAACGCAGCCAAGGCCATCTCCAACATCAAGTTCGACAAGATCGTGGTGTGGGACAACGGTGCGGGCGGCAAGGACGGCGCTGGTGGAACCGGCACCAGCCGATTCCTGAGCGGCCTGGCCGGTTCCCTCCCCCCCGCCATGCAAATGATGCGCGACATCGGCGGCGTGGAACTGCCCGAGTTCTTCGGCAAACTCGTCGACGAAAAAGTCGAAGACGCCGTGGTCAAGAAAACAGAAACCGCTGCGGGAGAGACCGAGGAGTAGCTCCTAAGGTTGTTTTGATTGAGCCCAGGGCCCTTGTGGTCCTGGGCTTTTTTTATGGCTGATTTCCCATGCGGTGCGAAGAGGCCAGGTTAGAGAGGTAAGGAAAACTGAATCGCTTGAGGAAGCTGGGGGGAAAGAGGTTCGCATGAAGCCATAACCAAATCCAAACCCCACCTTCCCCCATCCCGCACAACACAAGTACACAACCCAATGGCCCAATGGCCCAACACTACGGATACTGAGCTTCCACAACCGTCCGAATGCCGCCCCGCACATAAAAATCACCTTCCACGGTCATCGCCCGCGGCTTTGTCAATTTCACCAAATCATCCAAAATCGAATTGGTCACAGCCTCATGAAAATGCCCCTCATCACGGAACGACCACAGATATAACTTCAAGCTCTTCAACTCCACGCAAAGGTTGCCAGGCGTATACTTGATCCTAATCGTCGCAAAGTCGGGTTGACCCGTTTTCGGACACAAGCAAGTGAACTCAGGGCAGTCGAACCGAATCTTGTAATCGCGCTCCGGGTTCGGGTTCGGAAAGGCCTCGAGTTCTTTTTTGGCTTGCGTGGACATGATTGCGGGCTCAGTTCTGGAGTGGGCAAAATGCCAGAGGGCGAGGATTCTCACCTGCCTTCGATACGGCGTCAACCCCCCAATTCGCGACGGCCCTGGGCCCGGGCCACGGGTACGTTCTCATGCCGCGCTTCCAAGCGCCAAACCAGGGGGCCCTGATCAATCCCCAAAAGACCATCGACCCACTCCGCAATGCCCTTGGCCCGCAGTCGTCCCCTGACATCCTCACCAAGATAGAATTCCCGGTAGTCTATGGTTTTCAAGTCCAGGATTTCCAAGTACCAGTCCGCACCGGGCTGGCCTTGCCACTGGGATACGTCAAAAATCCAGTCGGAGTGTACGCGGCGGGGAACCACCTGGGGGGGTAAGGAAAGGGGCCCCCGGCTCAGTCGAATCTCCAGGTCCTTCCCCCTGGCCCCGGGCAGCCAAATGGAACTCACCTGTCCAGCCAAGAGCCAAGCCAGGTCTTTGGATAAATCAAAAGTCGCCACCCGATTGCCGTCTGCGTCGATCGACCAGTGGCCAAACAACTCATGCTGCGGCTTGGGTCCAAATTGCCCCTTCCAACGCACGAGAGGTGCATCAACCTGGGCTGGAAAATCACCGGAAAAGGTCATGGTCAAACTGCGATATGCCAGGGGATTGACATGCAAAGCAGCGGATCCAGACCTGCCCTTCCAGACAAAATCCTGGGTCACCGTACGGAAGCTGCCCACGTTCAGACCGACACCCAGAGAGGATTCCCCTGGATCGGCTGCGCCCACCTGATAACCAAAGATTGTCAAGCCGCCCGCGCACTGGCGGCGAAACTCAGGCTCGCCTGTGAACATGGCCAAGGCGCGTTCACCTCCGCCCCCAACCCAGGGAGAGAGTCCCGGTCTTTCAGGG
>JAAETM010000799.1 GCA_024228395.1 bacterium | reverse complement strand
GCGTCTGGGAAGTCCTCCAGGTTCTGGGTTGCGATCCAGAACCAGGCCCCGAGCTTGCGCCACATCTTAGTGATCTTGACGACGTAGCGGGCCAGTAACGGATTGGTAGTGATGATGTGGCCTTCGTCGGTGACGACCAGCGTGGGCCGGGCATCGTGCTGGTGGCGTTCCACCAGATCGTTGATGTGACTCATCATGGAGATATAGGCCACGGTGAGCTGGTCCTCGTAGCCCTCCCGGGCGAGCATTCCCATCTCTAGAATAGTCACGTCCGCCTGCGGCCAGGGGGTACCGGGTCGGTTAAAGAAATGCCCGGCCAAACCGGAGCAAAACAGCGCCATGCCATCCCCCATCTCGATGGCCCGGTTGCGGCGATGATCGGGCATGCTGGCATCTTTACCGATGCTTTGGAGCGCAACTACCACGTCCTGAGTAAGCACCTGGTCCCGGCCTGCCTCTTTGACGGTTTTGGCGGCCATAAAGATAGCATTGCGGATGAGCAGCCGGTCGGCCCGGGTCATGCGCGCATCTTCTCGTTCATCACCCCCGGTGATCATTATACGGGCGGCGATCTCCATCTCGCCTAAGACATCACGTCCTGTTCCCTCCTCGTCCAGCTCGTCGTCATCGGCCAAGGCATCCGGATCCTCACGCAAGTAGTGCTGGCGCTCCTTCTGCAACACGCGCAGGGCATCGGCAAACGGTGGCAGACTCACATTCGTGTTCGGGTTCAGTGTGACTTGGTTGACGGCCAGCCCGTGAGCCTGGAACTGTTGGCCCAGCAACGAGAAGGAACCCCCAGCCTCGATGATGAAGATACGCGGGCGATACATGGCGGCCATCTGTTGCAGTAAGTAGACCAGCGTCGCCGACTTGCCGGCGCCCGTGGGTCCAAGGATGAGCATATGGGCATTCTTTTTCCGGTCTGCTCGATGCAACGGATCGAACACGAGGGGTTCGGCGCCCCGGTTGAAAAAGACTAGGCCGGGGTGGCCTGTGCCTTTCGAGCGGCCATACAGGGGCAACAGGTTGGCTGTGTGGCTTGAAAATACCAGTCGTGACCGCCGACTGGACTTGTCCAATGACGCATCGTAGGCCATGGGCAGATTACGCAGGTAACTGTCGAGCGTCAGCAGATCAGCTTCGTGCAGGATCGGTTGCAGCCCATTGGGCAGCAGTAGAGCATTCAATTGGTTGACATTTGCGCGTAGCGATTTCAGATCATTGCCCCGCATATAGAAGGCAATACCCAGCGGATAGAGCTTGTTGCCCCTCGCCATCTCCCGCTCGACGGCCTCGGCGTCTTCCCGCGTGAGATCAGCTTCCGCGGAATCACCCACCGCGGCGCGTTTGACTTGAGCGATGTGGTTGCGCGTGAAGTCCTGTGGCTTGGCCGTCAGGGTCAGCACCATCACGGTATGCTCCGGGAACCGGTCAAACAAGGAGAAGACGTGATCACCCGCCTGGCGTTCCGCGGTCATATGCCCCACCTCCGGTGCCCGGCGCAGGCCCTGGATGGTGACAAGGGTGTGCGGCAGGTCATCGAACCACCAGGTGGCGGAGGCATTGTCCGAGCGTGGCATGGTGAGCGTTAGCCGTTCGGCGAGATCATGGCCAAACGGCAAATCTTCGTCGCCCGGATAGGGAGCGATCTCCAGCAGCTTATCGGGATCGCCGCCGGCTATCTCAGGTTTTGGATTGAACCACTTGAGTAACCACTCGTATAGATCCTCACCTGTGCCGCGTCGCACACGTATCCCGGCCGAGGCCAGTGAAGCAACCCACTTGGTCGCCACATCGTTCAGTGCCTCCTCAACCTCTACGGCTGACGGCAGCCGGCCATTTGGTTTCAACCGCCGGTAGAGTGTTGCCCGCACGCGCCGGATCTGGCCACGCCAACGGGTTCCGGTGACGGCGGTATCCTCAAACAGACCACCAGGACGCGTGATCTGTGCGAGATGGTCTGACATCGTTTTCTGAAAGTGGCGGGTGTAGGCTGTGTCGCGTGCATTGGGCTGCGCATAATCCGCAACTTCTTTCTGAAAGCTTTGCAGACTCGGCTCGTCCTGGACGTAGACCTGCAATATCCACGGGGAGTCATCTTCTTCGGGGATGGCATCGGTCAGCGCGGTCTGGATGGCATCACGTAACTGGATCATGAACTCGGGTGTACGTGCCTCGGTACCAGCCGGGGTCAATTCGAACAGGGCTCCGACACTGATCCCATCCTCCAACAAAAAGGTGCGACTCGTTGGATTGTATTCCATCCATGGGAGGAGATCGGTAAACGATGATGGGCGTTCATACAGCTGCTTGACCTGTCGGGTGGTCACCGGCGACTCTCCAACCTGGCCCTTCTGACTGGAGGCCGGTGATCTCTGCTTCATGAAACTCATCGATTCTTACCAACTGACTGGTCTGAAACCTCTCCAGGCAAGGCATATTCCACCTGCTCGTACATCGGAAACGCCGTCGCATAGCCGGGTACTGGCGCATGCGTATCACCTGCCAGATGTGGGAACACGTACATCACCAGCGTCGGGTTCGGCAGGCGTGGAAAGAGGACATCGATCTCGTTGAAGGCATCCCGGGTGTAGCCCTGCAGGGCTACCTCACCCGTCAGTATGGGACGGTTTCCCAACTCGTGGCGAATAACCTGCGGATCGCGTGCATTCATCTCCTGCACATGGCGCTCATAGATAGCCTTCATCGAAGGGCCATCCTGGGGTAGTACGGCATCCTTGGTGCTGGCGCAGCCGGCCAGTACCAGACTAATCAAGCCGAGTGCGGAGATAAGGGTCAATGGATAGTTCATGGTTCAGTCTCCTGCCGGTAGTATCGAGATCGATTGGGAGTTCATGGTCAACGTGAATAGCGATGCGGGTGCCGGCTGGCACGAAGACCGCATCGAAGCTCTGGGACTGGCGCTCCTGGAGCCATTTTGAAACCTCTTCGCTGCCACCGGAGATGGTCTTGCCCAG
>JAAETM010000798.1 GCA_024228395.1 bacterium | reverse complement strand
CAGTGGAGTGACGCGCAAATAGCCTTGCTTCGAGGCCACCAGTGCCCACTCTTCCCATGGAGCTTCGCGTCATTGGCTGCTCCAGGTTTCGTTCATGCGCCTTCCGATCAGGAGTAAGCCCACGTGCGTAGATTTGTACTTACCACTCTCTATGTCGCCGCGATAGCGTTCTTTGCTTCTCTGTTCTTTGCAAATTACTGGGCAGATTGGTTTTGGTACTGTGCATCTGGTGGCCTGACTCTGCTCTTTGGGGATGGCGTTTCTCCGCCGTACATAGCTCCCGTACTATTTCTGGGTGCTGCGTATTGGCTCAGCCGGTTAAGGCGTGAAGCCGCCTACCATCTTGGGGTATGGGGATGGAGTCTAGGCGGTTCCATTTTAACTATTGTCCTTGCCCTTAGGGACCACCTTGGAGGATGAGAGGGGTGAAGCGACAGTGCAAGACACAGCGTCACAGGATACAGCGTCAGACTCCCAACGGTCGTTTTTGACCGCTAGGTGCCGTACGAAGGCATTGCCAATTCTATTGATGAGTGGACGGGGTCCGTTCATGCGGACCACTTCTCTGCTTGTCGAACGCAGTGCTGTGCAAGCTGCACATGAACTTTGCCTGCATGGGCGGCGTTGGATTCCATGGGCTCCCGGGTGCCTCCTTCCTAAGCGGCTCGCAAATGTAGTGGACCTACCAACCCGCTTGGCGAGGTCGCGATTGCTGACAAGGCACCAGGCGTAAGGCTCGTCTTTCGCCGCTGTTCTGGCCATATTGACAAGACCGAAGAGGGGCGCAGTGGTTGCGAGGT
>JAAETM010000797.1 GCA_024228395.1 bacterium | reverse complement strand
GAGCCTTGGAGGAATTTCTCCTGGATGCGCCTGATGACCATCAACTGGCGATATTCCTCAGGGAGCATTTGGACCGCGAACGCTGCCCAATAACGCTACATGCGGCCTGAGGCTCCCCACTCAAACCACGCACTCTCAAGCTAGTAACACGATCAAGAAAATGACGTAGAACCACATCCCCTCAGCCTCACCAAGCTTCAGCAAGAACATGACGACCACACCCCCATTCAGCACAGCATTGAGGACTATTCCACTCGGATAAACCTGGACCAAAATGACCCCATCGTCTTCTTGCCCAGTGGATTCGGCGGGACTCGTTGGTTGGATGTTCATGTATAGGAGGATGACCGCGCTAACAATCGATCGAAGTTGTCCCGACTCAGTACTCTGCACGACCTCAGTACTGCAGATTTAACTGTACCGCACATTATTCCGCAACACAACATGTAAGAAGGACCATGCTGGCGTCGCCAGCATGGTCCTTCTTGCCGGTGGAGGAAGCCTCCGCCGGTACATTCAACCCTCTTTTTAGTTGAGGACCGGGAAGCGGCCTTCGATGGCGCCCATGCGACGGAATTTTTCGCGGCGGGTGGCTACGAGTTCTTCGATCGGGATGGCGGATAGATCGTCTAGGGCGTCGACTAGGGCTTTGCCCAGGTTGTCCATCGACAGCTCGCGGTTGCGATGGCCTCCGCCCGGGGGCTCGGGTACGACTTGGTCGATGATTTTTAGATCGGTGAGGGTTTCGGCGGTGAGGCCTAGGGCCTCGGCGGCATCGGGGGTGCGCTCCGCGTCCTTCCAGAGGATCGCGGCGCAACCCTCGGGGCTGATCACCGAATAATACGCGTACTGCATCATCATGACGCGGTCGGCTACGCCGATACCCAAGGCTCCACCGGAACCCCCTTCGCCGATGACGCACGTAACGATCGGCACGCGCAGGTTGAACATCTCAAGAATGTTCTCAGCAATGGCAGCAGCTTGGCCGCGCTCTTCGGCACCGATACCCGGATAAGCGCCCGGGGTGTTGATCAAACTGATGATCGGAAGACCCAGTTTCTCAGCCAGCTTCATCTTGCGCAGGGCCTTGCGGTAGCCCTCCGGATGGGCACAACCGAAGTTGCACTCCACGCGTTCCTTAGTCGTCTTGCCCTTTCTGTGGCCCACGATCATCACGCGGCGGCCTTGCAAAGTGCCAAAGCCAGTGACGATGGCGGGATCGTCGCCGTAGACCTTGTCCCCGCGCAGCTCCATGAACTCATCGAACAGGTAGTTGATGATATCGGAGGAAACGGGGCGGTCGGGGTGGCGCGCCACGCGCACCTGGTCCCAGGGGGAAAGATCGGAGTAGGCCTCGGTGATGGCCACCTCGAGCTTGGCGCGCAGGGCCTCCATCTCGGAACTGATGTCGAGTTCGGTGGTGCTGGACAGCTCCTCCAACTCCGCTAGGCGCTGCTCCAGCTCCTGGACGGGGCGCTCGAAGGCCATGGCGGGCGAACTCTCGGCCTTGCGGCCCTTGTCGTTTGATTTCTTGGTCAAGCGGATAATCCTCGGTTGGGGACGCGTGGGTCCGGGCCCATGGTCCCCCCTGGGCGGCCTCTGGGCAAGGGCCAAGGGTACGGAGCGGCCCCATTTTTGTTTCCCCCTGCCCACCGAACCCCGGACAGCGAACAGGGAAGTGCGTGAAACTACCGCCTGGGGGGTGATTCCAGGGGCCTCGGATCCCTACAATCCCAGCCTGGGAATCGGGCGTTTCGCACCGGTGAAACCCCGCCCAAAAATCCCCCCCAGCCCCCCACTTGGGAAAATTCTCCATGGCCCCAACCCCTGGCGCCCCCGCCCCCTGGCGGATCGAAATCTTCCGTAAGACCCGCTTCGACGACCCCGAGGGCACCCACGCCCTGGCGAACATCGAGGCCCTGGCCCAGCAGAGCCCCAAACTGGCCGGCACCACCTCGGTGCGCTATGGCCGGGGATTCCTGCTGCCCGGCGACCTGACCGCCGACAAGGTCGAGGAGATCGTGGGCGATCTGCTCGCGGACCCGGTCGTGGACGAGGCCCGTACATACGCCCCCGGCGACGTGCCGCCCGCTCCGAGCGACGGTCAACGCATGTTGGTGGCGCGCCGGCCTGGCGTCATGGATCCGGTGGCGCAGACCCTGACCCGTTCGCTCTCCCAACTCGAGCTGCTGCCCAGCGATGTGCACCCCCTGGTGCAAACTTTCCACGTGTGGCAAATCGGAGGCGACCTCTCCAAGGAGAGCCTGACCGAGATCGGCAACGAGCTCTTCGCCAACGAGGTCATCGAAACCTTGAGCGTGGGCGATGAAACCTTGGCCTATGGCCTGCCCGCCCCGCGCCCCCCGGTGGGTCGCGTGGAGGTCGAGCTGCTCGGCTTGGATGACGAAGGCCTATTGGAACTCTCCACCGGCGGCCAGCTCTACCTGAACCTGGAGGAGATGCACTGCGTGCAGGAGCACTACAAGAGCATCGGTCGCGAGCCCAGCGCCTGCGAACTCGAAACCCTGGCGCAAACCTGGAGCGAGCACTGCCAGCACAAAACCTTCCGCGGCAACATCGACTTCGACGGCGAGCACATTGAAAACCTGCTCAAGTCCACCATCGCAGCCGCCACCTTTGAAATCGATCATCCCTTCTGCATCAGCGTCTTCCACGACAACGCGGGCATCATCGAGTTCGACGCGGATCTGGAAATGGACGTGGCTTTTAAGGTCGAAACCCACAACCACCCCTCCGCCATCGACCCCTACGGCGGAGCCGGCACGGGCATCGGCGGCGTGATCCGCGACATCTTGGGTGTGGGCATGGGCGCGCGGCCAATCGCCAACACCGACGCCTTCTTCGTGGGTCCCCAGGACCTGCCCGCTGAGGAAGTCCCCCGCGGCAGCCTGCCCCCGCGCCGGATTTTGAATGGCGTCATCGCCGGCGTGCGCGACTACGGCAACCGCATGGGCATTCCCACGGTTTCCGGCGGTGTGTGGTACGACGCAGGTTACGTGGCGAACCCCTTGGTTTACGCTGGCACGGTGGGTTTGATCCCGCGCAAGTTCGCCCACAAGACCGTGGTTCCCGGCGACGTGATCCTGGTGGTCGGTGGCCGCACGGGACGCGACGGCATCCATGGCGCGACCTTCTCCAGCATCGAGCTCGACGAAGAGAGCGAGATGACTTCGGCTGCGGCCGTGCAGATCGGCGACCCGATCACCGAGAAGAAAGTGGCCGAGGGTCTTTTAACCGCGCGCGACCTGGGGTTGTTCCGAGGCCTGACCGACTGCGGCGCGGGCGGCTTGTCCTCCGCCATCGGCGAAATGGCCGAAGAGACCGGCGCCACCGTGCACCTGGAGCGCGTGCCGCTCAAGTACCCGGGCCTGACCCCCGACGAGATTTGGATCTCCGAAGCCCAAGAGCGCATGGTGCTCGGCGTGCCCCCCGAAAAGCTCGAGGAGTGCATCGCGGTTTTTGCCGCCGAGGACGTGGAAGCCACGCCGCTTGGCGAGTTCAACGACAGCGGCCGCTTGATCCTCAAGTATGAGGACGAGGTCGTGGCCGACATGGACTTGGACTTCCTGCACAACGGAACGCCCAAGCCCTTGCGCAAGGCTTCCTGGACCAAGCCCGACTTGGCTGACCCCGGCGCCCCCGCCATCGAAGACCAAAAGACCACATTGCTGGGCCTCATGGCCCAGCCCAACCTGGCCAGCAAGGAATGGATCGTGCGCCAGTACGACCACGAGGTGCAAGGCCACTCGGTGATCGGACCGATGTCCGGTGTGCGGCATGACGCGCCCTCCGACGGCACGGTCATCCAGCCCTGCCCCGAGTCGAAAAAGGCGGTGGCCCTGGGCAACGCGGCCAACGCTCGCTACGGCAAGCTGGACCCCGAAGCGATGGCGGAGACCGTCATCGACGAAGCGATGCGCAACGTGGTCGCCACCTACGGCGATCCGGGCAAGACGGCGCTACTGGACAACTTCTCCTGGGGCAACTGCGACAAACCCGAGCAATTGGGCGCGTTGGTTTTGGCCTCGAAGGGTTGCTACAAGGCCGCCAAGGCCTTCGGCACGCCTTTCATCAGCGGCAAGGACTCGCTCAACAACGAGTACCGCGTGGGCGACAAGACCCTGTCGATCCCGCCCACCCTGTACTTGTCCTCGATCTCGATCGTGCCCAACGTGAACAACGTGGTCTCGATGGGCGCCAAGAAGGAGGGCAACCTGATCCTGCTCGTGGGCCACACACGCCCCGAACTGGGCGGTTCGGAGCTGCACGACATGCTGGGCCTTTGGGGTGGCAACGTGCCGCGTCCCGACCTGCGCTACGCCAAAGCGACCTTCGACAAGATGCACGGCGCCATGAAGTACAAGCAGATCGCGGCTTGCCACGACCTGTCGGAGGGCGGCCTGGCCGTGGCCCTGGCAGAGATGTGCATGGCGGGCGACCTGGGCGCTGAGATCGACCTTTCGGTCATCGACCATGAAGACTTCCCCAGCGGTTACGACGACACCACCACGTTGCTGTACTCCGAGAGCCCCTCGCGCTTCCTGATCGAAGTCGAGCCGGGCAAGAAGTTCCACCTGCAAAGCAAGATGAGCGGCATCGCCGCCACGCCCATCGGGCGTTTCGTTTCTGGAGCATCGGGCGTTTCCATCAAGGACTCCCTAGGCCGGCCGTGCCTCAAAGCCTCCCTCGAAGAAATTCGCGGAGCCTATATTACGCGCGCCTAATTCCTAAACCCAAACACCCTACACACACAAAACTATGTCTCGCCCCAAAGCACTCGTGTTGCGTTCCACCGGCACCAACTGCCAGGAAGAAACCCAACGCGCTTTGATCCGTGGCGGCGCCGATACCGATGTGATTCACACGAACCACGTCCTGCACGACGCCGACAAGCTCGATCCCTATTCGATCCTGGTCTTCGCTGGAGGTTTCTCCTACGGCGATGACCTGGGCGCCGGTCGTGCCTGGGGCGCGGAGCTGCGCCACTTCCTGAGCGACAAGCTGAAAAAACACCTGGAGTGCGGCGGCCTGATCCTGGGGGTTTGCAACGGCTTCCAGGTCCTTATGGAAACCGGCATCTTCGAACCCGACGAAAGCGCTTCCACGCGCAAGATGGCGCTCTACGCCAACGAATCGGGCCACTACGAATGCCGCTGGGTACACCTGGAAACCCTAGAGACCAAGTGTCCTTGGCTGGTCCCCGGCGAACGTTTCCCCGTACCCGTGGCCCACGCCGAAGGCCGCTTCGTCGTGCGCGACGACGAAGCCCTAGCGTCCCTCAAAGCTGCGGGGCAATTGGCTTTGGCTTACACCATGCCCGAAGGGGAAGGTGACGTGCTTTACCCGCACAACCCCAATGGATCCACGGCCCACATTGCAGGTGTTACCGATCCGACCGGGCGCGCTTTGGGCCTCATGCCGCACCCTGAACGCAACCTGGATGCGTGGAACCATCCGAACTCGGCGCGCATGGGCAAACGTAGTGCGGGCGAAGGTGCGAACTTTTACTCGCGCTTGGTTAAGGTTGCCGTGAGCGACCAGTAGCGACAGTACAGCAGTACTGTCGTTACTGACAAAGGATCGTGACCTCGGTGACCTCCCCCTTGCGGATCAAGAATTCCGTTCCCTTGCCCCTGGGGTCGCTCCATTTCTTAAAGGAATGCACGACATAACGGCCAGCTGGCAAGGCCGGTATGGCCGTGACGGTGCCATTCCCCCACCCACCTCCTTGGTACAAACTGCGGTGTCCCGGGTCGGAAGGGTGCCATGGTTTCCAGTAGGTCTCCATGGGCGCTTGACCGTTGGCCAGCAGGACCTCGACACTATCATCTAGGACCGGGTCGCCCTGGGAATCAATCAACCGCACGTGCACCCGGCCGCCGAGTGTGAACTGTAGGTGCACGGGTTCCAGCGGGTCCTCGTGAACCTTCACATCTGTTTGCTGAGCGACCAAAGCCAGATCCGGATTCTCGTAACCCATTCCAAAAATCTGGAAGCGGTATTGCCCACGGGTCAAGTCCTTCACGACCCAATCTAGCTCCTGCGGTTCCAGCTCCACGTCCCGTGCCACTTCCCAAAGGCCGTTCCCGTTCTTTCGATAGGCCAACATTCTCACGGCGATCTCCTGGCCTGCGACGCGAGATATGCGCTCGCCCTCCGGCCCCGAGAGTTGCAGCGCCAGGTCCCGTCGAATCTTGCTGTCGAGGGTCAGGACAATGTCCAACTCGTGCTTGTGCTGCGGATACAGGGCTGGGATTTCGATGCGCACATCCTCAAAGCCCTCGGGGAACTTGAGCAGCGCTTCCTGGGCAAGGCTTGAATCGACGGCAAACCAAAACGATGCGTTTTCCGGGTCCACCGACAAGGACCCTCGCTGCCTTTCCCGTTTCCCGAAGGGCCCATGGACCAAGACGCGTCCTGGAGTCGCCTGGCCCTCGGGGATCCGCAATTGGCAATGCACCGTCGACCACCAGGGTCCCAAACGAAGCGGCGGCAAAGTGGCGCTTCGTTCGCGCAAGTCCACGGACACCATGGCTTCCACGCGGCCCTCAGGAGAACGCAAATTCCCTGGGGCCTCGGCCACAACCCGGTAGCGACGGCGCGCGAGCCCACGGAAGACAAAGGAGCCATCCCGCTCGACGGGAACCATATCCCCCGCCGAACAAAGCGCTCCATCGATTACGCGGCCACCATGGTTGGGCAATTCCGTGCAATCTTCGCCATACTCGTCCAAGTAGGCCGTCACGTGAACGCAATCAAAGGGTGTTTCCAACCGGGGTTCCACAACACCCCGAAGGACCACACCTTCAGACAGCTCGATCGTACCCAAGTCAACCGACAGCGATGTGGGGGCGATGGTCCTGCGCAGTGGCGTGCTGAACGAATCCGAAACCACAAAGGTCATGGTCTCTCTCAATTGTTCCAATGGCAATTGTATCTCGACGCTCCCCCCCTTCTGCGCCAAGCAAGTGGCATAGCGGGGCACCTCGCCCCCCTCACCGATGGGCTCCAAGTAGACGGTTGCATAGGGCCACTGATGCACGTACGCGGATACTAGCTGCCCTCGAACGACCAAGTGAGCGCCCACCCGCAATCGCGGCTCGGGCTCCTCAGGGTCGAAAGGAAGCACCTCTTGCACGCCATACTCTTCCGAAGACAGCGACCAATGCAGTCGTTCATCATCGATGGACAAACGCGTCGCCGGCCATTGGATTCTGGCCATGCCTTGGTCATCACAAACCGCTTGCACAAGAATTTCATCGGGGGGCCCCAGCGTCAACCGGGCGCCCGGGACGGGCCAACCCTGTTTCCCAGCCTCGATAGTGATCGTGAAGGAGCGCGTTGGGGATGGCTCCAGCCCCTTGGGTTGTGGTTTCCCATGAACCCTCAGCCCCTTGACGCTGGGAACCAACCCCACCCCGGCCGCTGCCAGAGCACCTGACCCCGCCGACTCCACCCGACCTTCGGGGGGGGTCGTTTCCATGGCCAATCCGTGCATATCCCCTGGCCCTGAAGGCAGGAGCTTGAAAAACAGAAAGCCCAGCAGAACCAGAGGTCCGAGGCCTAGGGCCCATCGCAACGATGCCCTATTCACGGCAGGGCCCTCCGGTTCTACCCCGCTTACCTTTTGCGCCCGCGACCTCGCCTCCCACTGCCCCGCCCCAACCATCGGCAAGGGCTGGGCTGCCAGCACCGCTGATTCCCCCCAGACCTGGGATGCCTGCCACGGCCGGACCTTTCGCCCCCCCGACGCCTCCTGCACCGGAGGGTGCGCCTCCGCCCCCCCCATTGCCACCATTGCCGCCAAATCCACTGCCAGCGTTTCCGCCTCGACCCCCTTGACCGGCGCGGCCCATATACTCACCCGTCAGGGGGTTCCTATACGCATCGCCCCCATTGCCCCCGTTGCTTCCATTTCCGCCGACGCCAAGGCCACCACGCCCCCCAAGCCCACCGGTACCACCCGGCCCTTTCGGGCAGTTGTCCCTTCCATCTCCACCGGTTTCTCCATTGTTCCCCACACCGTGGGTCCCGGCCACGCCATTGCCCCCAGCCTGTCCGTGCGGGCTTCCTGCGGTTCCGTGGATCCCATTTGAACCCGACTTGCTCGTTCCTCCGATCCCCGGGGTCCCCGATTCGCCGGGGCGCCCCGTGCCGAACGGAAGCACCGGAGAGACCCCTGCGCTGCCCCCCTGTCCCAATCGATTCCTAGACGCCGAAACCGCACACCCGGCGGACGCACCCTGACCCGAGGACCACCCGGGGAACTGCAAGACATGCCCTCCCCGCGCCCCGTCGCCCGCCGGAAATTCATGGGTCAGACTGCGGTCGCCCAAGTGCGTGCCCGCATCCCCACCGTAGTGGCCGGTCATGCGAACACGCCCCTTGCCATCCAACACGGGCACCGAGCGCGGCGATGAGCATGGCCCGTAAATGCGCACATCGCCGCCGCGGGCCGCTTTGGCATTGGGCCCCGAAGCTCCACCATCCCCACCCACGATCAAGCCCTCGACCTTCAAGAACGGGGCGCGCAGCTCCAGATCACCACCTGCCCCACCCGCTTCCATGCAATTCTGCAAGGTGGGCAAACCGATCAAACCCGGCGCACCATGCGCCCCCTGCACCACGCCGGCAACCCAGATTCCCGCCTGGCTGTCGATGACCAGGTCGGGGGCGTCCCTCGAAGCAGGGGGCATCCCGGCCACGGCCCCCTCGAATGCCACCCGTAACATTCCATCGATCCGTACCGGCCCAGAGGATCGGATTTCCGTATCCCCCAAGACCCATACCTCTTCCCCTTTGGCCACGCTGAAACGCTCGCATACGACCAACCCACGCACAATCCGGGGCAGCGTGCCTTGACCGGCAGCAGGAACGCGGACCTGGGCCAAACACGGAATAGACAAGCTCCAAAAGATGGCTCCAAGGCCAAAGATGTTCTTCCACTTCATACTGATTTCCCTCCAGGGATCGCTACCGGCGCCCCGCGCGCCATTTGCTTGACCTAAAGACCGGCGCCAGCCTGGAAAGTGGCAGGGCAATCGCAGAAGATTGCTGAGGCGCCGAAATGCCCGGGCGAGTTGCCCTCGGTTTCGCAAACGGGAATATTCCCATCCCTGGGGCGAGTGGCTGGAAGTGGTCTGGCGGGGTGCGTAGGGTTGGGGTGTCGAATGGAGTGCCCTGCACCGGGTGGTACCATTCGGCAATGATCATGCCCCACTGGGGGTTCTCCCGTGGGGGGAGAACCGGGAGGGGTGTCCGCCTTTTTTTGAGGCAAACTATCAAGGCATATCCATGCAAAAACTCACCCTCGCAACCCTCCTGTGCTGCCCGTTCCTGGGCGGCTGCGCTGCCGCCGCACTGACCGCCAGCGCGGTCATCCTGAACGATGATTTCCAAGACCACTCGGTCTCCGCAACCGTGCCCTCGGACTCAAACTTCGTTTGGCACAGCGCCCTGAACAGCCTGTCCGGCATGACCCACTCCCTGATCCACCGGGACGATGATCTCTTGCAGGCACGCACCAACCTGGATTACGGCCAGGTGCAAATCCAGGTCAAGGAAGTCTCCGTGGGACAAACCCAGATCACGGTGCTGGCCAAGAAAGCACTGGTCTACAGCCCTGAGCTTTCAACCCTCACCTTGGAGCGCATCATCACCGACTTCGACAATCTGAGCCGTCGCGCCGCCATGTCCGCCAATGCACCTGCGCGCGACAACGGGACCGAGTGGCAAGACACCGTGCCCTCCAGCGTGAATTGGGACACATTCACCGATCAACCCACTACAGAACAAGGGGATTCCGAATGAAAATCAAACACTTCAACCTTGGGCTCGCCCTGCTGGCATCTGCCGCCATGGCGCCGTCTTGCCACATCGCCGCCGCGGTGGGTTTGGGCGTTGTCATCAGCCAAGAGTTCTCTGAGAATGCCCACTCCCTGCGCATGCCCGCCAACTACGAACAGACGTGGGAAGCCACCAAGCAAACCCTTCAAAGCCAGTCCCTGGACCCCATCAAAACCGATAGCGAAAAGGGCTTGCTCGAAGCCCATGTGCAAGGCACACGCATCACGTGCCAGGTCACTGCCCACGAATCAAACGAAACCGTATTGGCCGTGACAGCGAAGAGTCTCGGGCGCTACGAAAATGACACCGCGCAAGACTTCCTGTTCCGGGTTCGAAGGCGTTTGGAATAGCGGTAAGTCCCGTCAAGCGTGCAAAGAGAAAGGCTTTCGCCGCTGGTGTTTGCCAGCGGCGAGAGCCCTTCTCTTTGGTTCTCCTCAACGTTGCGAACTACCAGGCCGATTGGGTGTCCGCAGATTCCACCGGCGGTACATTCGAACGGGACTGCCTGGGTTCCCTGGGGTTGATCCGGTCAGACCCCAAGAAACGCTGATTCAAGCACCGCAGGCCTACTTTTCGAAATCCCGCCCCACCGGAGGGCCTACCGGCCCGGTGTGACTCGTCCCCGAATTGGAGCGGGTCACCGATTGCTCGCGCTTCTGCTGGCACGCCTCACAAAAGCCCGAGAGTCTGAGCACGTGGCTCACCAGGGTAAAACCCTTTGCGCTCGCCGCTTTCACCTGCAGCTTTTCGATCTCCGGATCTGAAAACTCGTCGATACGTCCACATGCAACGCAAACCAGGTGATCGTGATGCTCATGCCCGAGCACGTGCTCGTACACCACCCCACTGCCCCCCGTGTCCAACCCTTGAACGAACCCGCCCCGGCTGAGCACCTCCAGGGTGCGATACACCGTGGCGCGACTGACCTGGGGCCCCTCCTCTTCGCGCAACCAAGCGTAGAGCGTTTCAGCACTGAAGTGATCATGGGTGGCGTATACACGATCCAAAATGCGGCGCCGCTGGGGCGTCAACTTCAAGTTCTCGCCCCGCAGGAACGTCTCGAATTCTTGGATTACAAGGCTGTGCTTCAAGGGTAGATTTGGGGATTGGAACTATGATTCGTCGACGTGGGCGGAGGCCTCCTTCGGCGCTTCCGCCACAACGACCTTGCCAATGTCCCGGCGAGCGAACTTGTCCTCCCAGCGGATCTTGTCGTAGGCCTCGTAGGCGTTGGCGCGGGCAGCATCCACGTCCGTGCCCATGGCGGTGATGCATAGGACTCTACCGCCCGCTGTGACGATTTCGCCGTCCTTTTCCGCGGTGCCTGCATGGAAGACAACCACGTCGTCGACCTCTTCCGCCTGGCGCAATCCGGAGATCAAATCGCCCTTGCGGTATTCATCGGGGTATCCGCCAGCGGCGGCGACCACGCCCACGCAGGGACGCCCATCCCACTCGGGGGCGGAGACCTGTTCGAGTTCCCCTTGGGCGCAAGCCAACAGCACCGGAACAATGTCCGACTTCCAGCGGCGCACCAGAGCTTGGGTTTCCGGGTCGCCAAAGCGCACGTTGTACTCGACGACGCGCGGGCCACCCTCGGTCATCATCAAACCCACGAACAGAACACCGTGGAAATCGATGCCCTCTTGACGCATGGCGTGCACGGTGGGGATCAGAACCCGTTGTTCGATTTGGCGATGCAAGCGGGTGTTGATTTCACCCATGGGTGAGAGCACACCCATGCCGCCTGTGTTGGGCCCCTTGTTGCCTTCGCCCACCTGTTTGTGATCTTGAACGGTTTCGAGGATCAGGATCGTGCGGCCATCGATGATGGCGAACACGCTGGCCTCTTGGCCCTCCATAAATTCCTCCACCAGGATGCGCGTACCGGAACTTCCGTGACGCTTCTCCTCCATGATAGCATCGACAGCACTGCGACCTTCTTCCAAGTCCTGGCAGACGTAAACGCCCTTGCCAGCGGCCAAACCATCGGCCTTGACGACCTGGGGCCAGGTGTCGCAATTCTCAAGGTAGCCCTTAGCGGCGCCGGAACGATCGAAGGTTCTGGAGGACGCGGTGGGAATACGATGACGCTCCATGAGGTCCTTGGAGTAGACCTTGGAGGACTCCAACCTAGCGCCCTTGATACCCGGTCCAAACACGGGGACCTTGGCCTCGCGCAGGGTGTCGGCCAAACCCACGTCCAGAGACGTTTCGGGGCCGATAACCACCAGCCCGACGTTCTCACGCCGAACCACCGCCAAAATGCGCTCCACGTCCGTGGCTTGCAATGCCACATTGCGGGCCACCAGGGCCGTGCCCGCGTTGCCCGGGGCACACAGGACCTCATCGACCATTTTCGACTTGGCGATTTTCCAACAGAGCGCGTGCTCGCGCCCTCCACTTCCCACGACCAGTACCTTCATATTGTTGACTGGGTCCCAGACCCGTAGGCCCAAGTCCTGGGCCACGCGGGAACCTTAACCTACCCCCCCGAAGAAACCCAACCCATTCTTACTCCCACTAACCCCCGAAGTTCGCTATCCTTGCGCCGGTTCGGGGAGTACCTCAGTTGGTAGAGGCGTAGCTTTGGGAGTTACGAGTCGTGGGTTCGAGTCCCATCTCCCCGACCATCATAATCGGCATTAGGGACCCAAGAAGGCACTATTTGCCAATCTGGCTATGGCTTGTTTTGGAAAGTTGCCCCACCAGTTGCCCCATTTGCTCGGTATTGTGAGCAAATGAAACGCAAGCGCCCGCCCAAGCCCCGCATCCGCCACCTTGGGGTTCAGGCCATTTGGGCTGGCGATTTTTGGAGATTTCGGGCTAGGTGCCAGGTAAATGGCCGCCGATCCTACGGCACCCTTCGAACAACCCAGGAAGAAGCCAGTGCCGACTACCGATCCATCAAGGCCGAAGGTGGCGTCGGCGCCAGAAGCGAAATCAAGACCCTCGGGGGGGCATCTTGGCCGCAGCGTCGGAGGCCAAAGGACGCGGGCTCAAGGAGATCACGCTCAAGACGCTTTATGGCGCCCACGGTCGCTACCTGCTCAAGTTCTGGAAGCCCGAAACCCCCCTTCGCATATTCACCGCCAAGGAGGTCGCTTGGTTCATCCGAACCGCCTTGAGCATGAATCGGAACCCAAACACCTTGATCGACCAAGATCTCAAGATCCTGAGGCACGCACTCCTAGCCGCAGGGATGGCCGAACCAATCCACCAAGCTCAAGAAGATCCCCAGAGCCATCCATGACATCGACTTTATGGATGCCCTCAAGTTCCTGAACGACATGCGCACAAAGGAA
Source organism: bacterium (assembly GCA_024228395.1). Lineage (GTDB taxonomy): Bacteria > Planctomycetota > UBA1135 > UBA1135 > NORP259. Next base: position 765 of record JAAETM010000797.1, on the reverse strand, counting down.
ATCCGGGATGCCAACGGAAACGTCATCCACCTCGAGATGCGTGACTTGCATGCCGACGTGTACGAGCTGATTGTGTGGACCGGCGGCCGTTCCAACGAGATCGCCAATCTCAGGCCAGCGGATATCGACTTCCACGCAGGCTCGATCACCTTCAATGCCAAAGTGGGCATCCGCCTCGTCCCCATGGACGAGCCCCTTGCCGAGGTCCTCAATAGACTCATCAAGAGACTCATCAAGGCTGCTGATGACACCGGCCGGGAATTTCTAATCCCCGGGGGCATGCTTGGCATTGGCCAAATCCTGAGACGCTGGAGCCAGCGCCTAGGCGTCAAGGTCAGCGCTCGGGCCCTTCGCCACTCCATCGCCCACGGCTTTGTGGGTTCCGGCCTCGCCCTTGACAGGACGCGTGACCAGCTGGGCCATACCAACATCTCCACAACCGATGCCTACATAAACCCCCGCGAGAAACGAAAGAAACAGGTCCTTGGAGCACTTTAGGAAACATGCCGAGGGCCTCCTCGATGGGAACTAGCCACCTGGCGGTACTTCCTGGACTCCGAAGGGCTGGCATCGCCTGCGAGATCGTGACCAACCTACTGAACGATTTGCACGCTCAAATCAGAAACCAGGGGCAACCCAGGTTGTTGGCTTGGAACAGGGCGGTCAATACGCTCCCAACGGTTTCCGGTCCCGGGATAGCGCCAACCGCGTCCTGGTACATGGTGCGAACTTGTTCCGTGGTGTAGGGATAGTTGATGTTCGAGT
>JAAETM010000796.1 GCA_024228395.1 bacterium | reverse complement strand
GAAGGTCTGAACAACAAGCTGAAACTCACGTTCAGAAAGTCATACGGCTTCAGGACGTTCGATGCGGCTGAAACGGCCCTCTATCATGCAATGGGCAAGCTTCCTGAGCCGCCGGAGACCCACAGATTCTGCTGAGGAGGCAAAAATATCAGGTATCAATGTGGACTGAATTGGGGTCCCAGGATTCAGTTCTGTCGCTCACACTAAAGAGAAGGAGTTTCTTGATGATTCCACCACCAATGAAATTCGAAGATGTTCCCGATCGGATTTTTGAGCATTTCCAACGCTCCGGAAAGGCGGCACGGTTGGGTCCTATCTTTGAGGATCAGGCGCCCGGCTTGTACGTCTTGGCGCTGCATGTCACCGGGCAGCACGAGTGGGCGGAGGACCTGGTTCAAACGGTTTTCCTGAGGGCCATGCAGCAAAAGGACCGGGATGGTTCGATGCCCCTGGGTGCATGGTTTGGTGAGCTCCTAGCACGGGAAGTGGAGGAGCAGAACTTTGCTTCCCCTCTTGCGCCATGCTTGTCGAAGCAACATGACCTCGAACTGATCCCAACAGGGCGCGACCTGCTGTCCGAAGCTGAGGAAGCGGAGGCCCGGGACCATTTGCAGCAATGCGTCAATCGCCTGCCCGAAAAGTATCGCGAAGTCATTCGTTTGCGAATCGAGCAGGGCATGACCTCCCGGCAAGCGGGTCTGGCCCTGGGTCGCTCTCCGGCAACAATTCGCTCCCAGTTTGCCCGTGGCCTAGATCGATTGCGGCATGGGCTATCCAAAGGCCCAAGATCTTTTGGAGTTCTTAGCCCCGCGGGTTCTCGCGAACCGGCGGGGCTGACCAATGGGAGTTGCTTGCACGCGGCGCGACGGCGAATCTCGGAATTTGCGTGTGTTCTGATTGTCAAGTGCCGGGTGTTGCCCGCATCGAAGGTGCCTCTTGCCGCCAAACGAATCGTGGCCGTTGCCGGAACATTGGCGCTATCGACCCCGTCCGTAACAACCATTCGAAGGTTCAAAATGGCAACGTTCGGCGGAAGTGGTGAAGGTATAGGTCGAGGCTGAGGTCGACCGAGCTTTTCCTGTGGATTGAAATCCAAAGGGGCCGTTTCGGGGGAGGAACAGCGAGCTGGGGAGCGAGTTTTGGGACAAAAACCACGCGTGGGGACACATGGAATTGAGTAGGCGTTGGCCCCATATTGAGTCGCGGTCCGGGTACACCGACCGGAGGTGACGGAGTGGGATAGACTATGTAGCCCGTTACCACCCGTCATTATCCGAGCCATGCGTCTTCAAAACCTCTTCCTAATAGCCTTATTGGCGGTTTCATGTCAATCTGGCACCTATCGGTTGGCCCTTGAGGGCCGCTTGGAGCAGGATTATTCGGACGAGGACTCCTTTGAGCCGGGGGACAATCCGATCGGGGCTTCGGTGGCAATCATGAGCGTTCCCATACAGGGCGCGGAATGGCCGATCGGGTGGGAAATCGGTTTTGGCCAGGGGATCGACTCCTTCCGCATCCCGGGGGGTGAGTACGAGCTTTGGCACCGTAAGGCTTGGGCTGGTGTCAACTACGCGTTCCTAGACGGTCACTGGAGGCCCTACTTGGGCACTGGTGTGCAGTTCAGTCAGCAGGGGGTGGACCTCACCTTCGGCGGGGCGGAGTTGGAGCAGGATGCCCATGACATTGGGCCGTACCTCGAAGCGGGCATGCGTGTGCGTTTCAACCTGTCCTCCCACTTCGTGATGGGATATCGCCGAACCATGGGATTGGAAGGCAGCATAGGCGCCTTGGACGTGGATTTGGAATATGGCCAGGCCTTCGTGGGTTTTGGCTACAGCTTTTAGTTTCGCGTGCAAGCGGTGGTCGGGGTAGGCTGCCCGACATGGGTACTCCTGCTAGCTTTCGTGATTCCTCCGCGGTGATGATGGTGCGTGGCCAGGGGGTTGATACCCAGGTGTATCTGGTGCGGCGTTCCGATTCTTTGCAGTTTTTTGGGGGCTACTGGGCCCTGCCGGGTGGGGTCTTGGATGGTGGGGATGGTGACCTGGAGCGCGATGCTCAGGAGGCGTTTCGATGGTGCGCGGCGCGTGAGTTGTTCGAGGAGACAGGTGTACTGCTGGACGACCTGGACACGGGTTGGAGCAGTGAGCAACGGGCGCAGCACCGCAATGGTCTGTTGGAATCACCGGAGTTGGAAGCGTGGAAGGTCGTACGCCGTGGAGGGGGTAGCCTTTCGTCCCTGGCGCACTTGGGTTTGTTGCGCACTCCGGCTTTTGCGCCCGTGCGCTACAGCACGCACTTCTATGGGTTGCAATTTCCCGCAGACAATGAGCCAGAGATTCTCCCCGGGGAGCTGTCCCATGGCGAGTTTCTTCGGCCGGCGGAGGCGCTTTTGCAATGGAGGCGTGGCGAGCGCTTGATCGTGCCGCCCGTACGCACCCTGTTGGAGTTTCTAGCCGATCGCGTGCATGCCCCCACCGGTTGGCAGGACTTCTTGACCCATGCGTCGGACCGCTTGCAGAGCTTCTTGGAGGAAGAGATTCCCCCGATCCTGAACTCGCCAGGAGTCTACATGCTACCCCTGAAAACGCCGTCCATTCCGCCGGCGACCACGACCAACACGTATCTGGTTGGCCAGGAGGACTTCTATCTGGTGGATCCAGGCACGCCCTGTCCCGACGAGCAACGGGCGATGATCGAATTCATTCACCAGCGGACATGCCATGGCGCCCGGTTGAAGGGCCTGCTCTTGACTCACCATCACGAGGACCATGTGGGTGGCGTCCAGTGTCTCACCGAAGCCTTCGATGTGCCGGTTCTTGGGCATATCGAAACCTTGAGCCGCTTGGAGTTGCAGGGCATTCCGGTGCGGAATAGGGAACGGTTGCCCTTAGGGGCGGCCCCGGATGGCAGCCCGGACTGGTGTCTGGAAGCGATTCATACGCCCGGCCATACGCCGGGTCACTTGGTCTTCCGGGACAGTCGCTATCGGGCCATTCTGGGGGGGGATTTGGCTTCGACCATTTCCACTATTCTGATCGATCCACCCGAGGGGCACTTGGCTACTTACCTACGAAGCTTGCAGCTCATCCACAACCTGAAGCCGGGCTTGTTCTATCCCGCGCACGGGCCGGTGGCGCGGGACAGTCGCCAGTTGATGCGCGAATATCTGCTTCATCGGGGTGAGCGTGAAGAACAGTTGGTTGCCGCCTTGCGGGAACTTCCCGGGTCGCAACCGCGGGCCCTGGTTCCCGTGGTCTATGCGGATCTGCCCGAGGCGGCCTATCCGATGGCGGGGGCGTCGCTGCTGGCAGGATTGATCAAGCTCGAGGAAGAGGGGCGGGCACAACGAGTCGAGGACCGCTGGAGCTTGCTCTAATCGCAAGTTTGTGCAGGACCGGGGGGCTGGCTGGTGCTTGTGCTCGGGTGGCAGCACGGGTCCTGATTCGTACCGGGCCACGCTGCGCATGCCCATGGCCCACAGGCGGCTTGCCTTGAGTCTTCGGCATCCACCCAAATCATCTGGTCGGTTCCCATCGACCTTCCATGGCCCACGTCGCGACCCTGCCGATGCGGATAGCACCCTGCGGGCCGGGGATTTCCCCGTGGGCGAAGCCGCTCAATTGCTTGACGAAGGCCAAGAAGAGGGTGCGAAGTGACACGCGCCGAGTGGTTTGCTAGCGAGAGTGCGGCGTGGATTTGCGCCCGTGCGGTACAACATTCTGGTGGATTAGGCGTGAAACGTGGACAAATCGTCGATCGCCCCTATTGTGAGGCGTGCGCCCAGCATATCCACGAAGGAGCCAGCGAGGTGAAAAACCCATGCGCGCCTGGAATCTGACCTCCCAACACCGCAACGGAACAAAACACCATGGCTAAGTTTCATAAACATATTTTCATCTGCACCCACGAGCGTGCGGAAGATCACAGGTCGGGTTGTTGCATGCACGCCCAGTCTGAAAAGGTACTGATCGCCTTCAAGAAGCAAATTGCTGAAGCGGGCTTGAGGCGTGTGGTGCGAGCGAATCCATCCGGTTGCTTGGACCAGTGCTCGAAAGGCCCAACGGTGGTGATCTATCCCGATGCCGTTTGGTATGGGGGCGTGAAGCCTGAGGATGTGGCTGAAATCATTGAGCAACATGTGCTGGGGGGACGCCCTGTGGAGCGCTTACAGATCTCCGACAATGAGTTGACCGGGATTCCTCTCGACAAAAGGGACTGCTAGGGGCGAGAATGGCGGCGAGCCTCAATTTGAGGCAACCCCCTTCCCGGAAGCACAGGAGCCCCGATGGCAAAGCAAACAGAACTCGACCAGCTCGACGGTGAAGTCAAAACCCTGTTGCTGAAGATTCTGGAGCGCTATGCCTATCGCCAGCGCATGGTCGTGAATGCCATGGGCCATGGCCTCAAGTACCTGGTGGACTTGGAAATCAAACGTGGATTCCTTGAGTGCTTGGACCACTCCTTCCACGTGTCGGTGGAAGTCGAGCGGCTTTTTGATGCGTTGGGTGGGGTCGAACTGATGGGAGCCATTCGGCCGCGCATGGAGCGTATTCCCTACCCCGAGTCCCGTCAGGAATTGGCTGCGGCTTTGGCATTGATACGCCGGGCAGCACATGCATCCGCGGAAAGTTACCGCGATTGCGTTTGCAAGGATTTTGGCGCGTTGGCCATGACCGTTTCCCTCGCACCGAGCATGAGTGCCGAAGCGGAAGAAGAGCGCTTCATCGCATTCGCCAATGATTCTTCCAACAAACGCCAAGCCCAGACCTATTGGGATCGGTGGCTATCCCTGAGTTTGCTCTCTCTCGGCCGTCCCGGAGCCCGCGGCGACACCCGCGCGGTTGCCCTCGGCATTCGGAACATTCCCACCGCCCAAGTCGTGCGGATGTTCCTGGAGGAGCTTGAGCCCCTACGCCTTGCCTGTGGGCTGGAATACACCCGTTTAGAGGGCTTTGGCGTGCAGTTGCCCGAGGATCTTCGAAATCGATTCGGTACGGTTGGATTGTCCTAACACCAAAAATGCCAGCGCCACCCCGATTGACCCCGCAAGGGGCCAGCCGGGGTTTGTTTTTGTCGGGCTGATTGCGCCTGACAGGACCCACCGACCCTGGCACAATGGGGTCTCCCCAGCGGGCTGTTGGTGGATCGCTGATTCGCAATGGCCCGCCAGCTCCCCAAAGTTCATGACTCAAGTTCACGATCCCGAGCCCTGGCGCTTTCCGGCTCTGCAAGACATCCCACGCCGGGTGCGAGCAGGAAGGGGCTGGCAAGGTGCCTTCCCAAATCCCCACAACCAGTGCTTGGCGCGAGCTGACCACACAATCCGCAGGGAACCAACCCATGTCTAGTCCTGGCATAGTCCTATTTGATTTGAAGGTCGGCAAGGTCCTACTTTCGCGCTACCGCATCGAGGAAACCATGGCCCATGGTCCTCTCTCTGCACGGTTTCGGGTCCATGATCAGGAGCAGGATTGCGATCTTGCCTTAGAGCTGTTTACCTCGGGTCTCTTTGAGGGGCCCGGTCAGGCGACCTTCTTTGCGGAACGGTTGAGCGCTTACGGTGACGCCAGTTCGGGCGTTGCGGTGCAAACGCACTCGGTGGAAACCACCGATGGCGGCGATGTGCTGCGCTTCTGCGAGTTGCCCGCTGCAAGCTCCCTGCGCGATAGATTGAAGGAAGAGGGGCTTTTGCCACGCGACCAGGTCAGCGTCATGGTGTCGTCCCTATTGGAGGGGTTGTCCGATTTGCACGAGAAAGGGATCGCCCATGGGGACCTGAAACCCAGCACGGTGTATGTGTGCGAGAGCGGAACGCTTACCGTCGAAGGTGGCGTGACGCCTGGTTTGTGGCGAGCCCAACACATGGGCGCACGCACATCGTTGATAGGCACCCCGTATTACTCACCCCTTGAGCAGTTTGGGGGAGACGCACCGGATGCGGACGCGGATTTGTACGCCGTGGGCACCCTGGCCTATGAGGCTTTGAGTGGCTCTCTTCCTTGGTCGGGTAAGGGTTTCATCGAGGTCTTTCAATCCAAGATGGAGGACAACCCGCCGCCGATGGAATCCCGTGCGTCTGGCATTCGTGTGGGCGAAGATTTGGAAAGGGTCATTCGCAAGGCGATTCGCGCCCGGCGTGGCGACCGCTATCAAAACGCCCAGGCCTTCCTGGAGGATTGGATCGCCGCGAGTGGTATGGCTCACCACTGATTTTGATTCGCCCTGGCCCTGCTAGACCGCGATCGATCCGCGCTTTCCCCGGGGATTGCGCGAGCTCCGATGCACACCGGAACCTGAACCCCAACGAACAACCATGCTAGAGGCAGCCAAGAGCACCTGGATCGAAGTGCGCGATTATCTGACCGAAAAGACGGTGGTCATTCTGCCCCTGGGCAGCACCGAACCCCACGGGCCGCACCTGCCTTTGGATACGGATGTGACTATCGCAGAGGCCCAGGCGCGTAGGGGCGCGGAGCTTTTGGAGCAGCGCGGTTATCAAACCATGCTGCTGCCTTCGCTTTCCTACGGCGTGACCCAATGGACCGATGGTTTTGCGGGCACGGTGAGCCTTCAACCCGGCACCCTTTGGTCCATTCTCGACGACGCGATTCACTCCCTGGCGGAGTCCGGCGTGCGGCAGGTGGTCTTCTCCAATGGGCACTTGGAATCGGATCACATCGACGTCCTGCGCGGCGTGATTTTGGACCACACCGAGCGCGGGCACGACAAGGCCCACGCCATTTTCCCCGACAACACCCAGCGCCGTTGGGCAGCTACCTTGGGAGATGAATTCTCCAGCGGGGATTGCCATGCGGGGCGCTATGAAACCAGCATTATGCTACAGGCCAACGCTGAATCGGTTCGGGTGGATGAGCAGAAGGTCTTGCAGCCGATCGAGGTTGGTTTGATGGAGAAGATCCAGGGCGGGGCGCGCAACTTCGTGCAGTGCGGTGCGACCGAGGCCTATTGCGGCGACCCGGCCTCCGGGACCGCCGAGGAGGGTGCGGATCTGGTGAATCGTCTGGCAGATATACTCGCCACGAGCGTGGCCGAAACCTGGCCGGAGCTTGTGGAGTAAAGCCATGGCAGCCTACGAAGCAGTGGTGAAGGTGCGCTTTGGCGACGTGGATGCCGCCGGCATCGCCTATTTCCCGAGCATCTACAACATGATCCATCGGGTTTTCGAGGATATGTGGGAGTTCCATGTGGGCATCCCCTACGCGGAGCTGATCGTGGGCCAGCAGCTTGGTTTTCCCCTGGTGAACTCGAACGTGGACTTCAAGAGGCCCCTGCGCTTCGGGGATGAGCCCCGCGTGGTTGTGACCTGCGAGAAGCTGGGGCGCTCTTCCCTGGTCCTGCGCTACCGTTTTTTCCTGGGCGAGGAACTGGCGTTGGATGCTCGTATGACTACGGCTTGCATTGACATGCCCCGTCTGAAAAGCTGTGCTTTCCCGGATAACTATCGGGAATCTCTGCTGGCCCTGAAAGCAGACGGTTCTTGAGGCTGTGGACGGTGGCATTCACGAGGTTTTTGTGGGTTTCTCCGAACCGAAGACTTGGCCCTTAGCCGGGCTTCCAGCACAATCACAATCGTGAAGATCCAAGACTGTTACTCCACCGGCAAGCCGGTTTTTAGCTTCGAGTTTTTTCCCCCCAAGACCGACAAGGGGGCAACGAATCTGATGCGCACCGTGGCGGAGCTAAAGGCGTCGGTGGACCCGGATTATGTGTCGGTGACCTATGGTGCAGGCGGGTCGACCCGCGAGCGTACCCATCAGGTGGTCATGAGCTTGCAGAAGGAATTGGGCGTGACGGCCATGGCGCATCAGACCTGTGTCGCGGATACGCCAGAAGGGATTCGCAGCAACATGCAGAGGTTACTCAATGGGGGGGTGGAGAACGTGTTGGCCTTGCGTGGTGATATTCCCGAGGATGGCGAAGTGGAGGCTTCGCCCGCGTTTGGCCATGCCACGGAATTGATCGATTTGGTCAAGGCGGAGTTCGATATGTGCATCGGCGCTGCGTGTTATCCGGAGGCGCACCCCGAGTCGGAGTCCGCTGGCGATGACTTGCGCTGGACCGCCGAAAAGACCAAGCGCGGCGCGAGTTTTTTGGTCTCGCAGATCTTCTTCGACTGCGACATGTATTTGGACTATGTGAAGCGCTTGCGGGCTGCAGGGGTGAGCGTGCCGATTGTGCCCGGGATCATGCCCATCACGAAGGTAGCCCAGGTGGTACGTTTCACCGAAATGTGCGGTTCGACGATTCCGGAGGCGTTGTTGGAGCGCTTGCGTGCTGATCAAGACGACCCCGGCGCGGTGATGGCCATCGGTATCGAGCACGCCATCGACCAATGCCGCAAGCTGCTCGAGGCGGGAGCTCCGGGGCTTCACTTCTACACCCTGAACCGCAGCCACGCCACGCGCGGTATCCTGGCAGCCCTGCGAAATTTGGTGTAGGCGGGGGTGTCCGCCTTGCTACAACGTCTTGCCGGACTTCTCTAGCACGTCCTCCAGGAGCTCCCAGCGTTCGTAGGCGGTTGCCAATGCGTCTTCGGTTTGCTTGAGGGAGGCGGTGATTTGCGTGACTTCGGCGCCGTCGCCCTTGTAGAGTTCCGGGTCGGCCAGGCGAGTGGATAGGGTCTCTTTTTGCTCTTCCAGCTCCTCGATGCGCGCGGGAAGGGCTTTGAGTTCTTCCTGTTCCTTGTAGGTCAGGCGCCGCGCTTGTTCCTTTTTGGCTTTGGGCTTCGCGGCTTTGGGCTTCACCTTGATCGCGGTCTCCTGCTGGCCCTTTTGCCAGTCATCAAAGCCGCCCACGTACTCTTGGAAGTGTCCATTGCCCTCCGCAACCAAGGTGGAGGTGACCACATTGTTCAAGAATTCGCGGTCGTGGCTGACGATCAGCAGAGTTCCTTGGTAGTTGAGCAGGATCTCCTCGAGCAGCTCCAAGGTTTCCACGTCCAGGTCGTTGGTGGGTTCGTCCAGGATGAGCAGATTGCAGGGTTTGGCCAGGATTCGGGCCAATTGCAAGCGATTGCGTTCACCGCCGGACAGCACCGTGATCGGGCCGCGCACCTGATCGGGGGTGAACAGGAAGTCCTGCATGTAGCCCATGATGTGGCGTGTGCGACCTCCGACCGTGATCATTTCGCCGTCGTCGCAGACATTTTCCTGGACCGTCAAGTTGGGGTTCAGGTCCTCGTGCAGTTGATCAAAAGTACCGAGGGCGACCCGCGTTCCCATGTGGGATTCACCCGTGTTCGGCTCCAGTTCGCCCAACAGGATGCGCAAAAGGGTCGATTTGCCACAGCCGTTGGGACCCATCAGACCGATGCGGTCCCCACGCCAGAGGGTGAAGTCCAGGTCCTTGATGAGCGGCGTGCCCGGTTCGAAGGTGTGATTCAAACCGGTGGCGCGCAGCACGATTTGGCCACTGCGTTCCGCCTCTTGCAACTTGGCTTGCACACGACCGACCTTCTCGCGCCGTTCCCCGCGCTCCTCGCGCATGGCCTTGAGGGCTTTGACGCGGCCCTGGTTGCGTGTGCGGCGGGCCTTGACCCCGCGGCGCAGCCAGACCTCTTCCTGGGCTAGTTTCTTGTCGAAGAGCGCGTTCTGCTTGGCCTGTTCCTCAAAAAGAGCCTCACGACGTTCCAGGTAGGTGTCGTAGTCACAATCGTAGGAGCGCAGTTGGCCGCGGTCGATGTCGATGATGCGCGTGGCGATCTTGCGCAGGAACATGCGGTCGTGGGTGACCAAAATCAGTGATCCGGCGCGTCGCACCAGCAGGACTTCGAGGCGTTGAATCGTCTCCAAGTCCAGGTGGTTGGTGGGCTCGTCCAGGATGAGCAAATCGGGCTCCAGGACGAGGGAGCGGGCCAATAGCACCCTTCTGGCAGCACCTGCGGAGAGCACGGCCAGTTCACGGTCGGGCTGCATGCCCACCGCCGCAAGACTCTGGGCCACGCGCTTCTCCACATCCCATTCCTCGGTCACTCCGATTCCGCGCAGGGTCTCTTCGAGCAGCTCCCCAGCGGTGCCGGAGAGGCTGTCGGGAACTTCCTGGGCCAAACCCGCGATGGTCAAACCGGGTCGGGCTCCCACGTTGCCACCGTCGGGCGTGTGAATGCCCTGCATGATTTTCAGGAACGTGGACTTGCCCGAGCCGTTGCGACCCAGGAGTCCAATGCGTTCCCCCCGTTGAATGGCGAGATGTACGCCGTCCAACAGGGGAGGCCCTCCAAAGGACAAGGAGAGATCAGAGCAGGTCCATTCAGCCATGGCGCGGTGTTACCGGGTGACGGTCTTGAAGCGCAGGCGGCCGTCGGCGCTGATGCCGTTCCCGTACCAACCGGT
>JAAETM010000795.1 GCA_024228395.1 bacterium | reverse complement strand
TTCTTGTCAGCTGCCGCCAGCAGAATGACGCCAACATCCGAGGTTAGGGATCCGGAGTCAAACACCACTGTAACGGGCCTAGAAAATTGGCCTTCGAAGAGGACAGACTGTGGGGTAGACTTTGACATACAGCGCGCTCGTGATTTGCTTGTTTCAAGCGGTTAGAACCTGATTCTCGCAGATTGCGGCGCGCTGTTCACGCATCACCTATGGCCTTCGTGAAAAATGCGGGTTAGAACTGTCCAACCTAGGGCGCACTTTTCCTATGGGGAGTACACTGCTGGTACTGAGTAGTGGTACTGAGTCAGAGCGAAATCCGCCGCTTCGATCCGATGGGCTGGAATTGTCAACCCATCGGATCGAAGTGGCGGATTTCGCTCTGGCTCAGTACCGGCGCGGTATCGATGTATCGTCTGGAACATTTGGGGTGGGGCGCTACACTTTCGCCATGGGAATCTTTGGATCAATCATTGGCGGCACGTTCGGCTTCATGCTGGGTGGACCGGTTGGAGCATTTTTTGGTTCCATTTTGGGCTCGGGTATAGGTGTGCAAGGGGGAGCAGAGCGGGCAAGCGGGGTGGCGGGCACGCAGGCGCAAGCCCAGGCGATCTTCGCCGTGGCTCTGACAAGCCTGGCGGCCAAGGTCGCTAAGGCGGATGGGCGGGTTACCCAGGACGAGATCGAGGCCTATGACTCTTTCCTTCGCGATCGTATGGGTATGTCGATCGCCGAGCGGAAGTCTGCCGCCCAGGTCTTCAATTATGCACGGGACGATGCTACCCCCGCGTCCGAGTTTGCGCTTCAGCTTGGGCAGTTGCTGCGGACCCAGCCGGATCGTCTGCGCGACATCATCACGATTCTCTTTGTTGTTGCGTTGGCCGACGGCGTTCAGCATCCCGCGGAGGAGGAGCTCATCCGTCGGATCGCGCGCGACATGGGGCTTTCATCCAGCGACTACCAGTCGTGCAAGGCGAACTTCAACGCAGTCCAGGGTGAGTCGAAGGTGTCGCCCTACGACGTACTCGGCGTTTCGACCGATGCAAGTGATGCGGAAGTGCGAGCCGCACATAGGCGGATCGTACGCGAGTACCACCCGGATGTCTTGCAGTCGAAAGGCATGCCGGAGGAGTTCATGAAGTTCGCCAACGAGAAGCTGATCGCCGCGAATGACGCCTGGAGCCGGATCAAGGACGAGCGAGGGATGTAGATGCGTACCGATTCGGTGCCCGTCCCTCTGCTTAGGGCGCCGTGTGGGAAGACTCACCCACGTACGGCATTTTCAGAGCGCGTCCGACCTAGCCTGGGCAAGAGCCCTTGATCGTCAACACGTGGGCCTTCGCCACGAAACCAGAGGGCGCCGGGGAGCCCAGCCACCCGGGAACGTCCAACAATCGGCTGCACATCTCGCAGTGAAAGTGATGGTGGGGCTCCAGCATCGGGTATTCGGGCGGAGAATCTCCCCAGGCTGCCTGGTGGAGCAATGTATGGAAGGAGAACAACGGGGGTTTTGGCTATTGACCACTTATTGTCAATAGAGATCATTGCCGCCAAGTCACAGCAGATAGCCGAAGCTCCCTATGAACGCCCTTACCTGTCTGATCCGATCCCCACTCTTGTCAGTTCGGTTTTGGCCCAGGGCTCCGCACCTTCGAATCTCGGATTGCCAAAGGAGATACCGCTGAACCAAGCCAACCGCTCTTCGTCGGAATTCTATCCGGTGATCAATGGCTCAATTGACTCCCTGCTGACCTTACGTTCGGCTGAAGGCCCGAGCGAAGACGGGCTCGGTTTTTCGCTGAGGTCCTTCGAGGGATCCATCAGCACCTGGAGCGACCCCAACACCTGGGCCTATGGCGGTGTGGTCGGTAACAAAGACGATGGGCTCGCCGTGGAGGAGGCCGCAGTCATCTACGAAGTCCTCGGCGGAAACTCGACATTGCGCGTGGGCCGGTTCTTAGTGGACTTTGGTCAGCAGATGCAAAAACACCTGCACGGCCTTCGGACAATTTACCGTCCCGCTGTTCTGCGCGCCTACCCCGGTCAAGAGCTCGGAGGCAGCGGCGTGCAGTACGGCAACCGGTTTACGACCGGGGGCTCGGGCACCGTACGCTTTTCCATCGGGCTATTTGACTCGTTGATCGGTGGCCATCCCATGGGCACCGTAGACATGGGCTATCATGAGGTTTTTCAATGGGGCCTTTCCATACGTAGTTTGCCTGATTTTGTTTTTGATGCGGACTTGGCGACGGCACGGAACTGACCCGTGGAGGCTTTTCCAATCACGTGCTTGGCCTGGACCTGGCCTACCAACTGGAGTGACCATGCGGGTGCCAGGGCATGGACCGTGGGTGGCGAGTATTTGACCCTGGATGGCGATATCGGCCCGGAGGTCAACGACAGGGCACGCCCCCAAATTTCGCCGACGATACGTTGGATGTGTTGACCGATGACAGGGATGGTTTCTACCTATGGGTGGACCAAGGACTTGGCTCAAACCACAATGTCGGTCTGCTTTGCAGCGCATTCGAACACGCGGAGGTCGACGCACCAGAGCAAAGTGAGATAACCGCTTACTATTCGCGCAACCTCTCCGAATACTCACGCCTGCACTGTGGGAATACCCAGACCAACCTGGATGATGGGGATAACTCGACAGCGTTTCTAGTGCAATTCACGAACTCCTTTGACAACCACGCCCATGGAGCGAATTGCAACCATGGCCCCAACTCGCCCAATTAGGAGAGAGCCGTACCGGCACGGCGTTGTTCCACAAGACCACTTCCTCTGGATCCCTGAAGTGCGGTTTTTTGCAGATGATACCGAGATACCGCGGTGGTATCGCGCCACGTACGATGTCACAGTTCGTACCCGGTACTTACCTGGCAAAAGTCGTGACAACGTACGCGATGAGGTGAGAAGGCTCATGAGAATCGATGCCGGAGTCACTCAAGCAGCCGCTGGGACTTCGTTCCCAATCCTGCCCACGCAACTTTGCAGCCGGTGGAGACCTTGACCTTTCGCACACGGGTCAGGCGTCCCACGAATAGCCCGGATTCATTCTTCAGGCGCGCGAGTGTGGGACGGAGTATGGACCTCACCATTGTGGACTACCCAGAACGACTGCCGAACGAACCCCACGGGCCCGAATTCGGCAGTTTCGGCCAGGTAGCTCGCAACGTTGAGGTGAACAATTGCCATTGACGGGCTCCACAGGCAGCCAGACGGCCTGATAGCTTGCAACGTTGAGGTCCACTGGCCAACCCGCGAGAGGCTGGGGAAGGGGAGGTGGAGGGCCCGCTTCCCCTGTCCAGGTGTCCGGTTTCGAGGTTCCAGCGTGTGATTGGGACCTTGGCATCCAACCCCGGTCCCACCCCAAAATCACCCTCGCCCCGCCCGAGGCCATCTTCTCGCCGATTGCGCCGTACTTTTTGCCCCAATGGGGCGGACCCTAACAAAAAATCGAAAACTAGGGGCAGTGAAGTGTGCGTCCAGCGTCCCAGAGAAACAGTTACCACCCTTTCCAGGGTTTCTACTGTACACTCTGTGCTAGAAGGTCCTCACCCCATCGGTGGGCACCTCCTTTTATTTACATGTTATCCCCCCTGCCCATTAGCGTCCCCATGGTCGACAGTTCCACAGCTCCCCCCTTCGCCGAGACAGGCGCCTTCCTCCGCAATATCCGTGAGAGGGTTGGCGAGGTGGTGGTCGGTCAAGATGTGGTGGTAGAACGCCTACTGATCTCCCTCTTGACCGGCGGTCACCTTTTGTTGCAAGGCGTGCCCGGCCTGGCAAAAACCTTGCTGGTCGCCGCAGTTTCCAAAACCATCAGCCTGGAATTTTCACGCATCCAGTTCACAATCGACCTGTTGCCTTCGGATATCCTGGGATCGGAAATTTTGGACCAGCGCACCCAAGAGTTTCGCACGCATAAGGGGCCCATATTCACGAACCTGTTGCTCGCTGACGAGATCAACCGGGCAGCACCCAAAGTGCAGAGTGCACTCCTGGAGGCCATGCAGGAGCGCAAGACCACCATCGGCAATACAACCTATACGCTGCCAGCGCCCTTTCTGGTTATCGCCACCCAGAACCCGGTCGAGCAAGCTGGAACCTTTGAGTTGCCCGAAGCCCAATTGGACCGCTTCATGCTGCTGCACCGCTTGGACTACCCCAGCATAGAGGAGGAGAAGGAGATCCTGATGCGCAACGCGGCCTTGCAGGTGATGCGCGATGAGGATGGCGGCGCGCTGATGCGCACTGAGTTTGACATGCTCTCCGAAAGCCAAGTGGGTGGCAAAGAGGAGATCGCCAAGGCCATGGAAGACGTGAACAAAGTACACGTTTCCCAAACCTTCCTTGAACATGTGGTGCAGATCGTCGACCGAACTCGCAAGCACCCTTCCTTGGAGTTGGGAGCTTCTCCCCGCGCGGGCATTTCCCTGATCAAAGCCTCCCGTGCTCGAGCCCTGATCCATGGGCGCGAGTATGTGGTGCCCGGCGATCTTTACGCCCTGGCCGAGGATGTCATCCTGCACCGCATCCGCCCCACCTACGAGGCCTTGGCCGAGGGGCTAGATGCCTCCGACATCCTGCAGAGCATTCTGAGCGAAACTGGCGAAGCCTAATTCATGGAACGGGCCCAACCCCACATGCAGCCTGCTCCGCGCCCCAGGAAAGATCCCCAACAGGGTATCTTGGAGCCCACCGATCCGCTCGACACTCGTCGCTACTTGTTGGCGGTACGCAAGCTGGCGGATTCCTTGAGCTACGGTACGGACCGTTCGCGCTTTAAGGGATCGGGAATTGAATACGTGCAATCACGCCCATACATCGCGGGGGACCCGGTGCGAGCGATCGATTGGCGGGTGACGGCGCGCACGGGCAAAGTACACATCAAGGAGTACGAGGCCCCCAAACGCATGCCCGCCTGGATTCTCTTGGACACTTCGGCATCCATGACCATTCAGTCCACTCGCCTTAGCAAGTACGCTTTGGCGACCTTCGTGGCCGGTGGTTTGGCCTTTGCTTGCTTGGATCGGGTGAGTCCTGTGGGGCTTTTGGGCACAGGCGATCGGGACCTGCGCGTAAAACCCAGCCTGGCCAAGGATGAAGTCATGCAGTGGATGATCAAGCTGCGCAAATTCCACTACGGCGAGGGCACGTCCCTGGCGCGCAGGGTCACCGAGCTCAACAGCAGCCTGCGCAGCCGCTCCCTGGTGATAGTGCTCAGCGATCTGCATGAATGGACCGCGGTTTCCGCTCTAAAACTTATGGGGCAGCGTCACGATGTGGTGGCCATTCAGCTGCAAGATCCCGCAGAAGTCACATTCCCAGGCAGCGGTTTCTTGCGCGCTCAAGAAGCGGAGACAGGGCGAGCATTTACAACCCATGGCCGCCGGCAATGGACCGACCCTATGAAGGCCCAGAATGCTCTCAGGCGTGCCGGTGTGGATCACCTATTGCTTCGCACCGACCAACCGGTGGCTCAAAAAGTGCGGCATTTCTTTGCTGCCCGTGGCCTCATGCCAGTGGGGGAAAAATGATAGCTCTGCTTCTACTCTTGGCTCCCTCACTCGCCAGCAATCCGCCTGAACTCACGCCGGGACCCGGGAGCGACCCTGGGCCTCGAATCGTTCAGGACTCCGATCGGCCTCCCTTGGCTGAAACCACCATCGGTATGCGGGTGCGCATCACGGCGCTGCCCCTCCAGGGCAGCCTGCTGCGAGCCAAAGCGGTGGCCGATCCTGGAAGAGCAAACGCCATCGCTCGCATCGTGCAATCGGAGACCCAAGGCGGCGGGTATTTGTACGACATTGAAATCACCCCATTCGTGACCGGCTCCCACGACCTGCGTGACTACCTGGAGCGCGTGGATGGGTCGAGCGGGGCCGATCTGCCCAAACTGCCCATCACGGTCACCGCGGTCTTGCCCATGGGCCGCTTGTTGCCAAGCGATCTCGGGATGAAGCGGCCGGCGCGCATCGGTGGCTACGGGGATCGCATCATATTCGCCCTGATATTGTGGATATTGGGTTTGATCTTGATCCTGTACCTGGGTTTTTCGCGCAAGAAGACCCCTTTCGAAGGCAATTCTGCGGGTCCCCGTACCCTGGCGCAACGCCTCAAGCCCCTGGTGGAAGCTGCCCAGCGGGGAGAGCAGAGTCCCCGGCAACGTGCGGAGCTCGAGCGCTTGCTGCTTGCCTACTGGCGCGAGCGCAAGGGCCTGGAAGGCGAGCGGATTTCGAACGCCATGGCCAAGCTCCGCGCGGACGCGGACGCGGGCCCTCTGTTGGTCCAACTGGAGAGCTGGCTGCACAAGCCGCCCGGTTCCGAGCAAACCATTGACGTGGGCGCCCTATTGGAGCCCTACTCCGACGTTCGTGACACCTATTCGGAGAACCGTTGATGGGTGCTGTGCATTTTGGACAGCCCTGGTACTTACTGGGGCTGATCTTCCCAGTGATGCTCTTGTGGTTTACCTGGAATCGCACTGGGCGACGGGTGACCCTGCCCATGGATGAGGGGGCCGCGCCCGCTGACCGCTTGCTGCGCGGCGCCCTAAACGTGGCGGAGTCTTTGACTCCACTCAGTCTTGGACTGGCCATCATACTGCTAGCCGGCCCCCAGAAGCTGGATGCGCCCAAGACCAAGCGCTCTTTGACCAACATCCAATTTTGCGTGGATATCTCCGGTTCGATGACAGCAGAATTCGGCGACGGCACACGCTACGACGCGGCCATGCAGGCCATCAATTCCTTCCTCGACTATCGCACGGGTGATGCTTTTGGCCTGAGTTTCTTCGGCAACAACGTACTGCACTGGGTTCCCCTCACCTCGGACACCACGGCCTTTCGTTGCTCACCGCCCTTCATGGATCCCAAGCGTGGCAATGTGCCAAGTTGGTACAACGGCACTTCCATCGGCAAGGCCCTGCGTGCTTGCCGAGAGGTGCTCGTCTCGCGTGAAGAAGGCGACCGCATGATCATCTTGATCTCGGACGGCTATTCCTCCGATCTCTCGGGAGGGCAAGACGAAGAGGTGGCCCGCTTGTTGCTCGAAAGTGGCATCACCATGTACGGCGTGCACGTGGCCGAGGGAGATGTTCCCGGCACGGTGGTCAACATCGCATCCGCAACCGGCGGCGAGTTCTTTGCAGCCGGGGATCCGGGTGCCTTGGACGCCGTCTTTCAACGCATCGACGAGATGCAAGAAACCGTGTTGGAGAAGGTCAAAGCAGAGTACGTCGACAATTTCGCGCCCTGGTGCTGGGCGGGAGCCGTGCTGCTCGCACTACACGTGTTGTTGCAGTTCTTCTTGAGGTTCACCCCGTGGTAGAGCCCCTCTGGATCGCCCTAGGTGTGGCCACATTGGTGCTCTTGGGAGAGCTTCTGCACTTGCATCGCATACGCCGCATGGCCCTCTTGCTGTTCGGCCCGCGCCAGCGCGCCGAGAATTGGGTGCGAATCGTTCCGATCCTGCGCTCTGTCGCGGCTGGCCTGTTGGCTTGGGGACTGTGGACCCTATTGTTCAGCATCGCCCCCAAGACCCAGGGCTCCGATACGATCAAGAGCGGCGAATGGAACCATTTGGTATTGGTACTCGATGTTTCACCATCCATGCGCCTGGAGGACGCTGGGCCTACCGGTGAACAAAGCCGCCTGCACCGCTCGCGGGACATCCTAAACTCCATCTTCAGTCGCGTGGCCATGGGACACTAC
Source organism: bacterium (assembly GCA_024228395.1). Taxonomy (GTDB): domain Bacteria; phylum Planctomycetota; class UBA1135; order UBA1135; genus NORP259. The sequence goes on along the minus strand of JAAETM010000795.1, from coordinate 6,404 downwards.
AGGGTGTCGGTGGTAGCCACCTATTCGGGAGCCATGCCGGTGGTAGTCGATACGATCGATGCCGAGGTCTTGCAGAATATCCTGGGTGATTTGCCCATGCATCACGCTTTCAAGAAGGGTGAAACGCGCCTGTTCGATGGGCTTGAGGAGGCTGTCAAAATAGCCAAGGGCTGGGAACCGAGAAGCACCACGGTGATCGTACTCAGCGATGGTGATACGGTGCCGCCCACCGATATGCCCAAGATGCCCCCGTCGGTTGGTGGCTGCTTGGTGGTTGGTGTCGGCGACCCCCTTGTTGGCAGTTTTGTGGGCGGTCGCAACTCGCGCCAGGATGTATCGACCCTGCGACAAATCGCTGCCCGCATGAACGGGAGCTACCACAATGGCAACAAGAAACACGTGGCTAGCGGCATATTAAAGCAGGTCACCGTGGGCAGCCACCAGGCCCTCCTGAGGGTATGGAGTCGACGGGAATACGCATTGATGGCTTGTTTCTTGGGATCGGCACTGCTGGCCCTCCTGCCGCTTCTATTGCACCTTCTGGGTACCCGCTTCCAGCCAGGCCGGCGCGTACGGGTCCTCACAGGGAGGCTCAACCCGTCATGAGCAGGTCTATACACAAGTCTCGCCCACACAAAACACCGCTCGACCCTAATATGGAAAGTACACAACGCGACGGGAGAGCTTCTTTTGCCGCCGCAACCAAAACCTTCTTCGGAGGATCTGTATGAATAAACTATTGCTTGCACTTTGGGCATGTCTGCCCGTGGCTGGGTGGGCCTACCACCAGGGTCCCGGTCAGGACCGAATGAAACTCGACCAGGTGGATGCTGCCATCGCTCGGGCAGAGGTTGAATTGGATGGAGGCAACCATGATCTTGCCCTGCAGAATCTGGAGGATGCCCTCAAGGATCTGCCCGAAGATCGTGTGTCGGATGCCCGCAAGATCCGGCTCAACCTGAACAAACTGCGCCTCGAGCACAAGCAGCTGGTCAAGGCCCAGAAAGACCTTCAAGTTATGGTCGAGGAGATGAGTGCGGATCCCGATGCGGACGCCGAGGTCCTCTCCGAAGCCCGCCGCACCTACGCCAATGCCCAGTACTACATCACTTACTTGATGCGGCTGGAGGGTTACACCCGAGAACAGTGGGAGCCGGAGATTGAAAAGTCCAGACAGGCTTTCCGTTTGCTGGCCGAACAGGCCAGCTGTTCCACGGATGAAACCAAGGCCCTGACCGCTCGCGAGGACTTGGAGAGTGCGGTGCGCCTAGCGCGCCTTGAGCTCTCAGATTTGCAGGGCCTGCCCCTGCCAAGCCAATGAAGCGGAAACGGAACCTGAAACGGTTCCGGAAAACGGCCCGGTCGGGCCAAAAAGAATGGCAAGAAGAAAAAAGAGGATGCCCGCGGGGCCAGTGGCGGAGCACCGCCCGATGGCGGCGGATCCTAACAAACCTGGGGCCACCCATTTCGGGTGGCTCCACTCGAACAACGACTATTTTCCATCCTTAGCTTACACGCAAGACCCGTGCAATGATCGCATCCCTAGCCAGCACCCTATTGGCCTTTTCCGCCACGTTCCCGCAGTCCAGCACAACGGTTCTATCGGGCCAACGAATCCCCCAGGAAGTCCTAATCCAGATGGAGAGCATGGGCGTGACCCCAAGTCGGATTCTCGGCGGCACGCAGGCCACACCCCCGGTCCAAGCCAAGAGCAAGGAGGATTCCAAAAAGGAACTGGCTGCCAGGATGGTTCGTCTGCAGAAGGCGCCCCTGGATCGACGCGCTTCGGTGCGCCTTGCGATCTGGGCCAAACCCGAGCCGCTGCCAGCCGATGAGGACCCGGAGTTGGCTCTGCCCGAAGAACCGCCCAAAGACGAAAAGCCTACGGCTCCGAAAACGGCGGAGCAGCTCTTCGGCCCGCGCCCCATAGATCCCATTGGCGGGCTCCTCTACGTCGCTAAGGAGCAATTCTTGAAGCCCACATACGATGAGCTGAAGCAAGCCTACGATGACGAGGTTGAAGCGCTCGCTAAACAAATGGCGGAGTACCAAAAGAAGGTCGCTGAGATCACCGGTAAGCGGGCAGCGCGGGAGATCGAGATCTTCCAGCGCCAGATCACCCTCGGGCGCTGGGATGAAGTGTCGATGGTCCTGGCGGCGTTTGATGCGAAAGACTCGCGCATGACCTACGAGACGATCCTGCGCCGCTTGACGAAGACGCCGCCCCAAGGTTCCGGCAATTTGCAACAATTCTGGGAGAAGAACACGTTCACGTTTGATGACATCCTCAGCCTGATCGAACTCGCGCCCGATGAATTCAAGGAGAGCGACTTCCGTTTGATTTCGCCCCTCCTAGGTACCTGCATGGTCCAAGGCCATGACGTGGAGGAGTGGTTGGACCGCTTGCGCAGCGAAGTTGGAAAGCCCGCTGAAGAACGCCGTCTGTCCCAGCGCCAGGCAGCGCTCTTGCTCAGCGGCCAGGGACTCAACGTGGAGCTAGGTGACTTTTTGCCGAGTTTGGAGGAGGCCATCGCCGAAGACGACCGCGAGGGCCTCAATCTGCTGGCCCGGCACCTTGAATCCAAATCTAGAGAAGACGAGAATTTCGACCTGCTGGAAGATGCCTGGGAGGCCACGCTGGCTGCCCTGGCCCCAGGTGAGATCAAGGACAAGCAGAAGGCTGAAGCCCTCAAGCGCGCTGTCAGCCTCGCACCGCGCCTGCAGAATGCGCGCGGCGACGAGTGGCTCGTCGAAACCTTCGCCGGCAACCCCGAGCGCGGCATGGAAGTGCTGGCCACCATCGGCCAGGACACTTCAACCGGCATGACCCGGGCGAGCAACAATCCCGATCAACGCCTGGCGGGAATGAAGCTCATGAGTACGGCTGTGGATGCTCTCCTGGAGAAAGCTCCCGAGCGTGCGGCCGAATGGAGCGAGCCGCTCAACCTATTGGCGGATTGCTGGCTGCGCGAAGCCCAGCATTCCTACCAATTTTCCGAGTCGGATCAGAGCAGCCAGAGCTATCAACGGGATCCCTACGGCAACATATTCTGGACCTCCTACAGCCGGGGTTACAGCTACAACCCTGTGCAACCCCTGGCCCCTGCGGAACTCCTGGAGATTCGTCCCTCGGGTCGCTGGCATGAATTGCTATTGGACAGCGTACGACCCAAGTACGACACGACCATCGCCGAGCTACTGCTCAAGGTCAACGAGGAAAAAGAGGCATTCCCCTACATCGAGCAACTGGCGAAGTCCAACCCGAAGAAAGCCAACGAATTGGCAGCCGCTTTTCTCAACGTTTGGATCAAGAACAACGACCCCAACTCCTCGCGCAATCGGGTAGACATCTACAGCTTTTCTTTTGGATTCAACAATCGCGCCAGTGGCATTCCCCTGACGCGCAGCAAGCAAGAGCGTAGTTTGAAGGACCTGGCCAAGTGGGTTGGAAAACTGAAGGCAGTGGAAGGGCTAGAGATCGATTCTGACCTGGTCATGCGTGCCTTCACCGGAACCCACAGTTTTGCGGAGGTCTACCGTATCGAGAGTATGGAAAAGGTCTTTGGTTCCCTCGAGGAGTTGGAGCCCAAGACCCTAGCAACAATGGCGCAAACCATGCGCACCAACCTGGCCGGGCTATGGCGCAAGGCGGATGTGCAGGCAACTGCCAAAACCAAACGTAAGAAAAAGGACATCGAGGCCGAGGTGCGCAAGGGTTACTCCATGGCCCAAGAGGTACTCGGACGTGCACTCAAGGCTCACCCCGACAATTGGCGCTTGCAGACCGCCCGCGCGGCCATGATGCACGATCTCAACAACTATCAGAACGAGATCCAAAAGGCCTCGAATTTCTCAGGCAACCGCCAGGAGGCTCTGGACCTATTCGCTGAAGCGGCTACCAACTATATGGATATTGCGCCCGACCTGCGGCGCGAAGAACGTTCATCGGACGCCTTCACCTCATGGTTCTACGCCGCTCTAGGTGCTTCCGATGTGGATGCCATAGATCAGAGCACGATTCTTGCCGCCAATGAAATTGAAAAGATCCGTGATACACTCGAAGATGCCCCCGAGGAGTTATCGGAGAAGCAACTGGGCATGTTTTCCAACGCTCTCTTCACGCGTCTTTCCGACGTGAATCCGGCCATCAAGAACCGCTACTTGGAAGCGGGTTTTCAGATCGTGGGAGATCACCCACAAGCCAGGGCGGCGCGCAGGGTCTATGACTATTACGCGGACCTAGTGACTGAAATAGAGTTGGTGACACGGGTGGACGGCGCGGCGGATGTGGGCTCGGACGAGCCCTTTGGAGTGCAAGTGGAACTGCTCTATACCAAGGAGATCGAACGCGAGAGTGGTGGCTTCCAAAAGTACCTCCAGAACCAAGCCAACAGCGTCAAGCCCTATTACAACTACGGTCGGCCCCAAGAGAACTACCGTGACAAGTTCGAGGAAGCCACCCGCACCATCCTATCCGAACAATTCGAAGTCCTCTCGGTAACCTTTAACAAGGAGGACGTGCAATCCAAGGGAGCTTCCAAATACGGCTGGCGGCGCACACCCTACGCCTACATCCTGTTGAAGGCCAAGGGCCCAGAGGTGGACCGCATTCCGCCGCTCAAGCTCGACTTGGACTTCAACGACGTGACCGGCTACGTGGTGCTGCCCATCTCATCGCCTGTAGTTCCCATCGATGCCTCTCAAGCGGGGGGGCCGCGTCCCTTTGACAATCTGCAAATCACCCAGGTTGTGGATGAGCGCCAAGCCCGCGAGGGAGTGCTAGCCCTGGAGATCAAGGCCCAGGCCGATGGCCTGGTACCCTCTCTGGAAACGATCATGGAATTAGCCCCCGCCGATTTCCAAGTGGACAGTACCGAGGACATGGGGGTCTCCGTCGCGCGCTTTGGTGACGACGACGAGACCATTCTCACCGAACGCATATGGAATGTGAACATGAGTGCCCGCGAAGAGGGGGGCAGCGCCACCACCTTCCGCTTCGCCGCGCCCATCGATGACTCGGCCAAGATGATCTACCAGCGCTATGACGACGCGGATCTTGTGGAGGCTCAACAAGAAGTCAATCTCCTTGCCAAATACGAAGATGACCCGGGTCTGCCCTGGCTCCAAATTTTGCTCGGTCTGGTCCTGGTTGGCGCCGCTATCGCTCTCATCAAGTGGCTGGGTCGCACGCGCGATGTGGACAATAGCGATGCCCTGCAGATGCCCGGAGACATCACACCCTTCAGCGTCATCGGTCTCCTGCGCCATGTGCGCTCGAACGGCCACTTGCAAGGGACTCAGCAAGACGAACTCGATGCCACAGTGCTGCAAATCGAGCGCTACTATTTCGATCAAGCGCAGCAGGGACAACAACCCGATCTGACCGATATCGCCCGTACCTGGTTACGCCGGGCGTAGCCTATCGGAAACTGGATACGCCGTACCCAGTCTCTGTGGATAGGAAGAGGAGGCGCTTTCTTGGGCGCTGTCTCATAGACTGGATTAATGAATTACCCAGAACTACTGCCGAACAGGCCCTACGGGACCGAATTCCGCAGTTTCGGCCAGGTAGTTCGCAACGTTGAGGTGAAGTCCTCCCAATGTGCCGTCATACTCTCACTCGCAACCCTTCCATTCCTCTCCTGCTGTGAAGCCCATCGCTTGCAATCGGGCGCCATGCCGGCGACCGATGTCCAGCATTGGTCCAACTCGCACGATCGGGTACCCGTAGCGATACCTACGACAGGAGAAGTAGAAGGAGTCCCGAACTACGGGACCCCCTTTCAGCTTCCTGGGCACAGGACCTGGATCTCATCTTTGGTGATATCCAAGACTAGCTCGTTCTTCAGGGACTCCGTTGCTTACTCTGAAGGTGGGTTGGCTGGCTCGAGCGTGGCCAGCGCGGACGCTAACAAGGACGGCAAGTTCGCGAACGACGAACCCGTGCACTCTTACTTTCTAGATCAATCCATGAATTCGCCAGTCGCCAAACCCTGGCACTCGGACGGCTTCCGCCAGGACCTGGAAAGATGGTACCATTAGCCCGCATTTTTCACGAAGGCCATAGGTGATGCGTGAACAGCGCGCCGCAATCTGCGAGAATCAGGTTCTAACCGCTTGAAACAAGCAAATCACGAGCGCGCTGTATGTTGAAGTCTACCCCACAGTCTGTCCTTCTCGAAGGCCAATTTTCTAAGCCCGTTACAGTGGCGTTTGACTCCGGATCCCTGACCTCGGATGTTGGCATCATTCTACTGGCGACGGCCGACAAGAAACTCGGATTGACTGAGTCCATGGCCGCCCAAATCGTGGACCCCAGGCAACCGGGGAAGATCCAGCACACTATTGGAGAACTGCTTAGGCAAAGGATCTTCGGCATCGCAGCTGGCTACGAAGACTGCAAT
>JAAETM010000794.1 GCA_024228395.1 bacterium | reverse complement strand
CCAGAGGAGACTGCCCAGCGCATAGAACGGGCCGAGCTGGTGGTGAGCAACAAGGTAGTCCTGGACCGGGAGATCCTGCAACGATCCAGCAGGCTGAAACTGATCTGCATCGCCGCCACCGGCACCAACAATGTGGATCTGAATGCTGCACGCGAGCAAGGCATAAGGGTAAGCAACGTGGCTGGCTACTCCACCTCTTCAGTGGTGCAACAGGTGTTCGCCATGATCCTGGGCCTCACCACCCGTCAGGCAGAGTACACCCAGGCCACTCAGCAGGGCCGCTGGCAACAGAGCGGTCAATTCTGCCTGCTGGATTTTCCCTTTCACGAACTGGACGGGAAACGCATGGGTATTATCGGCTATGGCGGACTGGGGCGCGCCGTGGCCCGGGTGGCCGAGGCCTTTGGCATGGAGGTCATGTTGTGCCAACGTCCAGGAGGCCCGGCCCAATCTGGTCGAGTACCGTTGGACCAACTTCTGCCCCAGGTGGACATTCTCTCACTACACTGCCCCCTGACCCCGGAGACCCAGGGCCTGATCGCTGGTCAGGAACTGGCAGCCATGAAGTCAGACGCACTACTTATCAACTGCGCCCGGGGCGGGGTGGTGGATGAGGTTGCACTGGCGAATGCCCTGCGCACCGGGCAACTAGGTGGCGCCGGGGTTGATGTATTGACCACCGAGCCCCCGACCGCGGGCAATCCACTGCTGGAGCCAGGGATACCCAACCTGATCCTGACCCCACACATCGCCTGGGCCAGCATTGAATCACGCCAACGCCTGGTAGACGAGATCGCCCGGAATATTCAGGCGTTTCATGCCGGAGGGGAGAGGAATATTGTGGTCTAACGACGGGATGGAAACAAAAACAATCGGGGGCAGCGACCCCACTCCGATCTATTCAAAGATCAGAAACTGATGT
>JAAETM010000793.1 GCA_024228395.1 bacterium | reverse complement strand
TGAACAACAAGCTAAAACTCACGTTCAGAAAGTCATACGGCTTCAGGACGTTCGATGCGGCTGAAACGGCCCTCTATCATGCAATGGGTAAGCTTCCTGAGCCGCCGGAGACCCACAGATTCTGCTGAGGAGGCGAATTTTCTAGCCCCGTAGCGGGTACTAGGAACTCCATGAATTTCATCGTCTTCGTTTACATCGCAATAGGGATCACCCTGGCGTTCTTGGCAATGCTTCTCTACATGCGTTCGGTGGCTAGCCGCCAACAGCATGTGTGCCCCGTCTGCGGTGAGCGGCAGACGGTCGAGCTCATGGATGCCAAGCGCTGCTCGCAGTGTGGCGCCCCCTTCGCAAATGACTGAGACTCCCACCCCTCCTCCCACCTAGTACAGGTGTCACCCCTATGCTGAACCGCGAAGACCTATTGTCGGGCACACGACCCGAGATCAAACACGGCCGTATCCTCATGAGCGGGGCCGAAGGCTTTGATGGCTACGAGATTGTCGAATACATGGGGATGTGCTGGGGTATCTCGGTGCGGGCTAAGGACATGGGGCAAGACTGTGCCATGGGCCTAAAGCAAATGTCTGGGGGCGAACTGCATTCCTATACACAACTGGGGGATGAGTCTCGTCAGAGGGCGGTCGACCGAATGCTTGAGATGGCTGGGCGCCAAGATGCGAATGGGATCATCAATGTGGTGTTCGAACTCAATGGCACAAGTTCCGGAGCCTCCGAAGTGGTGGTGCACGGTACGGCCGTGGCGATCAAGCCGGTTGTGAACTATGTACCCACTGGGGCGATTGGAAACGTCCTTGCCGAGATTGCCGACGGCCTTCAACCGACAGAGCCCGACGAGGCTTGAGCGTGGCGGGCATCCCCGGTAGGGAACGTTCAACACTTTTTTCCCGGCTGCGTCGCACGCTGGGCGATCGGCGCATTTGGCTACGACACAACGCTTTCTTCCATTTTGCTCACCATCCTCTCTGTGGTCGTTTTCACAAGGATGTATTGCATCTGGGCAAGTTGAATGTTTGCCGAAGCTGCACGGGACTCTTCGCGGGGCTGGCCGGTGGCCTTCTTGTGGGGTGCCTAATCACACCACTCTCCCGCCCCTGGCCCACCGCTTTCGCCGCAGTATTGGTGGCAACCCTGCTCGCCATACTCTCTCAGGCGCAAATTCACAGCCGCCTGCCACGCCTCGCTCGGGACGTTACACGCACCGGAATAGGATTTCTCCCGGCCCTGGCCCTGACCGCCCTGTGGCCTTCCCCCGCAAGCATTCTCCCCATCGTGTTGTTGGCCCTGGCGAGGCCCGCCCTCGCCCGCCAGAGAGCCCGTAGAAAGAGCGATGCGTGCTCCGATTGTGCCGAACTGTCCAACAGTGGAATATGCAGCGGCTACACGCAGCAGGCCCTGGGCATTCGCAATTATGAGCTCGAGTTCGAGGATCTGTTGCTGCGGCAGTTGGAGGAAAAGCAGAAGCTCTAAGGTACATCATCCGCCCTGCGGCGAATGGTTGGCAATGGCCTACAATCTACCCCATGCTCGCCCCCGCGGCCCACCTGGCTTCCCCCCGCTCTCCCAAAATTGCCCCTTTGGAACTCCTCTCCACCCTGGGAAATCGAATTTATGAAGTACTCACCATTCTATGCAGCCTTGTTTCTAGTCATTTGTTCCTGCGCTTCGAATGACACTCAACTGGAGCCGAAGCCATCCAGTGAACAAACCTCGGGAGAAGTATCGGAGCGTGGCTTGGAAATTCTGAACGAGCTCTCCTCCAATCCAGAGTCGTGGGGTGAGTCGATCGGGACCCTGTCGCGCGTTCCAGTCAATGTAGAGGAAGCCCTCCGCATGGTGTCCGACCTCTGCACCGAACAGAAACGCACTTGGCCCGCAAAAGTCCGTGTCGGCACCCGTCACGGAGAATATTTCTTCCTATCCAGCGTCGAGACCTATGCCGCTGGAAATAATTACGATTCTGGGTACCTGGTCCACGCCTCGACCGGCGAGGTGCATCAATATCATGTTTGGTAGTGGTGGCCAGGACATATGAACATACCGCGTCAGTCTCTCTTCTCCACTCTTCCAAGCAGCTAGCGCTCCGTTTGCGACCCGCCCTGCACGCATCGAGTACTCGCTACCAGATCGGGCGAGCCTGGTGTGCAGGACCTGTCGCCAGCCTCCGATGAACGATCGAAGTTGTCCCGACTCGGTACTGTCTAGGGGGTCTGACGCTGTATCTCTCCCGTGACGCTGTATCTCTCCCGCGCGGCTCCCCCAGCAATGGGGAAGCCCTCGCCGCTCCGCGACTCGTCCCCCTTTTTCCTCAGGGCTACGCCCTGAACCCCCTTCCCCGCTCGGGGTGGATCAGTTTTCGATTGCCGAGTGGCTCAGTTTTCGTTTGCCATTGCCAGGTATCCCATCAAGATCCAACACCGCCTATTCCGATCGAATTCATGACGCTGTATCTGAACGCTCCAGATTCCCAAAGCGGGAGACCCCTCGCCTGATTGCTTCAAAAGTCGACGTTATCCCGGTACGGCTCATCTGCCAAGGAAGGTCCATCTTGAATCTTGCACAACTTGAATTCCGGGCAGCGTACGGTCCAGACGGAGGCATATTTGTCCCAGGGATCAAATAAAATGCGAACAGTGTCGGTTCCCTCCAAGCGCATGTCATGCACGAACCAATATTCTTGAGCTTCACCTAGGGGCGACATGCCCTGGCGAAAGAGGACTTCACTCTCACCCCCAATTCGATGAAGCTCCAGACCGCAGCCGCCAACGACGACCCAATCCTCATTGGGACCGATAACGCCACATGAGGGATTCCCGTAGTGGTCGGTAAGTTCCGTTTCCAATCCAGTTGACTTCTCAACGAGAAACACGGATTCGTGAAAGTGGCGCAGAAGGTAGGAACGGGTTTCGGCGAGGGTTTCTATACTAGGGTTTCGCGGTGCTAAGCAGCCATTCCGAGCCTCAGTAGGGTCTTTCGAGTTTCTGCGAGGGTGCGGTTTGGTAGCGGTCTCGCTAAAAGTCTCCGTGACATGATCTCGATTCGCAGGGATTCGAGCATGTCCTCG
>JAAETM010000792.1 GCA_024228395.1 bacterium | reverse complement strand
TCCTCTTCATCCTGACCACCTCCCGCGATGGCGGGGTCCCAGTGCAGTTTCGGTGCGAAGACGGCAATACCAACGACTCCGCTACCCACATGGAAACCTAGGAGGCGCTTGTGCAAGCAACGGGTAGCAGCAACTTCCTGTATGTGGCCGATTCCAAGCTTTGCGTCACCGACATCATGATGGCCATCGCACGGCGAGGTGGGCGTTTCCTAACCGTGCTCCCACGCTCAAGAAAGGAGGACAAGGAGTTTCGCGCCGGGATCCACACCAATGACCCGGACTGGGAGTTGGTACGCGCTTTGTCACCCCTTGCCCTCGCAAGAGGGGTGGCGGGTGATTTGGCTTTGGAGCACACTATTGGAACTGCACACAGTCAAGCGCCGTCGAGAGCGCCTGGCAAAGGCCGTCGAACAACTCACGGAGCTGGACAAGCGCCTTCAGGGTCCGCGCACACGGCTACGCTCCTGACACAAGATCCATGATCGAGTGGCGGAGATCCTCAGGAAC
>JAAETM010000791.1 GCA_024228395.1 bacterium | reverse complement strand
GCGGCTGACTAGACTCCAGCTCCTGTGTGCTCAACCAGCTCCCATCCACCTGTCGCTCGAATACGCTCACCTTTCCGTTGCGCGGATAGAATCCACTAGGCCTAGGTGCACCGACTGCTAGCACGCCGTCGGACAGCGCTGTGGATATCCCAAAATCATAAGCACCGGAGTTGGGGTCGAACGGGGCAGGGTCACCAATCACCTCCTTCTGCACCCAAACGCCAGCGATGCGCTCATAGGCGACCACCTGCCTGCCATAGCCAAAGGTCCACCCCGGGTGACCGTCTCGGTCCCAAGTGGAAATCATAGCCAGATCACCATGCAGTGAAACCTGGTAACCGAAGTGCAGGTCGCTGTAGAGATCCGGTCGAAATCCCTCTGGCTGAATCACCTGGACAAGCGTCCACGTACCCGCAATGCGTTCGTATGCATATGCGATTCCCCACCAGTGTGCCACGAGGCTGTCACCAGGGGCTCCCACAATCAATGAATCCCCATGCAGCCCGATTCCTAGACCAAAGCCACTGGAGTGGGGCCGAACCTCAAGCTTTTGAGTTTGGCTCCAAACTCCATTTGCCAAGGTGTACACATAAACCGCCCCGGTTGAAATGGCCCCATTGTCATGATTCGGAACACCTACCACGGCAGTGTCGCCACTGATCGCCACAGGCCGCCCGAACTGGTCTGAGCGATTTGCATCCAGAGGAGTCACTGTTTGGCGCTCGACCCAGCCACGAGGGGTGCGCTCAAAGAAATGAACGGCTCCAACGTGGGCATCTCCAGAATCTCCGCCCCTCCACTTGTTGTGCTCCCCTACGACAGCCCAATTTCCATCAACGGCAACTGCGCTACCATAGAAGTTTTGCCAATCCCCAACCACGGCCTCAAACCGTTGATCCTCATGGGTGATCTCGCCAGTATAATTCTGCCCCAGGAGCGAAGTCATCGCCAAAGACAGCGCCACAAACCCACAAGCAACTCTCTTGGTCATTTCCTTTTTCATAAGACTTCCTTACCAATAAACCCGACTCAACCGATGGAATTGCGACGCGCGCATTCCAAACCCAATACCGGAAGGCTCCAGTCTACCACATCATTCGTTTTCATGCCCGCACACCGCACGACACCGGGCACACAACCCCATGCCGCCGCGCCGGAGCCCAATAAACAGGCTCCGACACGACCAATGCCCAGACTCAGGGGAATGGAATATAACCTTGCCTTTCGTGGCACCCCATGTCCGTCGAAATCGGCGGAGGGAGAGGCGCCCCGATCGGAAGGCTCGGCATGGCAATACGAACATACCCTTTCTTCAGGTCAAACGGGGTGGGCTCATCAGTGTCGCCGTCGTCGTCCAGGTCCAAGAGGTCTTCAACGATTAGACCATCCAATCCCGTGTTGAGGCACGGGGACTTCCCATCCAGCCCCAGGCTCCGCACGGAATAATCCACAAATCCGGGATCCACCATGATGTTGCCCGTGCCTGGCCAAGCGTTGACTGCACCGGTAGGCATTTGAATGTCACTGCTGGTCACCAAAGGAATATTTGGCGTACCTCCCGGTCCACCAATATTGGAATCGATCGCCACGGCAGCACCGCCATTGAAGTACAGAATCGAATTTAGGATGAGCTTCGGCGCATTCTGGAAAGCACGGGAATCGGAGAAGTAAATTCCAGGGTGGGTAGCTCCGGACAGCGATTGATTTGCCGCCAGGGTGCAGTGGCCGACCAGGATGTCATGGCCTTGCCCTGTGTTCGATTTAGTTCCCTGATCGCCAATGTATATAGTGCCGGCCCCGCCCGTACCCAGCATGTAATTGTCTGCAAAACGGCAATTGTAGATTTGCACATTGGCCGCCATGTTTTCGATCGCGATCGCGGACCCTATTCCGCCAGGACTCTCCGTCCCCGCGATATTGTTTGTGAAATTGGTGCTGAAGATACCCAACAGGGGCGAATCCTCACCGGGCGTTACCCCGTAGTGCTCCAACCAAACTCCACCACCCTTTTCCTTTCCCAGGTTTCTGTGGAACGAGCAGAACTTCATGTTGACAATGGCGTATTCACCGCCCAATCCTCCCCCCTTCAAGGCTATGTTGTCACGGAAATGGCAGTCCACTAACATGTCGAGCTTCCCCGGGTTTGCGAGGCTCCCAACAATCAAGAGTCCGGCACCAGTGCCCTCCAGTTGATTATTGACGACCGCATAACCGCCCGTGATCGTAAAGCCTTCGAGGTGCTTCACTCGCCCCCCAACAACCACTACATGACGGCAGTTCCCAGAGTTGTTGGGTGTGCCGTCAAGATCGCCACTGAGGATGGTGTTTGCGGAGGATCCCAAGCGGGCCAACAGAGTCTCACCAGTCTGCCCCAAAAAACCACCGTACACGCT
>JAAETM010000790.1 GCA_024228395.1 bacterium | reverse complement strand
GACGTCCCAGACGCCGTGGCTGGAGCTTCCCAAATCATAACTGCGGGCAGCACCTGGCACTTCCAAGTTTGGCATCGAGACATTCGTCCTTCTGGCGCAACGTCCAACTTCTCCAATGGACTGAGTGTGATCTTCTAGCCTCGGGGGTCACCCAAAAGCGGCCAGCTGAGAGGAGGTGTTCGGGGCATTGACCGAGCAGTGGAACCACGGGTCTCCCGCTCCTTATGGGCAGTGTCTTGAAGAAAGAAAAGCAGGACAATCAGACCACTGGGCCGCCTTGGGTGGCCTCTGAGATGCATTGAAGAGGCTACAGAGGTCCGGGTCGAGAGACCATCAGCGCTACCTCAAGGCCGCTGGAATCGAGGTGCGTGGTCGGCGCAAGAGGCGATTGGATGCGAATTCAAAAGCGGCCAGTGTGGTGACCACAGACCTGGAGGGGGCGGCGAGGTCACGCCCCAAACGAAGTCCAGCAAGTGCGAGCCATACCGGGACCTGATCCAAGAAGCCATGGCTGTGGGCCACAACGCCAAGGCTATTTGGCAGGACTTGCAAACGGACCATGGATTTGATTCCTCGCATGAAAGCGTGAAACGCTTCGTGCGGAAGGAGAACTCCACGGGGGTACGCCAGGCCCATCCCACAATCACAACCGAGCCAGGCGCGGAGGGCCAAGTGGACCACGGTACAGGCCCCATGGTCAGGCACCCAAAGACCGGGAAGTCCCGATGCACGCGCCTCTTTGCCTTCACTTTGGGCTTTGGTCGGATGTCCATCTGGCTACTCGCGTGGAAGTCTGGATCCAAGGAATGGAGTGAGCTGCACGAGGAGGCATTCCGTCGATTGGGCGGAGTGTCTAGGGTGGTCGTGCTCGACAATCTCAAAGAAGGGGTCGTCAAGCCAGACATCTATGACCCGGAGCTGAACCCGGTCTATCGCAATATGCTGACCCACTACGGGGCCACGGCCTTGCCTGCGCGTGTCCGTCATCCCGACCGCAAGGGCAAGGTCGAGAGCGCGGCAGGTCATGCGCAAGGCACGCCGCTGAAAGGCAAGCGATTCGAAACTCTGGAAGAAGTGCAGGCCTACTTGGATGCATGGGCTGAGAAGTGGGCAGGCCTTCGCATTCACGGAACGATGAAGCATCAAGTCTCGACGATGCTTGAGGAGGAGCGTCCCTTCCTTATGGCTTTGCCCATGGAACCTCTCCGGTACTTTGAATTTGGTCACAGGACGGTCCACTTGGGTGGATGCAGTGGATAGACATCCCAAAGGTGCAGTTTGGAGGGAAGGGTGACTCGCAGGCCGCGAAAGTGCAAGGATTGGGAAGAGCGCATAAGTACGGAAGTCCGGGAGCGAGGCTTATCTCCCACGGCTAGTCTGGCTCAGGCCGTGGGCATGGGGGCTCGAGTGCGGTGACTTCGGTGGGGAGGCAAAGTGGGCGAGAATGCACCGGATCGTAAAAGGGTCGGAGATGGCAGTGAGTAGCACCCTGAAGGCCCCGGCGTTGATGTCCTTGAGCCTGGCGAGCGCCTTCCTGTTGATCCTGTTGTGGTTCCGAAGAAAGCGTGGCTGCCGGCCAATCGAACTTAAAGTTGAAGAGTGCAAAGCGTCCTTGGGGTCCGCCAAAGAATCAGCGCTTTCTTGACGATTCGCCGGGCAGGCGCTGATTGCATACGGGCCGCAAGTTGGGCTGCGTCGAGCCCGGGGGCAACGCCCCCGCATGCCACGATCCTATGCTAGCTTGGGTAGAGCCCCTGGACCTGGGCGCGGAAGCGTGCGCCGAGTTCTGCGTATTCTGCGCACAGGCTCTGGTCAGGCTCGGTGACCGTGTCCGTGGTTCGGATGCATTGCGCTGTCAGATCTTGCAAGGAGACCGACTTCCCGCTTTGCCCGTGCCAGCACCATAGGGACTGCATGGCCGCACCCAGGGCCGCGGACTCGGGTTCTTCGAGAGGCAGCACCGGCGTACCGAGGCAGGCCGCCAGGATCTCGCGCCAGAGTGGATTGCGCACGGCTCCACCGACCAGGTGCAGCTCCCTTGTGGTCAAGCCCAGCTGCCGGAGTCTTTCAACACCCCAGGCGAGGTTTAAGCTGGTGCCCTCCATGGCGGCGCGGTACAGAACGCCAGGACGCAGGTGTCCGGCTCGCATACCCAATAGGCTGCCGGTTGCCGTGGGCAGGTCCGGCACGCGCTCACCGTTCAAGTAGGGGAGCCAGAGCAGTCCGTCGCAGCCCGCCGGTACCTGGCGCGCGGCGGTCGTCAAGGCCCCATGATCCATGCCGAAACCAGCGCGCACCTCTTCGGTTACGCCCGTGAGGTTCATCACGCACAGGAGTGGCAGCCAGCCGCCGGTCGATCCGCAGAAGGGTGCGATCAATCCCTCGGGATCGACGATCGGCTGTTCCGCGTGTGCGAAGACTGTTCCCGATGTGCCCAGGCTGACGGTGACAACGCCCGGCGACGTGGCACCGCTCCCCACGGCACTCATCATGTTGTCGCCGCCCCCTCGGGAAACCAGGGTCCCCACAGCCAGGCCGAACTCCGCTGCTGCGGTCGGGCTCACGAGGCCCAGGGGGGCTTGGGGAAAGGCGGGATCCAAAAGTTCGGGCAGCCGCGACGCTAGACCTGAGCTCTTGGTCAGCTGGTCGAAGGCGGCGATCGCTCCGTCATCGAAGCGGCGCTGCACCACGTCGAACAATCCCGTGCCCGAGGCGTCGCCCACTTCCATGGCGGTGCGGCCGGTCAGCAGTTGGTTGATGTAGTCGTGGGGAAGCAAGACGCGCTTCGTGCGCGCCCAGTTCTCCGGTTCTCTGCGCGCAAGCCAAAGCAGCTTGGACGCGGTGAATCCCGTGGGGACCGGGTGCCCCAGCGCAGCGGAGAGTTCACTGGCCTCCTCGGACGTGACCGTGTCGCACCAGAGCTTCGCGGGACGCACGGGCTCGTCCTGCGCGTCGAGGGTCACGCAGCCGTGTTGCTGTCCTGAAACACCGACGGCGACAATCTCCGCAGGGTCGCGGCCCGAGGTCGCCAGGACCTCGCGGATGACGCACGCAACCGCAGCGCGCCAAGTGCGAGGGTGCTGCTCCGCAGCGCCAGGCTCAAGCCCGGACAGCAGCCCATAGGCCGAGCTTGCACGTCCAACGACGGCACCGGATTCCGCATCCAGCAGCAGCGCTTTGGTTCCCTGGGTGCCCACATCGAGGCCGAGACCCAGGCTCATCTGGTTTGCCCTCCGCTCATCGCGCCCCCATAAGGTTCTCGATCATGAGTTGGTCCAGGCGCTCGTAGCGCAGGCCGCGCTTGGCGATCGTATCGATGTCGATGGGCATGGCGCGCAGGGCTTCGGCGGAGGCAGCCGAATAGGGCGCGCCCAAGAGCGGATCGATCGCAGCGTCTGTCATCGCAGCGATGATGTCCCGGACCTCGGAGTCAGCGTCAAAGCCCCGGGCGCGCTCCGCTAGCAGCTTGTAGGTGCGCATGCAGCCCCGAGCAAAGTCCCAGACGCCCGCGTCGTCTTCGGTGCGGTAGGCGTGGGCATCAAAGTGCAGCGGTCCGGTGTAGGGCGTCGTTCCTGCTGTGCCTTCCAAGAGGCGCACCAGCAAGAAAGCCTGCTTCAAGTCTTCCGATCCGAAGCGCAGATCCTGGTCGTAGCGTCCGATTCGTTGGCCATTCAAGTCGATGTGGAAGAGCTTGCCCGCCTCCATCGCCTGGGCCACATTGTGGGTCATCGAGAGGCCCGCCATGGATTCGTGGGCCACCTCGGGATTGACGCCAACCATCTCCTCGTTCTTCAGGGTCGCGATGAACGCGAGCATGTGCCCGGTCGTCGCAAGGTAGATGTCGCCGCGTGGTTCGTTGGGCTTGGCTTCGAGTGCGAAGCGCAGGTCGTAACCACGGTCCTTGACAAATTCGCAAAGGTAATCGATCGCGTGGCGGAAGCGCCGGGTGGCCTCCTGTGGATCGCGGCAGGCATCGGTTTCGGTACCCTCACGTCCGCCCCAAAAGACGTAGGTCGATGCGCCGAGTTCGACACCTAGCTCGATCGCTGTCATCGTTTTTTGCAGGGCAAAAGCACGCACCTTAGGATCGTTGGCCGTGAAGGCGCCATCCTTAAAGATCGGCTGGCTGAAGAGGTTGGTCGTCGCCATGGGCACGACCATGCCGTGGTCGTCGAGAGCCTTCTTGAAGTCCGCCACGATTCCATCGCGCTTGGCGGCGCTACTGCCGAAGGGGATCAGATCCTCATCGTGTAGGTTGACACCCCAGGCCCCGCACTCGCTCAGTTTCTGAACGATGCGACATGGATCCTGGACCGCGCGAGTGGCCGCACCAAAAGGATCACGGCCGGGGTTGCCGACGGTCCAGAGGCCAAAGGTGAAGCGGTCGTCGCGGGTCGGTTGGATTGGGTCGTGGGACATGATTGTTGGTTGAGAGAGGAAATTCGCTTGTCGCAATGATGCCATCTCGTACCGGACTTTGCATGCCAGCAGACTGTTGAAGCCGTCATCCTGTGCCACTGGGGCATGCTCTACCCTGGCGCGGCACCTGGATGATTTGCGAATCAACGGGTTGCCGGTCACACCAACCGCGCGGATCGAGCTCGAGGGCCCCCCCGGGGGCCAAAATATGCAGGTCCCCACATTGAAGGCTTTTCTTGACCATTCGGATCGCTAAAATTCTATCCATGAAAACTCTTCAAGGACCCGCGATCTTCCTGGCCCAGTATTTCTCCACAAAATCGCCCTTCGACAACCTCGACTCCATTGCGCAATGGGCGGCGGGTCTTGGCTTCAAGGGGGTCCAGATCCCAACCTGGGAGAAGGGGCTGTTCGACATGGATCTGGCGGCCACTTCGAAGGACTACTGCGATGAGCTCAAGGGGCGTCTCGCTGCCCATGGAGTGGTGGCGACCGAGCTTGCCACGCACCTCCAGGGACAACTGGTTGCCGTGCACCCGGCTTACGATGAGATCGCGGACAGCTTCGCTGCGGATTCGGTGAAGGGCAACCCCAAGGCGCGCGCTGTTTGGGCCGCGGAAGAGGTTAAGAAATGCCTATCGGCATCGGCGAACCTTGGTTTGGGCGCCATGCCTACCTTCAGCGGTTCCCTCGCGTGGCCTTACATGTACCCATGGCCGCCGCGCCCAGCAGGCCTGATCGACGACGCCTTTGCCGAGCTCGTGCGCCGCTGGAAGCCAATCTTCGACCACGCTGAAGACGTGGGGGTCGACTGCGCCTTTGAATTACACCCCGGCGAGGACCTGCACGACGGGTCGACCTACGAGCGCTTCTTGGACGGCGTTGGCGGCCACCGTCGGGCGAACCTACTTTTTGATCCCAGCCACCTCTTGCTTCAGGGCGTGGACTACCTGCAATTCATCGAGATCTATCACGAGCGCATCAAGGCCTTTCACGTGAAGGATTCCGAGTTGCGTTGCGACGGCCGCAACGGTGTTTACGGTGGCTACCAAGGTTGGGAGGACCGCGCCGGCCGCTTCCGTTCCCTCGGCGATGGCCAGACCGACTTCAAAGCCATTTTCACCGCACTTGCCAAGCACAACTTCGAAGGTTGGGCCGTGCTCGAGTGGGAGTGCGCCTACAAGGACAGCCTTGTCGGGGCGGCCGAGGGCGCCCAGTTCATAAAAGATCATATCATCGAAGTCTCCAAGACCTCCTTTGACGACTTCGCTGCATCCGGCGTCGATCGCGCTAGCAACCGCCGTACCCTCGGGCTCGACTGATCCCATGACTACCACCTACCCCCTGCGTTTGGCCATGGTCGGCGGCGGACCCGGCGCTTTCATCGGTGCCGTTCACCGCACGGCCGCCCTAATGGACGGTGCCTTCACACTGGTCGCCGGTGCACTTTCCTCAGACCCAGCCAAGTGCCAAGAGCGTGCCGCCGAGTGGGGCATCGCCCCGGAGCGAGCCTACGATTTGTGGCGGGAAATGCTCGATGCCGAGCAAGCCCTTCCCGAAGAGATCCGCGCCCAGGTCATTTCCATTGTGACGCCCAATCACCTGCACCATGAGGTCGCCATCGCCGCTCTTCATGCGGGCTTCCACGTGGCTTGCGACAAACCTCTGACCACGACCTTGGCCCACGCCGTCGCTATTGCGGACGCGCTCGAATCGTCGGGGAAGCTGTTCCTCTTAACCCATAATTACACCGGCGCGCCCATGGTTCGCGAAGCGCGGGCGCTGGTGTCCCAAGGAGAAGAGGGCCCGATCGGGACCCTGCGCAAGGTCTACGTGGAATACCTGCAAGGCTGGCTTTCTGAGGACTTAGAGACCACCGGTCAGAAACAAGCCGCCTGGCGCACGGACCCCAAGCGCAATGGCCCCGGCGGAAGCCTCGGCGACATTGGAACCCACGCGCACAACCTGGCGGAGTTCATCTCCGGCCAGCGCATTACCCGCTTGCTCGGCTCCCGGCGCTCCTTCGTGGAGGGGCGTGCCGTGGATGACGACGCCATGGCGATGATCGAATTCGAAGGCGGCGCCGACGGCATGCTGCGTTGCAGTCAGGTCTGCGTTGGCCGCGAGAATGGTCTCGCGATCCAGCTGTTCGGAACCAAGGGTGGCTTGGAGTGGCGCCAGGAGAACCCCAACGAACTGACGATTTACAGCGCGACGGAGGGGCCGCTCACTCGGCGCACGGGCAATGGTTACCTATCACCCCTCGCCCAGTCTTCATGCCGCGTCCCCCCGGGACACCCCGAGGGTTACCTCGAGTCCTTCGCCAATCTATACCGGGAGTTCGCCGATGCAATTCGGAGTGGCGATCCGATGCCGACCCATCTTCCTTCGATCGATGCGGGCTTGCGCGGTGTCAACTTCATCGAGCAGGTGATCGCTTCGAACGATGCGGGCAACACCTGGAGGTAGTTGCGCACAGTGGATAGGAATTCCAAAGGGGCCGCTCCCCCGATACTGCCCCCTTGGAACACGTATTCGCAAATTCTGAGAAGATGAAACTAGGGTACCATGACATAGGTGACAAATGGTCACGTCCCGCTTGGGATCCACTCCGCTTGCTCCGAGCTTTGGGTCGTGACAGAAGCCATTGATCATCTCCATAGCTTTCCTCTCTTCCAACCCTTCCTGTGATTCAAATGAACCTGATTTATATTGCTCTCAGCGTCGCCAGTGTTGCTTTTGCAACCAGTGCCACCACCATGGCTCAGGAGCCGCTCAACGATGACTGCCCCTCACCGGTTATTACCGGAATCGGCATTTTCCCCTTCGATGTGAACTCGGCTAACGCCACAGACAGCCTGGTCCCCCAGGCAGCCTGTGCTGCGCGTCCCACGAACTTTAAAGACGTTTTCTTCACTTGGACTTGTCCCTCCGACGGCCACTACGAGTTCTACACCGAAGATGACCTCACAGTCGGCTATGACACCATCATGGTCCTCTATGATGGCAACGCTTGCGACGGATCCGGCTGTATTGACTATGACGACGATGACGGAGCCAACTTTGCTAGCAACATTAACACCATCACCGCCGCTGTTCCCGGCCCACTCACGGCTGGCGACACCTACGTCATCCAGGTGGGAGCTTGGGATAATGTCATCATCCCCACAGGAACCAACCAGCTGACGATTGACGCGGTCGGTCCCCCGCCCGCCTACTGTGTCGACACGACTTACCAGAACAACAACGCGGGTAGCGCCGGTGGAGCTGTCTACTTTGACCTTACTGCCAGTGGTTCCCTGACCTTTGACAGTATCGACACGAACTTCGTTGAACTCGCAGGCACCCCTGTCGGTATCGAAATATGGACTATCCCTGGTCAATCCTATGCTGGTCAAGAAGTCGGTGGCAGTTGGAGCCAGATTGGTGTTGATGACGGAACTGCAATCGCTGAAGGCCTCGGAGCTCCCACTACTCTCAACTTCGCTTCTCCCGTCAGCCTTCCCGCTGGTTTGAACGCTATTGCCTTGGTTGCAGTTGGTTCTAGCCACGCATACACCAACGGAACTGGCACTAACCAGAACTTTATGAGCACCAACGGTGCGATCACCCTTGACCTTGGATCCGCCACCAACGTTGCGTTCATAGGGACTCTGTTGACGCCCCGCGTTTGGAATGGCACGCTGTGCGAATCTAGCGGAGTACCCTCCGTCGGTACTGCATTTTGCTCCCCCTCCGACCCCAACTCAACTGGTTCTTCCACCACGTTGACAGGTTCATGGATTACCGGTGGCGGTATCTCTGGCGGCATGTCCGACCTTCACTTGGAGGTTACGGACGGTGTTTCTGGTGAGCTTGGTTACTTCTTGGTTGGCAACAGCTTTGCTGACCCGGGCGCCCCGGTCAGCAATGGCTACTTCTGCCTCGCAAGCGGTCCCTATTACCGTTGCAACGTGGCGGGAACCACTAGCAACTCCATCGGCATCTTTGATGCTGCTGGCGTGCTGCAGAACTTTGCGAGCACCTCTAGTGTTGGCTCGGGCTTCGACGTTCCCGACACCATTTCCGGTACCGTTATGGTGATCTTGGGTGGCTCCACTTGGAACTTCCAGGTCTGGCACCGCGACACGCCCACCGCTGTTGGTTCTTCCAACTTCTCAAACGGCTTGTCTGTGACCTTCTAGTCCGGAACCAGTTTGGGTTTCGCATCTGCGAGATCTAACGATCACGCGGCGCCGCTCACCCCTTGAGGAGGGCGGCGCCGACGGCATGCCGCGTCCCACCGGGACACCCCGAAGGCTACTTTGAGTCCTTCGCCAATCTCTACCGGGAGTTCGCTGACGCAATTCGGAGTGGTGATCCCCTTCCGACCCATCTTCCTTCGATCGAGGCCGGCCTGCACGACGGGGGATCCAAACCCAAGGTCGGAAAGGAGCAAGTGATCAGGGCCCCGGATGGTTGGCTGCTTGGGGTCGAGGTCGGCTATCCAGCCATGCGCGAGGCCTAACCCGAATTGAGAGCCGTGGGGATTCAATTCGTCGGCCTGGCCAGGGTCATTGCGGAAGTGAAAGAGGAGCTGTACTACGACGCCTGCCATTAATCCGCCAAGGGTTCGAAGATACTCGTGCCCCAGATAGCAGAAGCCGTACTATCCGCCCTGGATTGAAGACAGCCCCGAGTCAGCGCGTGAGCTCTATTGTGCATCAGCGTCAGAGGTTTGATGCGCAGGAATGCAATCGCTCGCAACACGGTCGTCATGGCGTCGGCGCACCCAGGCGGTCTCAGGTGCAAAGATACCGCAATACCAGCTATCTTCTCACAGATGGCTTGGTATCGCTTTGATCCCGGAGCGGAAGAGCTATCGCTCAGCCCACTTCCTTCCTTGCACGCCAGGCAATCACCACGTACAGGCCGGCGGCTGTCGCGAGAGAGAGCAGGCAGAACAGCTCCGCATCCTCCCGGCCGAAGCGGCAGAGAGGATTCCGCATGTTGG
The DNA here is from genome assembly GCA_024228395.1 of bacterium. Classification (GTDB taxonomy): domain Bacteria; phylum Planctomycetota; class UBA1135; order UBA1135; genus NORP259. The sequence goes on along the minus strand of JAAETM010000790.1, from coordinate 1,567 downwards.
AGGGCCAGAAGACCCCGGCATCTGTACGGTAGAGCCCATCCACAAGGACATGGCTCCAGGCTCCCACGACTCCGGAGAGCAACGTCTTTACGAGCCCAAATTCGTAGGGCAGTCGCAGTACACGGGTGAGTCTCCCGAGGAACCCATGAAAGGGAATCAGCAACAGGGCCCAGACCAGACCGACACCTGCGCTCACCAACAGAGTATGGCCGTACCTCGGAATGTAGTGCTCTGACTTGATCAGCGCGATAATCGGCACTTCCAGGTCGACAACGAGTCCCGCGCTGATCAGGACGGGGATGTCGAAGCGCCTGGGCAAGGACAGTGCGATGGCAGCACCGGGGCCGAGGTGGTAGGGGGTGAAGGGCATGTGGATGAGTGTAGTGGATTGGAATTCCAAAGGGACCGCTTTGGGGGAAGGACGGGAAGGAATAGCGGGCCAAGGGGCGAGCATGCCATTGATTGCAGGGCATTGAGCGTGAAATGGGGCCGCCAGGAAGGGGGATGGGGGGCTCGGAGACCGTGAAAGTGCAGGGATTTAGGAAGAGCGCAATAGGACGATAGCCCGAAACCTTGGCGGGGGGGCGCTAGGCAGTATTGCTTCGGATCCTCTTCGCAATGAAGTGGTCCGGAACTCATGATTACCTTTGCCTCGGCTTCACGAAGAACCGCATGCGGGAACCCTTGAAGCGAACAACGAGATCGACTGCAAGGCGGTCAAGAGGAGCGGCCTGGCCGCATACATCCTCTAAGTTTGCTGGGACCGTGCTGCCCGCAACGGGCTTGCTTCCGGCTTTGAGTTCTACCACTCCCTTGGCGGCCTCAACAATCGGGGGTTCTTAGCCTCCGCGTGCGAAGAGACATGGAACCAGAGTTCATTCCGCCAAGCAGGACAATGCGATCTCGCTTTTTGTCATAGACCGCTACGGCACGGGCGATGGGCTGCTTTAGTTGACCAAGATGGGTCCACTCCTTCCCCTCGATGTCCCAACGCCAGAGGTCGTCGAGAAAGTCGGGCTGGAAGCCTCCGAACTGAAACATGGGGTTCTTTCCAGGCAATGCTGAAAGTCGTGGCGCCCAATAAACAAAACCGCATATCAGCACAGCGAATCCGATTACGGATAGGATCCGTAGTACTCGCTTCTTCATAGGGTTGTCCTCATTGAAGCTACTGTTGGAGCTATCGAGAAATTGATCCCTGCTCTCCGTTCCTTCAAGAGTAAGCGGCACTTCGAGAATCACACAAGCGAGCATCCTGTAAGTGTGTTGTGGACCCGAGCGGAAGTAACCGTTCAGGGGGGTGAATGTGGATTCTAGCCCATTGGGGGGGGGTCCAATCAATGGCGATCGGCGATGCTGGCCTGCGCTGACCCGATCCTATCCGAGCAACTTCGGCGATGGCTTGTCCCCAAGCACCGCATGAGCGACGTTGACGATGAAGTCGTTGAGGCTTCGGCCTTTTTGGCGCAGCGTTGCCGAAGCGGTCTGCATCCGCTCGATGAAGCGGCTGCCGCTCTCACTCTGGCTACCGAGACTCGTCTTGCGATGGATGACGACAGGTCGGACT
>JAAETM010000789.1 GCA_024228395.1 bacterium | reverse complement strand
TGGACTAACTTCCGAAGCTGGATGCGCACGATGAAACCTGCGGCCCCTCCCTCAGAGGCTGTCGTAGCTCATACCCTACGCGGAGCCTTGGAGGAATTTCTCCTGGATGCGCCTGATGACCATCAACTGGCGATATTCCTTAGGGAGTATTTGGACCGCGAACGCTGCCCAATAACGCTACATGCGGCCTGAGGCTCCCCACTCAAACCACGCACTCAGGGACTCAGTCAATCTGAGTTTCTTGTCAGCTGCCGCCAGCAGAATGACGCCAACATCCGAGGTTAGGGATCCAGAGTCAAATGCCACTGCAACGGGGTTAGAAAATTGGCCTTCGAAGAGGACTGACTGTGGGGTAGACTTCAACATACAGCGTGCTTGTGATTTGCTTGTTTCAACTGGTTAGAACCTGATTCTCGAAGATCGCGGCGCGTTGATCACGCATCACCTATGGCCTTCGCAAAAAGTGTGGGCTAGGAGTAATCCATTGACCCACGAACAGGAGAAGTCGGACGATTGCTGCGTACCTATGAAGCTTGCGAACAAAGATCGAGCTGCGGCTCGGTCGGCATCGCAGCGAATAAGGTGAGTTGGGTGCTCGACGCGGACATTCGTGGCTTCTTTGATGCCATTGACCACGATGGTCTAATGAACTTCGTCGAGCGCCGGAGTGGCGACAAGCGCGTATCGAGTCACATTAAGAAGTGGCTAAACGCAGGCGTGCTTGAAGACGGGAAGAAGACGAAGGCGCAAAGTGGAACGCCGCAAGGAGGGAGAATCAGCCCCCTGCGCAAATATCTACATGCACTACGTGCTCGACCTGTGGGTGAAAGAGTGGAGAGAGACGACAGCACGCGGTGAAGTCCTCATCGTGCGCTACGTCGATGACTTTGCAATTTGCTTTCAATGCCGCGACGACACGGACAAGTTTCTTGCTGCACTGAAAGTGCGGCTCGCAAACTTCCATCTTGAATTGCATCCGGAGAAGACGCGTCTTCTCCACTTCGAACGCTTTGCGTCTGAAGATCGCCAACGACGTGGCAAGGGTAAACCCTAGACCTTCGATTTCTTTACGCCAAAAGTAAACAACGCCGCATTTCTGTGGGAAGACGAGGGCCGGAAGATTCAAAGTGGGCCGCAAGACGCGTAGGAAGACGATGGTGTCCAAACTAACATTGCTCAAAGTGCAGATCCGGAAACGGATGCACGCCCCAGTCCCAGTGACCGGTGCGTGGCTCGGACGAGTTTTGCAAGGTCACTATCAATACTACGGAGTCCCAGGCAACAGCGGATCGATGGCCTTTTGTCGCGACCAAGTCACCCGCCTCTGGCGCCAGGCTCTACGCCGACGCAGCCAGAAAGCGAAATTGACCGGGACGGCTCTACCGCAACATCACATTTCGCCTCACAGCTCCCTCGAAATGGTCCCTTTCTCCGAGGAGGCATCGGAGTCTGTTGCTGCTGTATCATCCTTCGAGGTATAGTTGCCGTCCCCGCTTGCCTGCCCACTTCAGTCTTCCCCATGATGTTTTTGGATTTCAAGACGACCTCCATCGATCCTCCTCTTCATGCTTCACAGACGAGCATGCGGTGGTTCGCCTTGATTGTGCCGCTTGTCATGGGCCTGGGCCTGCGCTGGATAGCACTACAACAAATGCCCGTGGTCGCTGATGAGATTTCGGTGATGGGGGTCGGCTTGGCTAAGGCCTCCATATCGGAGTCCCCCCGTGGGCTGCTCTTCGAAACACCGTTGGCCATCTCCAACGGAATCACCCCCTTGTGGTTTTGGCTGCAAGCCCTGCCCGCCTGGTTGTTTGGAGAGACCAGCAAGTTGGGGCTGCGCACGGTACCCGTGCTACTGGGACTGTTCAGCATTGTATTGGCCCAGCGCGTGAGCCTGCGGATGTTTGGATCACGCAGCGCCTGGTTTGCTAGTCTGAGCATGGCGGCCTTAGGATTGGTGCTCTACAACAATGTGCGCGGGGAATTTTCAGAATCCTTGATCATTCCCTTGTTGTTGCTAATGCTGTCCGATTTGTATCCAGATAATGAGGACAAGCCCTTGCGCCTGCGCGTTGCGCTGTGGCCCGCCCTGATCCTGTTTACCTATTTGGGCAAGGGTATTCTGGTTTGGATAGCCTACTGCGTCACTCTCGTGCTGGTTTGGGGTCTTGGGCGAATGGGGCTGCGCAAACCTACTCGGTTGAGCCCAACCCGCCTGTTCATGTTGGTTGTCCTTCCCCTGGTGCCGTCCCTACTCTGGATGGGGATCGCACAGATTGTGTTGTTCTCCGGCGTAGACTCCCTTCGGACGGACTTCGGCATCGTTGATTCAGTTTGGGAGGCTGCTAGAAAGTTGACCATCGGGTACGGGACTGAAGTCAAACAGTTCATGACTGCGGACTGGTACGACACTTTGTATCCGTTTACCGACTTTTCAATTTGGCCGATCGCTGGCCTATTGGCCCCCGCCCTTATCGCTGCCCCGATCATGGCCGTGCGTGACGGGTTTCGAGCCTTGCAAGAGCGTACAGAACAAAGTTCGGGACTGGCACTTGAAAGAGCGCTGCTACCCCTCGCCGTGTGCGTACCTACATTTGTTCTGCTGGTTTACAAGGGCACCATTGGTGCCCGATTCCACCTCTTGTATCTGGTGCCATTGCTACCCTACGCAGCTTTCATGATCGACCGCTGGCTCGGTCTCTTAGAGACTGGGCGGAAGCGATCCTTCGTAGGATTCGGAAGCCTGGCGTGCATCTACGTGGCCTGGACAGCAGCCTGGGAGGATCGCATCAAGGGACCTTTAGACTGGAGTAGATGGGCTTTGCTGGCAGGCACAGGAGTGGCCGTACTTCTGCTCTTGGCCACAGTGTGTCCTTTACGCGGCCTAGCCCAGACCCGCGCCCGGGTCGCATCCCTAGGCGTTACGCTGCTGTTGTTGGTGATCCCTTTCATGGGCGGCGTATTGCGGTGGGGACAGCGCTTTGCGTGGGAGCCAGAGCCACGCGATGGTATAACCCCTAGGCTCGCTGCCGACCATCCCAATGCGGATCACTTTCTAGTCTACAATCTGCTCTTTCGCACACGCCTTCTAGATCCATACCTGGAAGTAGAACCGCTCGAGAGGCACAGCAAGGACAAGCCCGCCTTGGCGCGCAATCATCTTGTACGCCTGAAAGCCCTGCGGCCCTATCTAATGCGGTGTTTGCATCAGCATCCCACCGATCGCGGGTCGATCATCTTTGCGGGAAAGGAGTTGTGCACTTTAGATGAGGGAGGGCGCGCTGCGGCCGTGGGAGCTTGGAAACGTTATCTTGCACTGCACACAGATGATGAAGAGTTGGGCAAACTAATCAACGCTAACCCGCCTGGAGAACCGATCGATAGGTAACCGTTCAGGGGGGTGAATGTGGATTCTAGCCCATTGGGGGGCTGTCCAATCAATGGCGATCGGCGATGCTGGCCTGCGCTGACCCGATCCGATCCGAGCAACTTCGGCGATGGCTTGTCCCCAAGCACCCCATGAGCAACGTTGACGATGAAGTCGTTGAGGCTTCGGCCTTTTTGGCGCAGCGTTGCCGAAGCGGTCTGCATCCGCTCGATGAAGCGGCTGCCGCTCTCACTCTGGCTACCGAGACTCGTCTTGCGATGGATGACGACAGGTCGGACT
>JAAETM010000788.1 GCA_024228395.1 bacterium | reverse complement strand
CCGGATAGGTATTGCACCAGCCAGGAGCCGCCGAGCACGCCGGCGAACAGGGAGATCACGGGGCGGCGGAATAGAATCGCCAGGATGATTGCGATCAGGGGAGGTAGAAGGGAAAGCAGGGAGGGGGCCTGGCCTTGCGCCTCGCATGCGTAGGTGATCCCTTGTGCGGTGCGCGCAGTGATGCGTGTCTGGACTCCATCTTCGCTTGCGATAGAGAGTTCGATGGCCCCGTCGGGGGGGGTATCCAGGGCGTCGTCGGAGATGTGGACATCGTCTCCCGATAGGGCGGAGCGCATTTTGCGGATGACGGAACGGCGGGCATCAAGGTTGCCCTCCGCTTCGCTGAGTCCGGTTTCGACCGTGGGGGACGAGAGCTGCACGGCACCGATTTGGATGAGCGCTTGTTTCTTTCCGTCCAGTTCCAGCCATACGAGTCCCGCGCCGCCGGTGAGAACCTCGGTCAGGGTCCGGCTGGAAGACAGGAAGCTGACCAACTGGTCTTGGTTCAAGCCAGGCCCTTCGAAGTCCGCCCCATCGTCTCGCTCGAGCCAGATGCTGTCGGCCTTTCGCTGACCGATGACGCCCTCAACCCCGGAGGCCAGGCGCACGCGGTCTCCCTTGTCCAAGGCCCCCTGCCAGCCAGGACCCCCGATCGTGACCAGCGGGGAATCCATCTGGGATCCACTTTGGAAGGCGGCCATGCGCAGGCCGTCGGCGCTTGGTAGGAAATAGCCTGCCACAAGGAGCAGGGCCACGATGGTGAGACTGAGGGTCCGAATCATGGGGCGAGCATAGGGTGGATGGGGGGGGCACGGCAAATGTTCGGCCCCAGGCTGGGCAGGGGACGACCGCAAGGGCAAAAAAAATGGGTCAGGGGGGGCCATGGTTGGTACCCTGACGCCCATGTCCACTTTGGCCGCCATCCCCCCCCTTCCGGACCTCGTTCTGCTTGCCCTGCTGGCCCTCATTCTTGGGGTTTGTGGGTG
>JAAETM010000787.1 GCA_024228395.1 bacterium | reverse complement strand
GTATCCCCGGGCCGCGACTTGCCTTGCCAAGAACAGGGACGACATGCTGGCCTTTTACAGCTTCCCTGCCGCGACATGGAAGCATATCCGAACGACAAACCCGATTGAATCCACCTTTGCGACGGTGCGTCTACGTACAAAGCGAACCAAGGGAGCCGGCTCACGCATTGCCAGCCTCACCATGGTCTTCAAACTAGCTCAAGCGTACCCGTTCACGGGGGTGCACCCCCTTCTCGGCCTCAGGAAGGCAGTCATGTGGGGTTGGGGTGATCGTCCGAGCCTAAATCCAGGCTTCCAAACCTCCGAATTGTCCCCAAGAACGGCCTTGGCAGGCCTCCAGGCGCCCTTGCCTCCCCGTGAACGGTTACGCTCAAGCCGCCGAGCATAGGTGGCGGAAACTCGATGGACCTGAATTCCTTGGAGACGTTATCCAGGGAGTCCAATTCAAGGACGGCATCAAGGTCGCTGCGTGACCATCCCAGATTATCCATTCACAACATTTGACAATAACTCGCTTCTGTACGTCAACTCGCAACGTCGTTTCACGCTTCCTTCAGACGGTCCCTCGCGGTTCCGCCCTTGCGCTTCCCTTCGGTCCCTGTGGCAAGGTCCCGGAAGAACTTTCATCTTCGAGTCAATCATCATGCCAGGCACCCACAAAGGCCCCGCCCTGAACTCAACGTTCAGGGCGGGGCCTTTTCATTGCGCAGTCATCAAGAAACGCTGCCCATTTGAGCCTTACCGCCCACACGGCCAGTCCACCCAACGAAACGTCAAACGTCTTGTCGAATCCGTCCCGGCTGCTGATTTTTGACCTGACTAGGGCACGAGAACTGGAGCCAAGACAGCCCGGAATCCTATACCAGAGCTCGACCTTTGAGCACTCTTGCGGCGCCGGAACGCGGACCGGCAATGTGCGGAGTTGCTTCTCGCGCTGCCGCCACGGACAATCTGGCCCCAACCGCCGGTTACAAGCGGATCTGTGACTGCGCCTGCGCTATAATAAGAGAAAGTGTCAAGGCACCACTCCGAAACGTTGCCGTGCATGTCATACAACCCAAATGCATTGGCTGCATAGCTTCCGACGTCGATCGTTTGGGCGGCACAGCTTATCCCGCACCAATTGAAACCGTGATTGCTATACCAAAAACGCGCATCTGCACACTGCAGGTCATCCCCTACGTTGAACTCAGTCGTCGTTCCTGCGCGGCAGGCATACTCCCACTCAGCTTCCGTCGGCAAGCGGTACTCGTAACCTGTCGGCAGGTTTCCAAGGGCCATCTCCTGGGCAGTCAGAGCTGTGCAGTAAGCTACTGCGTCGTTCCAACTCACCCGCTCTACAGGTAGATTCACGCCGGAGAAGCATGAGGGGTTTGACCCAATCAGAGCGCTGTACTCCGCCTGCGTCACCTCGTGCTCGCCCATCCAGAAGTCCTGGCTAATCGTTACTTCGTGAACTGGCTTTTGGCGTGAGCTGTTGTAGTACGGATAGCAGTACGAGGCATTCGACCCCATATTAAATGTGCCCGCAGGAATCAACACCATGCCCGAAACCGTCTGGGGGGGAGAAACTAGGGCCAAGACAACCCTGAACCCAACGCGGTCGTTCGAGTTACTGGAAATCACGGTGAACCGGGCCGCGGAACGACAAACATCAGAGCTGTGGGCCCAGCTGCCACCACGGAAGACTCGACCTGAGCCGTCGGTCACAAGCGGATCTATGACTGCTTCCGCGCTGTAGGGAGAGTAGGTGTCAAGGCACCACTCCATAACGTTGCCGTGCATATCATACAACCCATATCCATTGACTGGATAGCTCCCGACGTCAATCGTTCCAGCGGCACTGTTTATCCCACAAGAACTGTCGCTGTGCAAGCTGTAGTCAAAGCGTGCGTCTTCACAAAAGAGTTCTGCACCCACATTAAATTCAGTCGTCTTTCCTGCGCGACATGCATACTCCCATTCTGCCTCTGTCGGCAGGCGGTACTCAGATCCTGTCGGCAGGTTTCCAAGGGCCAACTCCTGTGCTGTCAGAGCTGTGCAGTAGGCAACAGCGTCGTCCCAACTCACCTTCTCCACAGGCAGGTTCGCGCCGAAGAAGCCTGAGGGGTTGGACCCCATCAGAGCGCTGTACTCTGCCTGCGTCACCTCATGCTCGCCCATCCAGAAGTCCTGGCTGATTGTTACCTCGTGGACTGGCTGTTGCTCTAAGCTGTTGTTGTACGGAGGTACGTCCGCCGCATCTGACCCCATTGTAAACGTGCCCCCAGGGATCAACACCATGCCCGCAATCCGCTGCGGGTAATCTGAGGCCAAGACAACCCGGAACCCAACGCGGTCGTTCGCGTTGCCTGGACTGCTGACGAACCGAGCCGCGGACCGGCAAACGTCGGAGCTGTGGGCCCAGCTGCCGCCACGGAATACCCTGCCCAAGCCACCCGGCACAAACGGATCTGAAACTGCGACCGAGCTATAGGAGGAATAGGCGTCAAGGCACCACTCAAAAACGTTGCCGTGCATGTCATACAACCCAAACGCATTGGGTGAATAGCTTCCGACGTCAATCGTTCCGGCGGCACTGCTTATCCCACACGAACTGTCGCTGTGCAAGCTGTAATCAAAACGCGCGCCTGCACAATTGAGTTCTGCACCAAATGCAAATTCAGTCGCCGCTCCTGCGCGGCATGCGTACTCCCACTCTGCCTCTGTCGGCAGGCGATACTCATACCCTGGGGGCAGGTTTCCGAGGGCCATCTCCTGCTCAGTCAGAGCTGTGCAGTAGGCCACAGCATCACTCCAACTCACCTGCTCCACAGGTAGATTCGAGCCGGAGAAGGCTGAGGGGTTGGACCCCATCAAGGCGCTGTACTCCGCCTGCGTCACCTCATGTTCTCCCATCCAGAAGTCCTGACTGATGGTCACGTCGTGGACTGGCTGTTGGTTTAAGTTGTTGTTGTACGGAAGTTCGGTCGTCGCATCTGACCCCATGCTAAACGTGCCCGCAGGAATCAGTACCATTCCAGCAACTGATTGCGAGCTACCAGGAGTCATACCCGCAGACGCTTCTGTGCCTGCGAGGAAGCAACCTATAACATTCGGCACACCACTGCCAAAGGCTGAAGTGAGCGGGCTGATTGAGCTATTGGTAGCCGCAAATAGGCTCGTACCAGTTTGGGCAGAAGCCCCACAAACTAAGGCTAGTGTAACCCCAGTAAAGACTAATTTGGATCGTAGCATGTCGAAGATAGTGCTGTTGAGATACCGAATGGCTGATCGCGCAGGACGTCGATTCATTTTAAACCGACATGGAGTAAGGATCCTGCACAGCCTACGCACATCATACAACTACTGACCACAAAGCACCAACCGAAACAACCTGGCGTCATCCACAACCTGAGCCAAGATTCTCATCCCGAGACTTAATGATGTCCAGGTGCCCCCTGTGGGCACCCTAGCACTAGAAATCAAGACCCCCAGGCCGTCCCCCACCACCCGCCAATTCGAACAAAGAGAAGGCATCCTCTGCGGTGGTTGCGCCAAGGTCGCCGGTCACAAACGGATATGTAAGTGCGCCCACGCCATAGGAGGGTGTCCGTCCCTTTGTTAGATTCGAAGGGAGCAGGGAATAGATCATGCCACGTCTTGGCAATCTTGCAAGGGACCTGAGGTGAGTGCGGAAACGATGTCAGGAATGGTCTGGTATCCCTTCGCTCGTCGGAATTGTTTCTCGGCCTGGATGAGTCCAGAGCCGACCCAGCGCATGACCGTCTTTGCGCCATTCCAGCGCTTCACGCGGCCCGAGAATCTGCCAACGGTATCAAATGCCGACTCGATTGGATTGGTGGTCTGCAGCGTCTTACGGCGCGCGCCTGTGACTCCGAGTTTGTGCACGGTCAATGCCTACTCGGAACCTTCACGAAGGCTTGCCACTGCTGGTTCATTCTGTCCCTGCAGCCATTCCAGTACCCTTGTCAGTGCGTTCTTCGCATCTTCGTATTCCGACATGGCCCATGCGGCACGCATGCGCCGACGGCCTTGTGCTTGCCACTGCTTCGGAAGATAGGAAAGCACGCTGGATGACCCCGCGTTCGCCGAAGATGTTGCTCACTCCTTTAGCCAGGGCCTTGGAGCCATCGAGTCCAATAAGAGCCTTCTCGCTCGTATTCAGTCCACGCTCGCGCAAATCGTTCAGCAAGTCGGTCACGATCTCGGCGTTCTCAGACGCACCTTCGCGTACTCCAAGGATGTGCTTGCCTCCTTTGAGAGTGATCCCCATGGCCACTACGCAAGTGTGACCCGCAAATCCTTTCCCATCGATGAGGGCCGAGACAAAGGTCCAATCACTGAGAGAGCGCCCATTCAGGGCGTCCAAGTCCTTCTGGGATGCCCGGTTGTATGCGCTACTCACAACGCTCTTCTGCAATCCAAGGCCATCGGCAATAGGGACTTCAAACTTTTCGAATGGTTTGAGTGTCACGTTTTCGCCGGTCGCTCCGCCGGTACCTATCATGGTGCAAATTCCAGCAGGGACGTTCTTGATGGGGCCGACTGCAGCGAGCGGCCTCCGTATTTTGGCGGCACTTGGTTACTTGAGAGTGCAGGGTTTGAGTGGGGAGCCTCAGGCCGCATGTAGCGTTATTGGGCAGCGTTCGCGGTCCAAATGCTCCCTGAGGAATATCGCCAGTTGATGGTCATCAGGCGCATCCAGGAGAAATTCCTCCAAGGCT
>JAAETM010000786.1 GCA_024228395.1 bacterium | reverse complement strand
CCAAACCCACGCAAAGAATCGTTCTGTTCTAGTCGTCATAGTGAAATTTTGCTTTCCGTGGCGTTGGTACGCGCTAAAAAATCGAGCGGTCGCGGTAGGGATACCGGTTGCCCGGCACCCCCCGCACAGATCCCAGCGTGCGCTACTAACGCACTGGGCTCCTCCTTCGGGTAATAACCCAGAGCAAAACTACTACACAGGATCAGAACACATCAGGCACTTCGTGGCCGCATCCCGTTGTCTTGCTCTACGCACAGCCATCAGATCGTTCGACGCGGCTACCCGGCTCTGTGTCCGGACCGCGGTCTCCTGATCGCTGTTCCCCTCAGGCAGCGTCCTTCCCTCCACCGTCTCCGCCGAGGGCAAGCCCTCTTTGTTCGATGGCTTCATCAGTACTATAACGCTGTCCGACTTCTCATCCACGTACATGTTCATCGTTCGGTTTATGCCTTCATGAACCGGCCCGGGCCTGTCCGGGCGTGAATGAGACCTCCCAGGTTCCGGTCAAAGGACGTCTCCACGTGCATGGGGTCTACGACGGCGCAAGGTCCATTCCACACTGGCCAATAACGCATGAAATGATGTTGCCTTCTCTTCAGCAGAAGGAGATCGGCACCTCGAAGTTCGACCCATTTCGCCGCTCAATACCCAGCCCATGGTCTCCCCTGTGAACGCTTCACCTGCACCCTCACGAGTACCTGCGCATCACTCGGGGCCGGGGCGGTTGGCTAAACCTTTCCCCGTAGAGAACTTTCATCTCTTTATCCTTTGCCAGCTTTGCCTGGCGCACGCTGCT
>JAAETM010000785.1 GCA_024228395.1 bacterium | reverse complement strand
GGGGGGACCGGCGCGGTGCGCGCGGCACCTGGACCCGGCCCGGACGATTACATCGTCGGCCAGCGTTACGGCCTGCCGGTGGATAACCCGGTTTGTGGCAATCGCTGGCGTGTGGAAGGTACCGGGGTGTTTGCCGGTGAACATGTATTCACCGCCAACGAGAAGGTGATCGAGGTGCTGAAGGCCAAGGGTGCGCTAGTAAAAGAGGCGCGCTTCTCCCACAGCTATCCTCACTGCTGGCGGCATAAGACCCCCATCATCTTCCGTGCCACCCCGCAGTGGTTTATCAGTATGGAGAAGAACGGACTGCGTGAATCCGCCCTGCGCGAGATCAACGCGGTGCACTGGATGCCGGACTGGGGCAAGGCCCGGATCGAGGGTATGGTGGAGGGTCGTCCCGACTGGTGCGTCTCACGTCAGCGTACCTGGGGTGTCCCCATTGCCCTGTTTGTACACAAGGTCAGCGCAGAGTTGCACCCGGAAAGCCAACGGCTGGTGGAAGAGGTGGCCAAGCTGGTGGAACAGGAGGGGGTCGAGGCCTGGTTCTCCCTGGATGCCAGGG
>JAAETM010000784.1 GCA_024228395.1 bacterium | reverse complement strand
GCAAGGGTACAGCACGCGATCGGATCGTGTCGGTTACCGACCCGGAGATGCGGCACGGTAGAAAGAGCAGCTCAAAGCGCTTCGACGGTCACAAGGCCTCAATCGCAGTGGACGCGGAGAGCGGTGTGGTGCTTGCAACCTATGTGATCGCTGGCAATAGCCACGATGCGGAAGGTGCAGGAAGCCTCGTTGAGCAAGCTGGAGAATCAGCTGAGCGGGATGTGGATCGGGTGCTAGGCGATACAGTATACGGGACAAGTGAAGCACGAAAGGACATCGCCCAGGCCACGGACGACGCAGAACTCATCGCCAAAGTGCCACCAGCAACCCAATTAGCGACAAGCAAACGAAATCACCCGAACCTTCGCCCGGGTGATTTCAAGCGCCCTTCGCGGTTTGAGCTCAGACCGGGGTCCTCCCAGGAGTTCGCCATTCAGCGGCTACCTTCCAAGGTCAACGAACACCCCGCCCGATCCAGTGGCGAGCCGTTGCATGAACTGCTTGTCAAACTCACCGATAGCAATGGTGTGAATGACCACTTTGCGCAGCTCGTTGGCCTCCAATATGCCCTTGAGAATAGCCTCGGTCTTCACGAAGTAGCCCGTGGTGGGTCGGCCATCGGACAGGAAGAAGATGGTGTCCACATCGACGCTGTACTTGTCCTTTTTCTTTTTCTTCTGGTTGGGGTCCAACGGAATGGACAGCGCAGTGGCCAAGGCGCCCCAGGTGTTGGTTTTGCCCTTGCCGATGGCAGCGGTCGCGCCAAAACCCACTTCAGCCAACTCCTGTTTGGAGTTGCCGCCAATAGGTTCCAGCTTCTTGATCCAGCTTGCTGCGCTGGACTTGTTCAGCACGTTCGCTGAAACCAGTCCTTTCTTCCAGGGCTCCACGTCGGTGGCAAAGGAGAGGATATTGAATTTTACGTAGGGTTCGAGGCCCGAGATTGTGCGCGCCAACTCGGTCTTGGTGATGTCTATTCGCGAGTACGAAGGATACTTACCGTCCTTGAAACGCTCCTTTTCAGTGACCTCATCCTCCATGGAACCAGAGACATCAATCACAAATAGGATCGACCGACTCGGAGTATCAACACCGTGGTAACTGGTTCCTTCCTTCACTTTGTAGGCGGCCGCATTGGCCTCCCGTTTTGCGATCAGTTTGGCCAAGGCTTCATCGGTGGGCAGTTTGTAACGATCCCCATAGGTATCCCAAAAGCTCCTCCATGTGGCTGGGTTCTTGATCGGACCACGCCCCGTCAACTGGTCCAGAGCCATGGACAAGTCCACAATCAAGCGGCCTTGCTCGTTTTCCATGGTCGCAATCAACAGCGGGATGCTACCCAGATCGCGCACCTTGCCCAGGGCGTTGATGGCACTGGAACGCACCTGCCAAACTTCATCGAGAAGGGCGGCTTGGGCCAAGGGCAGCACTTCTTTCGACCCCATCTGGGCCAAGGTGTCCAAACACGCCGTTCGGACTCCATTTTCCTTGTCCAGCGCCAAGGAAACAATGAGCGGCACGAGCTCCATATTCTTGAGGTTGCCAAGCACTTTCAAAGCCGCGCGCCGCACGCGCCAGTCCTTGTCCGCCAAACATTCGGTGGTGGCCACACCATCGTGGTGATACTTGCCTAGCTCGATGGCTTCCAAAATGCCGGCTCGAAGCACCGAGTCCTTTTCCTCGGCAAGCCTCAAGAGCAAGGCGTCGATCGGAGCGCGTGTTCCAAAGGTGGCCAAGACATTGATCGCCGTTTGCCTAACGGAGGAGTCCTTGTCCTTGATCAACTTCACAAGGACCTTCACGACCTGGGGATTTTCTACATCCTCCAGGGCCAGGATGGCTTCCACGCGTTCCACTGGATCCTTGTATTTGCGAAAGTACTTGTTGAATTCCTTTAGAACATCAGAATCGCCCTGGACCCACGAAGTACCTCCGATGACGGAGGGTGACGCGGGCGCATGGCCCAAAAACAAGGTCAAGAGTCCAAAGAACAGGACGACAGCTTGGAATCGGTGCATATCTCGGAGAGTATTTTTTTTTGGGGGGGGGGATGAACCATCATAACCCAATAGCGGGTGGACCCGAAGGGCTGCATGCCCAGGATTGGGGTCCGGGCGGACATGGGACGCCCATGTATCAGCAACTCCCCTATCCACGCCAGTACCAAGAGTAACCCGAAGTTCACACCCCATAATGGCACGCGCCCGGCTAGAATGTTTATTCCGGCCAAGGGAAGGTGGTGAAAATCCACCGCGGTCCCGCCGCTGTAATCGACGACTGGGGCTCAAGTCCACTGTGCATCGCATGGGAAGGAGAGCCTCGGGTCTGAGTCGAGAGCCAGAAGACCTGAACCGGAAATCAACAATCCGACCCCGTCCGACTCCAAATGCTTGGGTCGGCATGGGATGCCAATCAATCCGCGTGTGACGGACATTGCCATGTGTACCCCCCCTATTTTTCGGCTGCTTGCTGCCCCCATTCTGGTGCTAGGTTTCTGCGCGTTCCCCGCGTGGGCTGTGCCCACCCAGTCCATCTCCCCCAGCCGGATCACCCGGGTGACCCGCCGCCTGTCGGATTCCGTCACCCGCGGCTTGGCTCCCCAGGGTGCCAAGCTGATTCATCGGGACAGCACGAACCTCTCCCCCTTCGCCGCCTGCAACTCGAATCAAGCATGGCCTTGGACCGCAGCTTTCAGTCCGGGAGGTGCCCACTTATACGTTCCTCTCTTTGGTGGGTACGCTGGCCAGGGAGGTTGCACATTGCTCAAGCTTGACGCCTTGACCCTTCAACACCAGGGTACGATCCAGGTGCAAGAGTCCCCCGAGGAGGTCGTATTCACAACCAATACCAATGGTTCCATGGCGCTTGGTTTTGTCACCAATAGCTCCGCTTCCTCCGTGTCGATTTTTGATGCCACGGATGCGGTTCTAACCCACCTGGCGATCCCGGTGCGTCCGGGCAATACATTCGGCACGGCGTTCCCTTTTGGCATGGCTGTCTCCCCAGACCAGAGCACTGTTTGGGTGGGCACTTCAGAAGGACGCATCTTCGCCATCGACGTGGCGAGCCGCACCTTGGATTCCAACCGGACCATAGACCTGGGTGCCGCTGTAGGCCTGGCTCGCTTTGGTTTCCTTGGCAATCAACTGATCTTACCCGCGACTTCGTACCACCAGAATTATCAAGGCTCTACCGCCAAGTTGATCCTCCTGGATCCGGCTCACCCGGCAATGACACAAGAAGTCATCCTGGGCACATCCCCCACGGCCTCCGCATTTCCATCCCCGCAAGACTTTGCCATTCGCAATGGAAAGATCTATGTCGCGGGATTTGACCTGGGACCGCAGGTCGTCGTCGCGGATACGCAGACCCTTGCGCTCGACACGCCCATCCCCACGGGCACTGGCCACCCCGGGGGGAAATTCCAAGCGCTCACAATCTCCGCTTCAGGCCTATTGCTGGTGGCCGATTATACGACCGCTGAGATCGCACGAATCGACACCAACACCGATAGCCTCTTGGGCGTTGTCCCCGCCTCCACATATGGTTATGGACCTCAGGAACTGACCATCAGTCCAGATGGTCAAACCCTCCTGGTGCCAACCGCAGCAGGCAACCTTGTGCGCTTTGATCTGCGTTGACCACGCAAACAAATAGATGAAATCGGGATAGGGGCCGGGGAGCAATTCTCCCCGGTTCCCCTCCCACACCACCGGGCATACGGGTCCGTACCACGGCGGTTCGACAGATTGAGGTTACTTTGTATCGAGACAGGGAATGCCCATCTCCTCAAAGTAGGGGT
>JAAETM010000783.1 GCA_024228395.1 bacterium | reverse complement strand
TTGTGAGCACGACCCAAGCGTGACCGCATGCAATATTGCTGTACTTCCCAGATGCTCCCGTGCCGTACGAGGACGCCGTGCCATCGTGGTGCATGGAGATGCCAAAGATGCGTGGTCCCGATCGTCGACAGAGAGTGTCATCGACCATGGCCTGAACAGTTTCAGGCAAGAGGTCTATCAGCTGGTTCAGCAAACGCCGACCTAGTTGATCAGGGTCCCACGGAGCCGAAGTGAAGAAT
Source organism: bacterium (assembly GCA_024228395.1). Classification (GTDB taxonomy): domain Bacteria; phylum Planctomycetota; class UBA1135; order UBA1135; genus NORP259. Next base: position 50,280 of record JAAETM010000783.1, on the reverse strand, counting down.
CAATAAAGACGGAGATATGCCCATAGCTCAAGCCTCCGCTGGCGTAGACCACCCGGGTGATCCATCGACGTCGTCGGCAGAGTATCCAGCCGATTACGAGCAGCATGAAGTTCGCAAAACTCGCCCTCGAGAAACAAGAATCGAATGGTTGTAGTACCGAGTCGAGCGACTCGGGGATAGGCTGGTTCGGCACGCTTCCCTCTTTGTTTGTTGGGTCGTAAGAACCAAAGCATCGGGGGGGGGCGTGTATTTCCAGCTGCGGGGGACCTCAGCTGCCCGCGTTCTTAATTGTGGGACGAACCTCGAAACCCTTGCCTAGCAGGCCGCCTGAAAAACAACAATCTCCAGTTGAACCCTCACAAGTGCCTGCGACATTGCCAGACCCTAACCCCCCGTCCGTTTTGGGGAGATCGCAGCGGCTGGGGGACTTCAGCTATGCTCAATGCGGGAGAATGGGCCTCGCAATGGCCCAAGGGGCAACATTTCTATCAATGTTCCGGTCTGGATATTGACGGGGGGGGATCCCGGGCCTAACTTCCTACCTCCCAATGGCGGGGTGTGGCTCAGCTTGGTAGAGCGCTGTGTTCGGAACGCAGAGGTCGGAGGTTCAAATCCTCTCACCCCGACCATCTTTTTTGAGTGGTTCGTTCGGAACCTGTTAGAATGGGGCTTCGGCCTGGGAAGCCCAGGATCCCCCTGATGGGGACTCTATAAAGGGCTTGAACGTCGGACGGCCGTTCGGCACGCTATTCCCATTGGGAATGCACACGTTTGCATTGGCCCTATCGGGGACATCAAGACCACCTCCGGCACACCCAACCACGGTCTCAAGAGTACTTGAGGCCGATGATCCACCCAACTGGCGGAGGATCGACCTTGCCCGACCCGTGTATCGCGGGCCCCGGGCCCCGGCAAATCGCCGTTTTCAGACCTGCGGATATCCGCTAGGACCCCTTTCCAAGAGGCTTTTTTGGTTTCCAAAGATTCCACTCGTACGCCCGGTGCCCCCGAGGACCTGCCCTTCGGCTCTGTTTCAGAGTCCGGGGAGGCCCTCAAGAAACGTGCCAGGCGCAAAAGCACCACGACAAGTACTCGGCGCCGCCGAACCAAGTCCGAGGAGCCCGGCCCCGAAAGCCCTGGGGCGGACCCGGGTCCCAAGCGTGGCAGGACCAAGAAGGCCGAAGCTGATTCCGGCAGCCCTGAGGGCGCGGATGCCGATGAGGCACCCAAGCGCCAGCGGGCCAAGAGAGAAGATTCTGAGCCGTCGAATGAGCAGGGTGGCGGAGAGGCCGAAGGCCGCTCCAGCCGCCGGGGCCGTTCCCGGCGTCGTCGCGGTGGCAAGGGTACGGAAGCTGAAGAGGATCGAGGACGGGGTCGCTCCCGCCGCAACCAGCCCCGTGGCCCGGAACCTGATTATGCGGAGGATCCCGAGGGACCCCCGCTCGGCCGTGAGGGACGCCAGCGCAGATCCCGCAGGGATCGGGAGCTGGGCGATGATCGCCCCAGTGAGAGCCGAGGCCGCAGCTCCCGACGCGCAGGCCGCGAACGTGAAAACAGCCGTGACCGAGGCGGTCGCGGTGGCCGTGAACGCACCCAGCGCAGATCGGAACGCTCCGATCGGCCCGCGCGTCAGGAAGGCGCCCAAGCCTCAACCGAAAAACGAAAGGCTGAGGCCACTGGCATGTTCGTGCTCGGCAAGGGTAACATTGGAGTTCTTCGTCTGGAGGAGGATGGCTACCTGCCCACCAAGCGGGAGATATTTGTTTCCAAGCAACTGATTCAGAAGTGGCGCCTGCGCGACGGCATGTTTGTGACGGGACGCGTTTCCCGTGGGCAGAAGCACAAGCAGCAACTGGTCGACGTCTCCGACATTGACGGCAAACCGCCTAAGGAGTGGCTCCGCACCACTCCTTTCAAGAACCTGACCAGCATCGATCCCGACTTCCACTATGCGGTGGGGGATGTGACCAAGGACGTTTCCATGCGCATCATGGACATCCTGGCTCCGGTGGGGCGTGGGCAGCGAGGGTTGATTGTGGCGCCGCCGCGCAGCGGCAAGACCACTCTCATGCGCAGCTTCGCCAAGGGCATCGAGGAAGGCTTCCCCGATGTGCACCTGATGGTTGTTTTAGTCAATGAACGCCCCGAAGAAGCCACCGATTGGAAGCGCTCCTTGACCCGCGGCCAGCTGTATGTCTCCACTGCGGACGAGACCGACAAGAACCACATCCAAGTGGCAGAAGCCGCCTGGTTCCGGGCCATGCGCTTGGTCGAAATGGGGGAGGACGTGGTCATGCTGCTGGATTCCATCACCCGCTTGGCCCGTGCTTACAACAATTATTCCTCTTCTGGACGCACCATGTCCGGTGGATTGGATAGCCGTGCCATGGAGCGTCCGCGCAAGCTGTTCGGCTCCGCACGCAATACCACTGAAGCGGGCAGTCTGACCATCCTGGGCACCACCCTGGTGTATACCGGCAGCCGCATGGACACCGCCGTCTTCGAGGAGTTCAAGGGCACAGGCAACATGGAATTGGTGCTCTCCCGTCGACTTGCCGATCGCCGCATCTTCCCCGCCATCGACTTGGAATTGTCGGGAACTCGAAAGGAGGAGAAACTTCTGGGCCTCAAGCGTCTAAAATGGGTCCACACCCTGCGCAGGGTTCTGAGCCGCCTGCACTGGGCGGAATCCATGGACACCTTGATCACCCGCTTGGATGATGTGGAAAAGACCGACGACTTCCTCAAGCGTTTCGAGGTCGACCCCGAAGCCTGATCTACGAACCCCTCTTCCGCGAGCCCCCCATTGAGCGTGAGTGAAACCCAGCCCGCCGCTTCCAAACCAGAAGCGATTTCCTCCGATTGCATGATTCAAGCCGATGGCCTGAGCAAGTTTTACGGCGACGTCAAAGCTGTGCAGGATGTGAGTTTCTCCATTCAGCGCGGTGAGGTGGTGGGCTTTTTGGGCCCCAACGGTGCGGGCAAGAGTACCACCATGAAAATGCTCACCGGTTATCTGGTTCCCGATGCGGGCCAAGTGAAGATCGCGGGCGATCCGGTCTTGGGATCCAGTCTGTCCGCCAAAAACAAGATCGGATACCTTCCGGAGCACACGCCCTTGTACCGCGGCATGCGCGTGGATCGCTACTTGGATTTCGTGGGACGCATGCGTGGATTGGGCTCCGGTCAGCGCCGCAATCACTTGGAACGGGTCATCGATCGGTGCGATTTGAACGGTTACACGAAGCGTCGCATCGCGGGTCTGTCCAAGGGTTACAAGCAGCGCGTGGGTTTGGCCCAGGCGCTGATTTCAGATCCGGATGTGCTGATTTTGGACGAGCCCACCAGCGGTTTGGACCCGGCCGAATTGGTTCGTATTCGTGATCTGATCGTGGAGCTGTCGAGGGACAAAACCATCCTGCTATCCACACATATTCTTCCCGAGGTGTCCGAGGTTTGCCGCCGTGCCCTAATCATCGCCGGAGGGAAACTTGTGGCGGATGGAGGGCTCTTGGAGTTGGCTGCGGGCCAGGGCGAACGCCTCTCGCTGACCCTTTTGCAGGCGGTGGATGGAGTCGAACAGGCTTTGCTGGGGATACCCGGGGTGGATTCATTCCTGGGTGAAGTGCGCGGAGCCCAAGGGCGCGTGCGCTATGACCTTCAGGTACAAGATCGATTTGCAACGGGGGAACTCGTCGCGGGTTTGGCCCAAAGCGAAAGCTGGCGCATGGTGGAGTTGCGCCACACCAGCGCCACGCTCGAAGACGTTTTCTTGCACCACACCCGGGGCGGGGACAAGTCCAGCTTCGTGATCGGTGCAGCCAGCGAAGATACGGAGGAAGCCCAATGAAGAGCGCCGCCATCGTTTGCCGCCGCGAGCTACGCGCCACCTTCGAATCACCCTTGGCCTACGTGCTGATCGTGATCTTTGTGTTGACGCAGGCCGCGCTCTTTTACTTCATCGGCTACCCCGTGGGGCAGGCGCCGCTCCCCGGCCTTTGGGATGGGGGGTGGGCCAGCCTGTTGACCTTGTACACCTGGTTGCCGCTTTCATTGGCGTTGCTGATCCCAGCCTTGACCATGGGGGCGTGGGCGGAGGAACGCAGGGGCGGAACCGAGGAGCTTCTGCTGACCTATCCGCTGCGCCCCTGGGAGCTCGTCATGGGCAAGTTCATGGCGTCCTGGAGCGCTGTCCTGATGTTGATCCTGCTGCTCGTGGTGCCCACCGCCATCACGGTCATGGGTTTGGGCGAGCTGGATATAGCGACTGTGATTTTGGGGTTCCTGGGGGCTGCCGGATTGGCCGCCGCCTACACGGCCCTGGCCCTTTGCTGTTCCGCGTTGACGTCGGAGCAATTGGTGGCTTTCCTGGTCTCCTGCTTGGTTCTTGGCTGTCTCTGGATGCTGCGCATGCTGGTGGGGTACCTGCCGGCAAGCTTGGCGCCACTATTGGAGCAAGCCTCGCCCCAAGCCCACTTTTTGGATACGGCTGCGCGCGGGGTCTTGGACCTGCGTGACGTGGTTTACTTCGTGGCTCTGACCGCGACCGGACTGGTATTGAACACGGTGCTGCTCGAGCGGCGCCGCTTGCAGTAGGGCAAACCCATGGAAACACGCAAGAACCGCCGCTTCCAAGCCTGGCTGACCCTGGTGCTCATGCTCGCCGTATTGGGTGAAAGCCTGCACATGGCGCAACGCCATTTGCATCTGCGCAAGGACTTTTCCGAGGACAAACTGTTCGAGGTGTCCGACGGGGCCAAGGCCATCCTGGGTCGTTTGGACGATCGTTTGCAGGTCAAGACCTTCATCACCGGCGAAGTGCAATCCGGCGAGTGGGCCCTGGTCAAGGCGAGGGTCGAGGCCCAGGTCAAGGATTATCAAAGATTGGCCAGGGGCAATATGGGATTGGCCCCCCAGGATCCATCGGTCCTTTCCAGCGCCGCGGATGAAGCCCAGAGCTATGGCATCGATCCCTTGCCCGTGGTCACGGGGCGTGGCGGGGAACAGACCCGCCAGCTGGTGTATCTGGGATTGGTGCTGCGCTACAAGAGTCGTACCGAGGTGCTGCCCTTGCTAAACCCCTGGACCCTTGAGGTCGATTTTGCGGGTGCGGTCCAGCGCTTGTTGCGCGACAAACCCCTGCGTTGGGCTTGGATGGGGGAACCATTGGAGGGCAATGCGGAACGTGTGATCTTTGGTCAGTTCCAGGCTTTGCGCTCCCACCTGGAGAAACGCATGGAGCTTGTGGAAGTCCCCGTAGCGAACCTGGAAGCGGGTGAGTCTATCCCCGATTCCGTGGACGGTGTTTTGGTTCTGCGACCCCAGAATTGGCATCCGCGCGCCGCATTTGCGTTGGACCAATACATTCAGAAAGGGGGTCGGGCTCTAATCTGTTTGGACACTGTGCATTCCAATGCGGTGGGGCCCGCCGCCCATGTGGTCGAGGGCCGTGAGCTCAAGGGCTCAGGCCTCGAGGCCACACTCGCCCATTGGGGCGCACCGATCATGGATGGTCACGTTTGGGATCGGGCCTGGCCGGGGCAGAGACATTGGATCGTGTCCGACCTGGGGCCCGATGGCAAACCCACCAAGGCCAAACGCTTGGAACCCATCGTCGACCCGGGCTGTCCCAAGCTGCGGCCCGAGGCCTTCGAGCGCACCTTCCCGCCCACCGGACGCTCGGGCACGCTCGATCTGTGGTGGAGCCAGGTCTTTGGGCCGGGCGAGGTGCCCGCGGGCATGACCCGCCTGGATATTATGCGCTCCTCCGAGGAAAGTTACCTGGTGGATTGGATCCTGGAGGCCAGTGGCAACGCGGGCGAAATCGAAGCCTACACGCGCAGTTTGGCTGCGGGTGGCACGGGCCGGTCCTACACCTTGGGCACCACGTTGACCGGTCGCTTCTCCAGCCCCTTTTCCAGGGGTGCCCCCGAGGCTTTTGATGCAACACGACACGATCGGGGTCAGGCCGTGGGAAAAACCGATGAGGCCGTCCTGAGTGGGGAAGCGGACTCGCGGGTGGTATTGATGGGGGACGCGGACTGGCTGCGCGATCCCTTGCCTCAAGATTTGTGGCCGGTGATGGCGGGGGCGACCCCCGACAACTTGCGTCTCTTGGACAACATGATGGATTGGTTGTCGCGTAGCGATGATCTAATCGACGTGCGCAGCAAGGAACCCCGACAACGGCCAATTCGCAATTTACTCGAAGAAGAACTGCGCGGAGCTGGCATTTACGGTGCTGGTGTTCCGCGCACTTCGGAAGAAATGCGGGCGCGCAACAAACAGACGGACTTGGCGGAGTCGCGAGTCCGCCGTCGCCGCTGGAGTGCCATGTCGTGGCCGCTTCTGATCGCGATCGGCATGGTTTTGGGTCTTGGATTGCTTTGGAACTGGAAGGAGCGCAAAACCTCATGAGGCTATCTCGAACCAACCTCGTTCTGGCGATCATTCTCCTGGCCCTGGTGGCTTTGGATGGCATCACTTGGCCCCGCGCCCAGGCCGTGCGTGAGGTGCTGCCCCTGTTCGAACCCTGGGCTCCTGGACAGGTGACAACCATTCGGGTGGACCAAGGGGAGCAAGGCATTTTTGCGTCCGATTCGGACCTGCTCGTTCAGCTTGACGATGCCGGGACCTATCGCCTGCCAAACCACTTCGGCTATCCCGCCCGGGAGCGTGCGGTGGCCTTCTTGGTCAACGGTTTGGCCTCCTTAAATTCCATGGATCTCTTGAGCGAGGACCCCGCTTCGCACGCGACCTATGGGCTGACCCAGGAAAAGGGCGTGCGCATTCGCTTGGAAGACAAAACGGGCAAGGTGCTCGCGGATCTCTTGCAGGGCGACAAGGCGCCCGGTGGGCGTGCGTTTTATGTTCGCCGTTTCGATTCGGACAACGTGTTCCGCGCCCCCAACTTCATCCGTCAATCCATTCGCGGCAATCTGTTGACCTGGATCGACAGTCGTTGGTGCGGCCTGGATGCGGATCTGGTGCAGGCCATCGAGGTGTCCGCGCCCGCCGGGGGCGCCCCCCTGGTTTTGATCCGGGAAAAGGGCTCTCGCCAGATTTGGAAAAACGCGGCGGGCGAACAGGTTTCGAGCAGTAACGTCCAAGTGTTTCTGCGTGCCCTCGGATTGGTGACGATCAAAGACGTGGCCGGTGAGGGCAATGTGGAGGCCGCAGGGGGGGGGGGCCGCTTGACATACGACTTACCCAGGCGGGCGGTGCAGTTTGGCAGGGTCGCCTGGGAGCCGCCCGGGAAGGGCAGGACCGGGAAGGGTCCATTCTGCTTTCCAACCAGGGAAGCGACGCTGCCAGCGCGTCCCGCTGGTTCCAGCTCATGCTCTCTCCGACAGCTTCCAGCACCGTGCAGAGCAGCCTCCACAAACTGATGAACTAGCCCGGGCATTTCATGAAGCCTGGGGTGAGTGTTCATGGAACATCCGGGCTAGCGCCAAACATCGTTGCGTAGTTGGTATTCGCCAGAGAAGAGCATCTTGGTAGCTGGTCCCATAGGCTTGTGGCAGTTAGGCTCCGAATCTATAGGGGCTTCCCCGGCTTAGGAATTCGCATTCCTTGCTGGTCGTTCCGTGGCAGGCGCCCAAACCCGTTTTGTTTGGTTGTGTCTTCCCGGGCAGGAAAGGAGCCACTCGCAAGATCATGCCCATCGATTTCGAACAAGATTACGGCGTCAACGCCGCCTACGTGCAGGACATCTACGAGCAGTGGATGCGGGATCCCGCCAGTGTGGAAGAAACCTGGCGTGAGATATTTGCACTGGCTGGAGGCAAATCGGGGTTGCCTTCCGATGCAGCATCTCCCAAGCCTGTCGGACCCGTCCCAGCGCCGTCGGCTCCCCAGGGCGAAGGCGAGCTCGAACCGCTCCGCGGAGTCGCGGGAAAAATCGTCTCCAACATGGAAGCGAGTCTGTCGATCCCGACAGCAACTTCCGTGCGCACGATCTCGGCCAAAATACTGTCTGAGAACCGGGCCTTGCTCAACGAACACTTGATGGTGCGAGCCTACAGCAAGGCCTCCTTCACACACATTCTCGCCTTTGCCCTGGTGAAGGCCATGGCCGAGTATCCTTCCGTGCAATCCTCCTATCTGGAGGTCGAAGGCAGGGGCCACCGCTTCACACCGGCCCACGTGAACATCGGCATCGCGATCGACGTGCCGACACCCAAGGGCCGAATGTTGGTGGTCCCGAGTCTGAAGAGCGTGGAAGCTTTGAACTTCAAGGACTTTTATGGGGTGTTTGATGATGCCATCCAGCGCGGTCGACAGGGCAAGTTGACCGGTGAGGATTTCAAGGGAACGACCTTCAGTCTAACCAACCCGGGGGGCTTCGGAACCTCCATGAGCGTGCCGCGCTTGATGGTGGGGCAGGGTGTGATCATCGCCGCAGGCTCCATCGGTGTGCCGCCCGAGATGGGGGGGCTTACAAAAGCCGCTCTGGCGGACATGGCCATTGGCCCCGTGATGACAATCACCAGCACCTATGATCACCGGGTGGTGCAGGGAGCAGAATCGGGCCTGATGCTCAAGCGCGTGGACGAATTGCTCCAGGGCGCAGACAGCTTCTTTGAGGAGATCTTCGAGTCCTATCGCGTTCCGTGGACCCCCGCCAAGCCTAGCATGGACTTGGGATTGAATCGGGATCCGGAAGAGACCCAGGTTTCCATTTGGAAACTGATCAGCGCCTATCGCAGCCGTGGTCACCTGATCGCAGATCTGGACCCCTTGCATTATAGGCCTGAGTACTTCGAGTCCTTGGATCCGGCCAGTTATGGCTTAACGGTTTGGGACTTGGATCGCACCTTCCACTCCGGTGGTATCGGGGACAAATCCCGTGCGACCCTGCGCGAGATCCTCACCCACCTGCGTCGCGCCTATTGCCGGCGCTGGACGGTGGAGTACATGCACATCACCGATCGCAATCGCAAGCTTTGGATCCGGTCGCGCGTGGAAGAGTCCGAGCATCACTTTGAATTCGAAAAGGACGATCGCAAGGGCATCCTAGGCATGATCTCCCGGGCAGAGAATTTCGAGCGATTCCTGCACACGCGTTACGTGGGCAACAAACGCTTTTCCTTGGAGGGCGCCGATACCCTGATCCCGGCACTGTCCGAGATCCTTGAGCGCGCCGCCTCCCATGGCGTTGAGAAGGTCGTCATCGGCATGGCCCACCGGGGTCGCTTGAACGTGCTGGTGAATATCATGGGCAAGTCCTATCAGGACGTGTTCCGCGAGTTTGAAGCCGTGCTGTTGCCCCTTTCCGAGGAAGGCTCGGGCGACGTGAAATACCACCTTGGTCAAAAGGGAAAATTTGTTTCACGATCAGGCAAGAATGTTGAAGTCATTCTTTCGGCCAATCCCAGCCACCTCGAGGCCGTGGATCCGGTCGTGTGTGGCATGACCCGTGCCTATCAGGATGAAATCGGGGATACCGATCGCAAGAAGGTGCTGGCCGTGTTGATCCACGGGGATGCTGCATTCGCTGGCCAGGGAGTCGTGCCGGAGACTTTCAACATGTCCGAGTTGCGTTCCTTTGGCAATGGGGGCACCGTGCACCTGGTCGTCAACAACCAGATCGGTTTCACCGCCAGTCCCATGGACTTGCATTCCACCCACTTCTGCACAGATGTGGCCAAGGGAGTGGAAGCTCCGATTATGCACGCCAACGGGGATTACCCCGAAGCGGTATTGAGGTCATCCAGGGTGGCCGTGGACTACTGCCACGAATTCGGCGCGGATGCGGTTATCGACATGGTCTGCTACCGTCGATGGGGCCACAACGAGGGCGACGAACCGGCATACACCCAGCCGCTGCTCTACCAGCAGATATCCAAGATGCGCACGGTGCGGGTGAACTACACGCGCCTGTCGATACGTCGTGGAACCTTGACCGAGATGGAAGCCGCGCAGATCAGCTCCGACGTGGACGAGGAGATGCGCATCGCTCTTGAGGAGCAGCGTGCGGAGCCCAAGCGTCAACTGGTCAAGACCGAAGTCTTGGATATGTCGGTGGACAACGAAGCGGACTATGCGGCCGATGTGTTGGTGGAAACCGGGTGTGAAAAGGATCGCTTGGTTCAATTGATCGACACCTTGAATACGGTGCCCGAGGGCTTTGTGACCCATCCGAACCTGCTGCGGCAATTGCGTCGTCGCGAGAGCATGGTGCGGGGCGAGAAGGATTTGGATTGGGGTTGCGCTGAGGCCTTGGCCTTTGGAACCATCTCGCAGGATGGAGTCCCCATTCGGCTTTCAGGTCAGGATGTGGGGCGGGGAACCTTCAGCCACCGGCACGCGCTGATTCGCGATCAGAAGAGCGACACGGAACACATCCCCTTGCAGCATCTGGGCGAAGGTGCCGCGACTTTTGAGGTTTACAACTCCCTGCTGTCGGAAGAGGCTGTGTTGGGGTTCGAATACGGTTATGCCCTGGCGCGTCCGAACACCATGGTGATCTGGGAGGCCCAGTTCGGTGACTTCGCCAACGGTGCCCAGGTCATGATGGACCAGTTCATCGCGTCGGGAGAGAGCAAGTGGAAACAAAAGGCCGGCCTGGTCTTGCTGCTGCCCCACGGCTACGATGGCCAAGGACCTGAGCATTCCAGCGCGCGCCCCGAGCGCTATCTGGGGCTCTGCTCCGGAGGCAATATGACTGTGGCCAATTGCACCAATGCGGCCCAGTTCTTCCACCTCCTGCGCCGCCACAGCCTACGGGAAGTTCGCCGGCCCCTGATCGTATTCACGCCCAAGTCCCTGTTGCGCGACAAACGCGCGGCAAGCCCTATCGAAGATCTCACCTGCGGCGGTTTCAAGGAACTCATCTTGGACGAGACCGTGGAGCCCGACCAGGTGCGGCGCGTTCTGATTTGCAGTGGCAAGGTTCACAACGATTTGAACGATTATCGCAACGCACAAGGGCTCAAGGATGTGGCAATCCTGCGTCTGGAGCAGCTGTATCCCTTCCCACGTCGGGCGATTCTAGATGCCCTAGCCAGCTACAACGACCCCGCGGTGACTTGGGTCCAGGAAACACCGCGCAATATGGGACCCTGGTCCTTCGTATTGCAGCGCTTCTACGATATGGACGTGCCGATTCATTACGCCGGCCGCCCGGAAAACTCCAGCACCGCGACCGGATCCCATAGCCGCCACCTGGCCGAACAGGCCCATTTAGTGGAAATGGCACTGGGGTGATCGGGGGGAAAGCCGACAGCCTTGATCCACGTCTATGTGGGGTGAGAGGGAACTCAAAATCAAGTACTCTTGGGGCCGACAACTACGTTGACCCCAATAGGTTCGTGAAATGAATCAGTTCAAAAGTATTCTCGTCGGTATCGATTTTTCCGCTCGCTCCGGACGCCTCACCGAAGGTGCGCGTTCGGTCATCTTGCAGGCCCTAAGGCTGTCCAATGAGACCGGGGCCAAGTTGCAGTTCCTGTACTCCAATGTGCGCGACACTGAGGAGGACGCGGCTCCTAGTTTTGATATCAATGCCGGTGTCGATGAGTGGAAGGCAATGTGCAAAGAAGGCGGCCTGACAGATCCGCAGTATGTGGAATCTGAAGAAGCCCCCTGGTTGGCTTTTATTCACCGGGTTCTTTCTGGTGGTTACGACCTGGTCATGGTTGCAAAGCGCAATCGCACCCGCCGCATGGATCAGCAAATGGGCAGTGTCAGCATGAAGCTTGTGCGCAAGTGCCCCTGCCCCGTGTGGGTCGTGAATCCGAACCATGAACATGATGATGGTCCAATTTTGGCGGCCACCGACTTGCGTGAGGTCGGCAATAGGGGGGTGGAGCTTGCGGCATCCCTTGCTGCTCTTGAGAATCGGGAGCTGTATATCGTTCACGCTTGGCAAATTCCATTCGAGCTTCAGGTTAGTGCTTCGCGTATGGGGGATGCGGAGTACAAGGACCGCACCGATGCTGAAGCTGAAAAGGCCCGCATTGCTGTGCGCGCATTGTCTGGGGTGGAAGCTTTGGGGGATCGGGCCCATGTGATGATTGCTTTGGGAGCACCGTCCACCGGGATCTTAGCGGTCGAGCGTAAGATCGAGCCGTGTTTGAGTGTCATGGGAACCGTGGGCCGTGGGGGAATTCCTGGTTTTCTTATGGGCAACACAGCGGAGCGGTTGATTTACAAGCTTGAGTCGTCGCTGCTCGTTGTGAAGCCGGAGGATTTTGTTTGCCCTGTGGGGTGATGGTGGTCCTTGCGCTGATTGGCTTGTGGGCCCTGGGTTCTTACCGGGGGCCTTTTTTTTGTGGTCATGGAACGGCGGGTTGTGTTTGGGAGGGATGTACGGGAAGCGGTTCGCACGAAGCCAATTGCTTTCGCAGCACCCGTTTCCCCATCCGTTGCACCTCCCCGCAGCGTAACCCAGTTGCCCCAAATGGGGACCATCGCTAAGAAACAGCAACGCCCCTTGAGTCCACCTCCATGTGCGACGATGTGAATCCAAGGAAGCTGCAATTTGGGCCTTGGGGTCTTCAGCATGGAACCTAAACCCACAAATCCAATCAATGGCTGGCGAATCCGCCAGGCCCTGACCCTAGGCGTTTTCTGCCTTGGCTCTGCGTTGGGTTTTGCCCAAGAGGCTGTCGAGCCCGTTGAGGTCGGCCAGCAAGAAGAGCAAGCCACCGGCTTCATGGCTGCCGAACCGGTGTACCACAATTTGGAGCAGGTCCGTGAACTGCTCGGGCAGTGGGTGGAGTTTGGCGGGGACCATGTGAACTGGGTTGATTCCTTGGGTGGTGCCCTGGCCATTGAATTCGGCGCCGGGGACCTGGATCTCCAGCCATTGAGGAATAGGCGCACAGTGTTGCTGGTCGGCGGTTTGGATGGCCGTTCTGTGGCAGGAACGGAGGCGGTGCTGCACGCAGGATCCCGGTTGCTCCAGGGTTTGCAAACCCTGCGACCGGATCTTTGTTTTTTGCTGGTTCCCTGCGCTTCGGCCGACGGCTTGGCGTTGGTGGACAATGGACAAGGGCGAGGGGGCCGCGACCTGGATGGTGATGGCCTGGTGCTGCAGATGTTGGTGGAGGACAAGCTAGGGAGCTGGACCCCTAGTCTGGATGCGCGTTTCATGATCAGGGCCAAAGCAGGAGATACACCGCGCTATGCAATCCTTCCGGAGGGGGCCACGGAAGGGGATGCGGGCCCGATCACGGATCTTGAGCATCACTTTCCCCTGGTTTCTCGACGCGGTGTTGGCGGAGGTTGGAAGCAGCAATGCGTGGGGACCCAAGGGGTGCCCCACGCACTTCGCCAGTATCTCCTAAACAGACAAAACGCGCTGGTTCTGTCCTTTCAGGGCAATCATGGTGGATTGGCCTACCCGGGAGCGAGCGCCAACCCACCCTGGGAAGAACTCCCAGAAGCCGGTTTGTATCAACACTTGGCACAGGCCTTCCGCAAGGCGACTGGCCGTACCCACGCTCCCGCGCAATCCCTATTGCAGGCAAGAGGGGGAGTGGAGAAGGGCTCCTTTATCGATTGGTGCTATTCGGTGCCTGGCGTCATGGCGGTCGAGATCGCCCCTTGGGGGATGGGAGGCGATCATGCGGGAGCCGAGCTCCAGCCCCTAACCACTGCTCAGAATGTATGGGACTTTCGCCCACCGATGGATGAGTCCGCCAGGCGCTGGGCCTACTGGTTGGATAATGAACGCGGAGGTATGGGTTTTGCCGAATGGCGCCCGGTCGTCTTGCCTTCGGGTGAAACCCATTTGGTGGGAGGCTGGAAGCCCAGGACCTTTTGGAATCCACCCGAAGATGAATTGGCCACTGCCCTAAAGGGCTTGGACGTTTTTGTGGGCGAGTTGGTAGAGCATCTGCCGTACCTGGAACTTTGTGATGTGTCGGTGCGGCGCGAAGGGGAACTGTGTCGCGTGAGTGCGCGCTTACGCTGTATGGGAGCGATTCCGTTGCAGCCACAATCCCATGGGCTTTGGGGGGGAGCGGGTCGGGATGGCGATGCGTGGCTGAATGTCCAGGTGCCTGGGGTCATGCAGTTGATCGCCGGTCCAGAGCGATCGGAATTTTCCGATCTGAGCCCTGGTGCCCGCAGCGAACCGGTGAATTGGTTGCTGCACGCCCCCGAAGGCGCGCGCTTGGGCGTGAGTTTCGGACTGAATGGATTGCAACTGGGCTTGCAGGAGCTTTCCCTATGATGTGTTTTTTTGTTGGCTTGGCCATGGCCATGGCCATGTTGTCGGGGGGGGGGCCATCCGCTGGTGGGACCCAGGCCGGCGACTTGGGCAGTGACACGTCGAAGCCTCTCTCCGAGGTAGAACTCGTTATTGCTCGCCTTTCCGATAACCCCGACACCATAGTCATGCAGGCCGCGTTGCAGGCGCTACGGGACAAATACCCCGGGCGGATTGTTTTGCAGTCCTACGGGTTGAGTCGTGAGGGACGCACCCTGCATCTTTTGCGCATTTTGCCCTGGGATACGGATCTTGCCACCCACCTGACCGACCAACCAGCGGTGGCCGTCGTGGCCGACTTACAAACCCCGGCTTCCGCAGAATCTATTCTGCGGTGGGCACTCCGACTCGCCGAAGGCGAAGGGGAGCGTGGGCAGCCCGAAATCGTGATCTACCCCTTGCCCGACCCCGACCGGTGGATCCGGGAGAAGAAACCTGGGGCTGGCCGCAAAGCGGTCTGCTTGCAGAGCAATTTTCCGATTGGTTGGTCGCCGTGGCTGCCCGATGGGCGCAATGCGGGCAGTGCCCCATTGTCTGCCCCCGAGACCAGGGCATTGGCCAAATCCCTGCAGGAGACGCGGCGTTTCGTGGGGTTGATCACCCTACCAGCCAAGGCGCAGCGCGTGGCAGCTGGTCCCCAGGATGGATCGCTTGCATTGTATGCCAAGCAAGCGGTGGGGTTGGTTTGCGAGAGCCCGGACACGTATTCACCGGTTGCCTGGGGACGTGCCTTGGCGAGCGTTGAGTCCCAGAGGCCGAAGCTTAGAGTGCGCATGCAATCGGTCAAACGGCTTTCTGCCAGCCTTTGGGTGTTGGATGTGGATGTCACGAATGATAGCCAAGCCGGAAACCACAATTGCACACCTTTCATTCATTGGCAGGTCAATGGCGCGATCAATCTGGCAAGTGCAACGGCGCCCGAAAAACATGGGCCACCATTCGAATTGTTGGAAGGAGAAGCTCGGTGCGCATTGCCGACAGCCGGCGGATCCAAACGCTTGAGACTGGTTCTGCAAGTGGAACAGGGAGCCGCTCCCATACTGAAGGTCACATCACCGAAGTTGGGGACGACGACCCTTCCAATCCCGTTGGAGATCTAGCCCCATCAACCTCCCAGTCGCAAATCACCCGGCTGGAACCAACAAATTCAGGCTCGCAGGGACTGTTTAGCGCAGGATTTGGGCCGTTGGCAGATGGGCGTGCGAGGCACTCTCGAGTCGGGTTGGAACTCTGAGGGTTAGGGAATTGCCGCCGGGGGGGGGCAACCACGGACGATTGCACGGCCAGGCAGCTTGCAGGGTTGAGGTCAACGCGGCCCTGGAACAAGGCGTGCGTTGAGGGCTTTCAGTCCGGCCAGGGTCATTTGTCCGATGGCGTTCAGGCTCTCTTCGCTGCACTTGTCGATCGTATCTTCCGCTGTGTGCCAGTAGTTGTTGAAGGAGGGACCATACTCGAAATCGATCAGGTCTAGCACGGGGATGGAGAGGGCTTTGAAGGGCAGGTGATCGTCGCTGAGCTTTTGGGATTGGGCGCCGAGGTGCTTGCCGTAACCGGCTTTGACGATGGCCTTGTCGAACAGCTTGCGTAGCCAGGGGGTGGAGTTTTGGTCGGGGCTCAAGCGCAGATCCTTGTCGCCGACCAGGTCCAATAGAATCACAGCCTTGAGGCGTTCGAAGTCGGCCTTCTTGGAGAACTCGTGGGCGTGGTGGCGGGAACCGTAGGTGTTGTCGGGATCTAGCCAGGTGAAGCGCACCGCTTCCTCGCCATCGAAGAAAATGAAACGATAGGTCACTGGGCGCGGTGAGGAGGCGGAAAGCGCGCGCGCCAATTCGAGCACGGCCGCCGTGGATGAGCCCCCGTCGTTGGCACCCACGAAGTTCTGTAGGAACTTCGTGTCCATGTGCGTCGCTACCATGACGATGGGAGCCTTGGGGTCCACATCCGATATCAGGTCTGCGTACAGGTTGGTGAAGGTGAGTTTGCCCTCGGGTGTGAATGTTGTGGTGGGAACCGTGCTCTCGAAGGTCTCTCGCTTTGGGTCCAATTTTGCCTTGCGCAATTCGGATTCCAGGAACAGGCGCAGTTGCTCGAGGGCGGGGGAACCCGCAGGCCGGGGTCCCAGGCCCACGATGTGTTGCATGTCCTTCCACGCCCGGGCCCCGTCGTACTTCGGGGCAACCTTGGCCAGGGTCTTGACCTTGGGCGCGTCGCTGTCCTGGACTGCGCCTTGGGGCTGGGAGCAGGCGGGGGCACCGATCAGGGGGGACAGGGCCAGAACGAGGGAGATAATGGGGTGGAATTGCATGGGGGTGGGAATTTGCACGGCACCAGGATAGCGCAAACCGGCGTTTGGGCGAAGGGGGAGGCTCCAGTGGGCAGCCGCTGTTTGCAAATGGCTGGCCAGGGCAGGCTCCCTGCAATGGGACGAGCGGCGCGCATGGACCTTTCGCGGGACTATCCGCCCCGCGCGGTCGGCCTGACAGCAGCGACTCACCTCAAGCAATTTCTCAATCTCGTCGATCAGGAAAAGGCTCCCTCCTCAGCCATGAACCCCAATGCGACGGTGACATATGACCCAATCCGACAGCCTTTTCGACCTGGCAGGCCAGGGATCCAGCCCAGAGACCTTTGAACGCCTGCGCTGGAGTGGCACCCTGGCAGAGTACATGACGCTGCTAGAAAAGGACCCTAGCCCCGCGCGCAACGCCTGGCAGCGATTGCTAGACATGATCGAATCCCATGGGCGCGAAACCCTGTCGGATGGTTCAAACTCCTGGAAGCTCTTTGAGGATCCCATGGGCAGCGGCCGCGATGGGATCTTCGGGTTGAATGAACCCTTGAACGCCCTGGTCGACATGGTGCGCGCAGGTGCCAGGCACTTGGGCCCCGAGCGGCGCTTACTGTTGCTACATGGTCCGGTGGGATCGGCCAAGAGCACCATCGTGAGGCTCTTGAAGGGGGGCCTGGAGGCCTACTCGAAAACGGAGCCGGGCAGCATCTATACCTTTGAGTGGGAGATCGATGGACAGACGATTCCTTCCGCCACGAGGCAGAATCCCCTGCTGCTGATTCCCGCCGAACAGCGCAGTCGAGTGCAGGAGCAACTCAATGTTAAGTTTGGTGGTGAATTCGAGTTGGTCATCGAGGGCCAACTGGATCCGCTCAGCATGCACTACTACGACTTGTTGGCGGAACGCTACAGCGGTGATTGGCAACGCATCATCGAACACGTTCGCGTGCGCCGTTTCGTATTCAATGAGGCCAGCCGCATCGGTATCGGTACCTTCCAGCCCAAGGATGAAAAAAACCAGGACTCCACAGAGCTGACCGGGGATTTGAACTACCGCAAGATCGCGGAGTACGGGTCCGACTCGGATCCGCGCGCGTTCAATTTCGACGGGGAGTTCCATGTGGCCAATCGTGGACTGTTGGAGTTCGTGGAAGTCCTGAAGTTGGACGTTGCTTTCCTGTACGACCTCTTGGGGGCCACCCAAGAGCGTGCCATCAAACCGAAGAAGTTCCAACAGTGCTCCATCGACGAGGTCATCCTGGGTCATACCAACGAACCCGAATACAAACGCTTGGCGGGCAACGACCTGATGGAGGCCTTCCGCGATCGCACCATTCGCATCGACGTGCCCTACAACCTGACCGTGGACGGAGAGGTCAAAATCTACCGGCGTCGTTATGGAGATCCGGGTACGCCCGGTCGCGGTTTGGCACCGCACTCCCTGCGCATGGCCGCCCTGTGGGCCGTATTGACGCGTTTGGAGGAACCCACGCACCAGGGTTTGAGCCTGATGCAAAAGGCCGACCTATACAACGGAGATCCCGTGCCCGGATTCGAGCCTGCCCAGGCGGCCGAGGTACGGGCGGAGGCCAAACGCGAGGGGCTCTTTGGAATCAGTCCGCGCTACGTTCAAGACCGCATAGCGATCTGCCTGGTTCAAACCGGTAGCGTGCCCGGACCGCGCGAAGTTCTCCATTCCATTCGGCAGGGCCTTTTGCACCACTCGCTCTCCGCGGGCGCGGAGGACATGGGCCAATACCTGCATTGCATCGACCTGGTCGAAGGCGTGTACGACGGCATCATTCAGGAGGAGGTGCGCGTGGTCTTGTCCTCGGATGAACGTGCCATGGAAGGTCTTTGCTCGCGCTACTTGGATTCCCTGCGGGCTTATGCCACCCGGGAAGATGTGGTTGGTCCGGGCGGCGAGCCTCGCGCTCCCGACGAGGACCTCATGCGCAGCGTGGAAGAGAAGATGGGGGTGGGCGCCGCTCGCCGCGAGGACTTCCGCCATGAGCTCATGAGTTACATCGCAGTCCTGCAGGAGAAGGGGCAACTGTTCGATTACAAGCGCAACGAACGTCTGTACAAGGCGTTGCAAGCCAAGCGTTTTGAAGACGAGAAGGAGTCCATTCAGTTGATCGAGTCGGAGACCAATGTGATCAACCCGGACAGCGACAAGCGCATCCTAGCAGTGCGAGATCGATTGGTGGGGGAGTTTGGTTACGACCCGGACTCCGCAACCCGCGTGCTGCGCGAGGTCGCTGGTCTGCTGAATCAGAGTGCGCAAGACGACGAAGCGACGGAGGATCTGGCCGCCTAGGTTTCCTATGCCCCTTCCCCGCCATCGCATCGCCCGGGACCGCGCACGTTTCCGCGACATCGTTCGCGGCAAACTGCGTCAGGACCTGCGCAAGTACCTGTGCAACAGCGATTGGGTGGGGCGCCAAGGCGACAAGTTGATCACCATTCCCGTGCCTCAGATCGAATTGCCGCGCCTGCGGTTTGGAGCTTCGGACCAGGATCAAGCGGGCGGGTCCGGTTCGGGGGGGCAAGGCGATTCCAAGGAGGGCGGCAGCGCCCAAGGCACATGCGGGGCGGGTGACCAGTCGGGGCAGCATGCCCTCGAGGTGGAGGTTGAAATCGAAGAGTTGGCGGAACTCCTGGGTAGCGAACTTGGACTTCCGTGCATCGAACCCCGGGGCAATAAGCAGCTTATGGTGGAGGGTGGACGCTATACGGGCGTGCGCCCGGAGGGGCCCAATTCTCTGCGCATCTTTCGGCGCACTTTCCGCCAAGCCCTCAAACGTACCATCGCGTTGGGGAAGTGGGATGCCGACAATCCGCGCGTGGTTCCCATTCCAGCAGATGCCCGCTATCGCGCGGAACGCAGCCACCCCAAGCCCCAGTCCTCGGCGGTTTTGATCCACATGATGGACGTTTCCGGTTCCATGGGCCGGGAGCAAAAGGACATGGTGCGTCTGCAGGCCTTTTGGCTCGACACCTGGTTGCGAAGTCAGTACGAAAACCTGGACGTGGTCTATATGGTGCATGACGCGGAAGCCAAGCTGGTGGATCATGACACGTTCTTTCATCTGCGCGAATCGGGTGGCACCAAAATTTCATCGGCCTACGAGATGTGCAGCGACTTGATCCGAAATCAGTATCCACCGGCCCACTGGAATATCTATCCATTCCATTACTCCGATGGGGACAACTGGAGCGCGCGTGATACCAAGCAGTGCATTCGGTTGCTGGAAGAACACATCCTGCCCCACGTGAATCAATTTGCCTACAGCCAGGTGAAGAGCGTTTATGGCTCTGGACAGTTCAAGGGCGACTTGGACCGTGCCTTTGGTGAAACGGAACATGTGGTCAGTGTGGATGTGGAGAACCGTCACGGTGTTCCAGCTGCCATCCGTGAATTCTTGCACAAGGGGCGCTAATGGTGGATGGCATTTTGTTGAGCCCCACGCTCATGCATTGGGCGAAGCGCATCGAAGATCAGGCCAAGTCCATGGGGCTGGATTTCTTTGATGTGACTTTTGAAGCCCTTGCGGCTTGCGATGTGAACGCCATGGCGGCCTACGGTGGTTTTGCCAAGCGCTACGCATCCTGGCGCTTTGGAATGGACTTCGAGCGCCTGCAAAGAGGCTATGCCTTCGGCTTCTCGAAGATCTATGAACTTGTGATCAACGGCGATCCGACCCTGGCCTATCTGGTCAAGACCAATTCCCTGATGGAGCAGAAGCTCGTCATGGCCCACGTATTCGGCCACGCGGATTTCTTTCGTAACAACGTTTGGTTCCAGGCTACGGACCGCGACATGGTTGCGCACATGGAGGACCATGCGGATCGATTTGCGTTGCACACGGCGTGCAAGGGCAAGGATGTGGTGGAAATGTTCATGGACCGGGTGTTGGCTTTGGATAGCTTGCTCGACCCCTACTTGCCCCAGCGCCAGAAGTGGGCTGGAGCCGAGACCCTACAATCCCCATTTGACGTGCTCGGGTTCCTGGAACGAAGGGCCCCTCTTGAAGACTGGCAGTCCGAACTGATCTCTGTGGTGCGCGACGAGGCATACTACTTTCTACCCCAGCGCCAAACCAAGATCATCAACGAGGGCTGGGCGTGTTATTGGCACTGTCGCATCCTGACCGGTGGCATCTTGCACGACTCCGAGATCGTGGACTTCGCCGAGTGCCACGCTGGTGCCACCGCCTGCGATGATGGTGTGCTGAACCCTTACAAATTGGGTTTGGAGCTGTTCCGCCACGCAGAGCGTGAGGGCATGGACTTGTTCTCCCTGCGCAGCCGCCACAACGATCTGTCCCTGGTCGATGAACTGGTGGACGGGGAGTTTGCAGGTCGAAGCACCTACTTCCGTGGACTTGGCGCAAAGGGCAAAACATGGCAGGAGGCCAAGGCGGATCTGTTGCTCAGTTACTCCTGGTGCGGCGGTCCCCAGATCGAAATTGGGGACATGGGCGTTCAACCCGGTCAAACCCTGGAGTTGGTCCACCATCACGATGGTCGAGATTTGCACGAAGGGGACGCGCGACCCTTGCTGCAGCACCTGTGCGTTTTGTGGGGGGCTCCGGTTTCGTTGGCGACCAAGTTACATGACGAATCCGTGATCTGGACGGTGGAATCGGATCCGAAGGTCGCGGAAAGTGCCTGATAGGAAAGTAATTCTGGAGATCGGATGCTGGGCATTGGATACTGGGGCCATGGCCATCCAACACGAATTGTCCTGGTCCGCCTCTCGGGCGGGCACTTTCGACTCCTGCAAGCGCCGCTACTACTTCGATTATTATCTGTCATGGCTAGGCTGGGGCAATCGGGCGGATCCGCCGCGTCGTGAGGCTTACCTGCTTAAGAAAATGACGCGTATGCCCATGCTTGCGGGGGACCTGGTTCACCAGACCATTGAGGCTTGGCTTAAGGAGCGGCAGAAGGGCGGTAGCATGACCCGCGAGGC
Organism: bacterium; assembly: GCA_024228395.1. Lineage (GTDB taxonomy): Bacteria > Planctomycetota > UBA1135 > UBA1135 > NORP259. The sequence goes on along the minus strand of JAAETM010000783.1, from coordinate 28,794 downwards.
TATGATGGAATTCGCTATCGAAGGCCTGCGCGAGGGCTATCGCACCTCACGCAATGGTACTTGGAAGTCACGCCCCTCCAAACTTGTTCATCTTGCGGAGCATCACTTTAAGGAGCCTTGTGTCGACGAGCAGGATGGCAGTGCTGGGGATTACGGGAAGCGCTATCTGGAGCGCATGCAGCAATCGATCAACAACTTCTTGGACAGTCCTGCCCTGGCACCGGCACGCGAAGCGGAGCCCTCGGGATATCTGGCTTGTGAGGAGATGTCCACCTTCCAGTTTGAAGGGACGAAGGTCTATGCGATCCCGGACTTTGCGTTCCGGGATGCTTCGGGCATAGTTCACGTTTACGACTGGAAGACGGGTCGCCCGAATCCGCAGGATGCGTTTCAGTTGGCGGTTTATGTGGAATATGCCGTGTCGTCGTGGGATGCGGATCCTGACAACGTGGTTTGTTATGACGCCTATTTGGTGACTGGGGATGTTGTTGAACAGCGATTGAGTCCTGAGGAACGGGAGGAGATGCGGGCCAGGATGGTTGAGGCTATGGCGGCTATGCGGGAGGTACATTTCAATGCGGACAAGGGCGTTGGGAATGAGCTTCAGTTTCCCATGGTTGTGGATCCTGGGCAGGGAGGGTTTCCTTGTAGCAGTTGCAATTACCGTGGGGTTTGTGGCCGGGGGTAGGGTCTGATTTGGATGGTGGCAAACGCAACTGCCTGGGTTTCGTGTTGACCTCCCAAGAGATTCCCCAGGATCCCTGCCACCCAGCCCCATTCAAGGCGGTCTTTTCATCTCAAGCCACTCACTTAGGCCCTAGATGGACACCCAACCTTGTATCAGCCCCCGTTTTGCCCCTACGACGATTGCTCCGCCCACAACGCCCCCCGCCAATCATTTCCTGTGCCACGGCTCCTATCGAGCAAAGTGCAGATCCAAGCCAATCCTCTCGAGTTCTCAATCTCAGTAGGCGATGCTTCGAATTGAAGGCAGCCAAGCTCGGCGCTCACTTTCGACATTTGAACTCAAACCTTCGTGGTCCATTGAAGGAAGGGTCGTGCTTGCAACTCGACGAGATCGAGACCTACGAAACACAACGCCGGGAGCGACCGGTCACGTTTCCGATCTTGATCGAGATCAATAGCCGGTTCACAATCTGGGCGAATCCGGCACCGTCAGCCCACGTGGATGGATGAATGCTGTACGCAAAAAAAGCAATAGAGGCCGATTCAAGGGCTTTTGGCAAGCGGCAAGACCAATCCTCCGAAACCGTGCGCCGGACGTTGACTCGGGCGGTTCCAATGGTGAGGGAGTTGCAGAACATCGCGGTGTAGACCGATGAGAAGACCACCTATCCGGGTCTGCTACGCGAGCCTTTCGGGACCGACCGATTTCAGCACCAAACCACTTCAAGCAAGCGGGCGCGCACTGTCCAGAATCCACTTTTTCCCATCAACCAGATGGAAGCCATCTCGAGAGACCCTCTCGGAAGGCTCAGGCGGGAGTCATGGCTCGTGAGCAAGAAGCGAAGTTTCTTGGACCAGGCATTTCAAATGTTGATGGCCTGGAAAAACTATGTGAGGCTGCGTTTCAACTATGATCGAGATTTTCCGGCAATGTTTGCCGGGCTGCTCAAGCGTAGATTGAAACCCGGTGAGTTGGTCGGTTGGCGCCAGGATTTCGGCCAGGATAAGCTCCCGATTGTTCCGCTACTGGCGTAGGGCGTCGACCGGTGGTTTTCGACCCACCTGGAAAAACAACACGGAACCCAGGCTGTTGGGTTGCGAACCCCTTCCGTCCGTCCTTCCCGAACCCAACAGTCATCCACCACCCCACAACCAGTCGTACTCAAGCCAATGCCATCAACCCCAGTTGCAACAGTCTCTCCCTCAGAATCCGTCGGATCCTCCGCAGCTAACACTAGAAGTGCAGTTGCATTTCAACCGTGAACATGCCCTCGTCATCCACAGGGGCCCCACCCAGGGTGACGGTGTCCCCATACCATGAGTGCGTCCAAGCGTTGCGGATGATCATGTGGGAATTGGGGATGTAATTCAGACCCAAGGAGACCGAGTCAATAGAGTCTGAAAAAGTCCCCGCGGTGAGCAGGCCGGGGGTGTCGAGTTCGTCCGAGATTCGCAGGGATGACAAGCGTAGGGCGAGTAACCAGGAATCATCGGGAGCTTCCAAACCGTGGAAGTCCAGCTTGTTGCCATCCAGGCTGTGGGCGATGTCCACATAGAATCCGTGCAGGGAAATGTCCTCGCTGGCGCCGCCACCGGTCATCTCTTGCTGCACGCTGAGCAACTCGGCTTGCACCATCAGGGGTCCTGAGAACCAGGCCGCTTCCAAGTTGACACGCAGGCGATCGCCATCCAAGTCGGTGCCGGGCGCGAATTCCAACACCCCTTGGCCGGATGCATTCTTAATGACATCGCCACCAACGGTATGGCCTTGCTTGCCAAAAGTAAGGGACGTGCCCAGTTGCCACGAGGAGTCCGATTTTTGCTGTGGGGCGGAATGCCACATGCCACGCAGGGCGATGTCCTTGCCGCTGTCCTGTTCGGAGCCGCCGGTGCCATTGTAGATGGCGTAGCCGTATTCGAAGCGGCCGGAATATCCGGTGACAAACAGTCCGTGGTCCTCGGCGGGGGAGAATTGGTTGAGAACGGAGAAACGGGGGAAGTGGATATGGCGGCGGCTGCGGGCTTCCTCTAAACCAAAGGGTGCTTTCATGCGGCCCAGTCGCAGCAGGGCGTCGCCATCCAATACCTCGCGACCGACCCATGCTTCTTCGAGCTCCACGCCGGAGTTGTCAAAATTCGGCTCAAATCGAAAGCGCCATCCCCCGTTGATGCTACCGGCCAATTCGGGACGCATGCGCTTAATATAAGCGTCCGTGTCCGGGTCGCGTGCGTCCGGTGCCCCTCCCTCCGTGACAAAGGCGCCAACTTCAAATAGGCCCTCCAGGACGATGGCCCCCGATCCCCAATCAAAAACCAAACCGTCATCGTAGCGGATGCTTGGTCCATGCATACCGACACCCTCCTCGGGGGCCGGAAGGACTTCGGGGGACTCGGTTTCTAGACCAAGGCAGAGCAGTGGTAGGGTGAAGATCGATAGCATGCTGGTGGGGGGGATGGGGAGGGTTCCCTTTTGATGGACTACTTGGCCCGCAGGTCCGCTGCGGGCACAAGGGGTAGTCTGGGCTCGGCCAAGAGTAACTCGACGGTTGCGCCCAGGGTTTCCACGGCCTTGCTCAATTGCAGGTCCGGGCCCCCGGGTTTGTTCCAGAGCGATACGTCGGGCATGCAGCCATTGAGTTCCATGTCTTGACCGGTTCCAATCAGGTACCAGCCACGCATGGGCATGCGCGCGGAGCTGCCATCCAGCAGGGACACACTGGAGGTGCTTATGACGCCACCCGCGGTGCGCATGCCAATGATCTGGCCGCGACCGATTTGTTTGATGGCGTGGGCGAAGATTTCCGCGTTGGAGAATGAGTGCTCGTTACACAGGACCACGATCGGCTTGCTCCACGTGGCATAAATTTTGCGGCCCTGGGGATACCCCTCACCGCTGCCCCGAGACTGGGTGACGGCGTGCACGGGTTGCGTCAATGCGGTAAGCACATGGTCCGCGGTGCTGCCGCCGCCGTTGAAACGCACATCTATGAGAAGGCCTTGCTTGCCATGGCCCGCATCGAATAGATCCTCTTCCATCTCCCGGAAGGATCCCATGTTCATGCCGCGGATGTGCAGATAGCCCAGCTTGCCGCCCGATTGTATTTCAACGGCCTCGCGGTTCTTGGCGGTGTATTCGTTGTAGACCAGGCCTCGGACGGAAGTGGCGGGACGCACTGTGACCGTGCGCGCTTCACCGCTTTTACTGAGCACAGTAAGTTCTACATCGCGAACCTTGTCCATGGTGAGCACAAGATCCAGGTCCACGCTGTTGTTCACTTCAACACCATTCACCTGCAAGAGGGTTTCGCCGGGTAGGACCCGGGAGCGTTTCAGGTCACAGGGGCTGCCGGGGAGCACGCTTTCCACCATGAACCCGGGGCCAGGGTGTTCGAGTTGATAGCGCAGACCAAGCTGGTAGGTACTGGCTTGCCATGCGCCGGAATTCGGGTTCTTGGGGAGGGGTTCGCCGCCGCCGCGGTGGCCCATGTGGGACGCATTGAGCTCCCCCAGCATCATATTCATCAGTTGGGAGAATTCTGCTTGGCCCAGGCACTGCATGGCAACGGGGCGGTAGGTTGCACGGATCTGATCCCAGTCCCGGTGGTTCAGTTGGGGGTCGTAGAAGCGATCGCGCATGGCGCGCCAGGCCTGATCGAAGGTGATAGCGCGCACGGCACGCCAATCGCGCACCCAACGTACGCTGAAGTCGAAGTGCGTGGCTTTGCCCTTGCTCGATAGGACCGCGGGGCGGCCACCAACCTGGCCCACCAGCTCCTTGGAATCCGGCAACCAAATGGCACTTGAGATTTTGGTGTCACTGAAATAGGTGGGCTTCTTGGCTTCGGGGAATTCCACCTGGTACAGTGCGTTCTTGGAGTCGATGGTGCCCCAGAAAAGCAATTTCTTGCCGTCCGGGGTCCAGCTCAAACTGCTCTCGTAGGAGTTGTTGACCCTAATGCGATGCAGGCGATCGTGGATACCCTCGAAATCGATGGTGAGGGCGGGTTCCTCTTCTTCCTTCTCTTTCTCGCCATCCGTGTCAGCGTCGGTTTGCTTGGAAGCGGCTTCAGCGGAAGGCTCCTCGGCCGCGGACTCCTTGCCCGGTTCTTCGGGTTCCTCCGTGCCCGGGTCTGCCGCATCTCCTTTTTTCGCACCCTCCTTTTCGTCCTTCTTCTTGTCTTGCATGGCTTCGAGGGCTTCCTTCAGCTTGCGGTCGCGTTCGGTGCTCTCGTCAGCTTCACGGGTCAAATTGACATAGTAGATGTCGGACTCCTCTCCGGCCCTGGAGCTCGTGAAGGCAATGCGTTTGCCATCGCCGGACCACACCGGGTTGTAATCGCCATCGGGGTGGCGCGAGAGGTTGAATGGTTCCTGGCTGCCGTCGATGGGCACCACAAAAACGTCGCTGTTGTAGTTGGCGTCCTGGGTGGCATAGACCAGCCAGTTGCCGTCGGGTGACCAATCGAAGCTCGGAGCCGACCACGCACCCGCCACTTGGCGAGGGGCTGTGCCATCCTCTTCCATGGTCCAAATGTCCGACCCGCGCAGGTAGGCCAGGTGGCCCCCTTTGGGACTCATGGCAAGGTGGCGCTCCACATCGGCATCGTCCGTGATCTGCCGATGTTCGAATTCCTCTGCGATCCACCAGATGCCAGCTTCCTGCTTGTGGGTGGCCTCCCAGATATTGACCTCGCCACCCAACTCGGAAACGTAGAAGAGGCGCGTACCGTCTTCGCTGAAGGTGAGGGCACTTTCCACTTCGGGCGTGTGGGTGACTTGCACCGGCTCCTTGAGGATGCGGTCCATGACGTAGATGTCTTGACCCGCCACGAAGGCCATCTGCTTGCCATCCCAGGTGAAGGTGATGTCGCGTGTTTCCTTGGCCGTTTTGTATTCGAGAGCCGAGGCGCTGACGTCACCGCCGGCTTGCATGGATATGGGGGACACCTGGCCAGTCGACAAATCCATGCGCATCAGATCAAAGCGGCGGCGCAGCAGCATGGTTCTTCCATCGGCTGAAATACTCAGGAAAGCGGCTCCATCATCACTGCCATCGCGGGCGTGGAAGTCCGTGATGGGGCGCGGCATGAGCTCGGTCAGCTTTTGGTGGAAAACATTGAAAGTGCCATCCGGGTCACTCGTGAAGTAGAAGCTCTGGCCGTCCGGAGCCCAGGTCGGGAATAGGTGGCTGATGTTCTGATAATTCTCCTGGTCTTGGTCCAAGCGATGCATCTTTGGGGGAGAGACCGTCAAGTCCGCCATCCACAGTTGCAGGGATTGGGGCCCCTTGTAACCCTTGCGGTACCAGGCTGCCCGGCCGCGTGTGAAGAGCAGGGACTTTCCGTCTGGGGAAAGGGCAGCCGAAGAGAGGCCCACATCGATTAGCAGGCGCGGCGGAGCTTCGTCCTGCAAATCCATCACGTAGATTCGGGTCGACTCCGAGTAGTGGTAGCCCCGGTCGGTGCTGCGCGAGATGAGCAGGCCCTTGCCGCCGTCGGTGAAACCGAGGGGCCGGTCGCGCAGGGAGGTAAAGGTCAATTGGCGGGCCGCGCCTCCCGTGGCGGGCATGATGTATAGTTGTGCCGCTCCCGTGCGGTCGCTGCTAAAAACGATGGTTTTCCCATCCGGGGTGAAGAGGGGGCGGCCGTCATCTGCGCCATGCACCGTGATGCGCTGGGCGGTTCCACCTTCGATCGATGCGGTCCAAATATCCCTGTGCCACGCGAATGCAATTGAATTTCCGTCGGGCGAGATGACCGGGCTGCGCGGCATGCGGATCCAGTCACTAGGAGCGGAGGCGTCTTGGCCGAGGGCGAGGGGGGAGTTTAGGGTCGCCAGGGCGAGCAGGGATAGTTTTATCATGGGAGGCAGCGGGTAGCAGGGGCTGCACATTCTAGGGGAGAGTGCCTGTTTTCGCTCTGGATTCATCGAGTCCCTACAATTCCGTTTTTTGAGGAGGCGAGCTTTCGTATGGCCAACAAATCGGCCTCCGCACCTGCTTCCCTCTCCAACCCCGACTCAGCGGAAATCGGCCACCGCAACCACAATACGTGCCAGATCCGCATCGGAAAGCCAATCGTTGTGCCCGAGGCCCTTGACCTCAATCCACCTCTTGCGAAGAGTCCCAAGCTTTCGATGCAAGGCCCGTGCATGTGCAATGGGGACCACATGGTCCACGGTGCCATGCAATTGAATCACTGGACCATGATAATCGGCCAACCGTGCAACCGAATCGTAGCGGTTGCGCATGAGCAAGCGCACCGGCGCCCAGGGGTAATGCTCCGCAGCCACGTTGACCAAACTATCGAAGCTACGGTCCAAGATGACAGCCCGCGCCCCGCCATCGGCTGCCAGGGCCGCGGCCACGCCGCCCCCCAGGCTGCGGCCATATAGCAGAATCTGATCGGGATCCAGGTCGTAGCCCCGGCAAAGATAACGCCGTGCCGCCTGGGCATCGGCCACGACGGTGGTCTCGCTGGGGGTCACGTCATTGTCGTCAAAACCGCGGAACTCAGCGGCCAGGATGGTGGCCTCGAAACGCTGGCTGAGGCGCTCGAGGTGAGCATCCAGCCAAATGGACTGGGAGCCATTGCCATGCAAATAGAGAATGACGTTTCGGGCGTCCTGAATTTCCAGAAGGCGACCCTGTAAACGGGTCTGGTCCGCACCCTGGTAGCGAACGGTTTGCACCGCAGAATATGCCAGCGGCGTCAGACCCGCGGCATTTTCCATGTAGGCGCCTGGGTAGACCAGGCGGGCTTCGAAGAGAACAAGGCCCAGCAGGAGCACGACATATGTACCGAGCACGATGCGCAGGGTTGTGAGTCCTGCACGGGGTCTCTTGGTTTGAATACGGACTGGGGTTTGCATGGGCTTCTTGCTGCGTCCTCGCAGTTTAGCACCAGAACGGTGCCTTTTGTGTTGCGACTGACTCTCAATTAGGAGGCGGTCAAGAAGCTCCCCCAGGAGCATCAACGGATTCCCGTCCGTGGACACGCGACTACTCTCCTTTGACGGGCATCAAGCGCGCCATGCTTGCTTGTAGAACGATCACGTTCACGCTCTGAGATAGGAGTAGAGTAGCTCGCGAAATCAGCAGAATAGAATCCATGAAGGTCATCATCCCCCTCGTATTTATCGCCCTGGCGATTTGGTTCTCAGCTTACAGCTCACCGGCGGAATTGCCCATTCCCGAGCGAGCCGAATTCGATCGTGCGGCTATTGAAGTCGTCGCCCAAAGGCAGGAGTTCCCCGACCCGCCGTTGATCGAAAATGCAGGCCTGCAAATGGCATGCGCCGATTGCCACGGGATCTTCGAATCCCAAGGCGAAGGCAATCGCGGCAATCTTGGCCAGCACCGGCACATCGCGTTGGATCATGGCATGAATGCCTCCTGCTTCAACTGCCACTCCGATCAGAATCGCAACAAGCTGATTCTGAAGGGCGGTCAAGAAGTGGGTTACGGTGAGGTGCAGAACCTGTGCGCTTCCTGCCACGGCCCCACCTTCCGGGATTGGGAAAAGGGCATCCACGGCCGCTCGAATGGTTATTGGGACACCTCCAAAGGCGAACGCACCCGTTTGGTGTGCACCCAATGCCACGATCCCCACGCTCCAGCATTCGGGAAACTCGCGCCCCTGCCCGGCCCCAATACCCTACGTCAATACGCAGGCGGTGCCCCGGCCCCATATGACCACGACGTCAAGCACAACCCCCTCCATCTGAAATCCCCCTCTAACACGAAAGGCCACAACAGCCACGATGAGGGCGACTCCCATGAGTGATTCCAACAACAACCCGGTTCCCTCCCCGGATCTGAGCCGGCGCAGCTTCCTGCGCGGGGGCCTCTCGGTGGCAGCGGGCATGGGCGCTTTTGTGGCGGCCCTCAAGCCCCTCGCGGATATGGATCCCGACGACATTCCCTCCTTGGAAGGCTTCCTGCAGAAGCACTACAAGGAAATGGATGCGGAGGATATGGAGGCTGCCCTCAAGCGCATCTCCGACAAGGTCGAAGCCCGCTGGGACGTGGTGCCGAATGTGCGAGACGTGAAACCGGAAGAGGGCGTGGAGTTTCTTTATGCGCTGAACCTCTCGCGCTGTATCGGTTGCCGTCGTTGCGTGCACGCCTGCGTTGCGGAGAACAATCAGAGCCGCTCCCCTGAAATCCAATACATCCGCGTGTTGGAAATGCAACGCGGTTCCTTGGACCCGGAGAAGGGCAACCACAATTACGATCACCCCAAGGTTCCATCCGACGAGCACTTCTATATGCCGGTGCAATGCCACCAGTGTGCGAACCCTGCTTGCGTCAAGGTTTGTCCCGTAGAAGCCACCTGGGCAGAGCCGGATGGCATCACCGTCATCGACTACGACTGGTGCATCGGTTGCCGCTACTGCGAAGCTGCCTGCCCGTACTGGGCACGTCGCTTCAACTTCGCCAAGCCGGAGCTTTCCAAGGAGGAATTGAACCCGGAGATGGCTTATCTCTCGAACCGACCGCGTCCCAAGGGCGTCATCGAGAAGTGCACCTTCTGCCTGCACCGCACCCGCGAAGGCAAGAACCCCGCCTGTCTTGAGGTTTGTCCCGTCGGCGCTCGCAAGTTTGGCGACGTGAAGGATACGGAGAGCGAAGTGTTTCAAATCCTAAAATCCAAGCGCGTGTTTGTGCTCAAGGAAGGGCAGGGCACCTTCCCCCGCTTCTTCTACTACTTCGACGAACGCTACCCTGAAAGAAAGGACGCTTCCGCATTGGCTCCTGAGTCAGGAGACGAAGCCCGATGAAAGACTACTATCAGTTCCTATACCGTTGCTTCCGCGTGAGTTTTGTGGGGGATTGGCGTTACAAGGCATGGATGTTGCTGCTCAGCTGCATCGCCCTCTTCGGCCTGAACGCCTACGCCCAACAGCTGGTCGACGGCTTGGCCGTGACCGGCATGACCGACCAGGTTTCCTGGGGTCTTTACATCGCCAACTTCACCTTCCTGGTGGGCATGGCGGCCGCCGCGGTGATGCTCGTGATCCCTGTCTACATATATGGCAACAAGGATCTACATGATCTGGTCATCTTCGGCGAATTGTTAGCCGTGGCAGCCATCACCATGTGCTTGATGTTTGTGACCGTGGACCTGGGGCGCCCCGATCGCTTCATCCACCTCTTCCAGCGTTTCAACTTCCCCGGGTCGATGTTGGCTTGGGACGTGATCGTGCTGAATGGCTATCTACTACTCAATGTCCACATCTGTGGATACCTGATCTATTGTGCCTACCAGGGTCGCCGGCCCACGAAGAAGTTCTACATCCCCTTTGTATTCCTGGCGATCATCTGGGCCGTGAGCATTCACACCGTGACGGCCTTCCTGTACGTGGGCCTGGGTGGGCGTCCCTTCTGGAACTCCGCCATCATCGCCCCGCGCTTCCTGGCATCGGCCTTCGCCGCTGGCCCCGCCTTCCTGATCATCGCCCTGCGCGTGATCGGCACCCAAACGGCCTACAAGGTCCCGCGCGGCGCCATCGAAACCCTGCGCAAGATCGTGACCGTGGCCCTGGCGGTCAACATGTTCTTGCTCGTGTGTGAGGTCTTCACAGAGTTCTACACCGATTCAGCCCACGGCGCGTCGGCCCACTACCTGTTCCTTGGATTGCACGGGTATTCGGGGCTTGTTCCGTGGATTTGGACCGCGATTGGCCTGAACACATTTGCTCTGGCAGTGTTGTTCATCGGCCCCTTGGCACGCAGAGCCGGTTGGCAAAACCTGGCTTGTCTTGCCATGATCGTCGGAATCTGGATCGAGAAAGGTATGGGCCTGATCGTGCCTGCCTTCATTCCTACACCGCTTGGAGAGATCGTGGAGTACGTGCCAACGCGCGCGGAAACCATGGTGTGTTTGGGTATCTGGGCCGCTGGCCTGCTTATCTTCACAATCTTTGTGCGTGTCACTATCCCCGTACTCTCTGGCCGGCTGACGGTCGACAAGAGGTACAACTTCGTTTCCCCGTCTTCACCCTCCAAGTGAAGGCAACAACCCCAATAGGTGGATTCTATGGCCATTAAAATCCTGGCCTTGGGTGCGTTCGCTGCTGTTACTGCAAGTGCGTCCCTATTACCGAACGATCCAGGTTCCAATCCCCCCGCAGCCCCCGCCGTCGTGGCGAGTGCTACCGTTGATACCCAGCCCGTGCACGCGTCTAGCACGCAGGCCATCGGCCTTCGGGAGCTTTCCAAAGCTTCTAAGGAATGCATCAGCTGTCACAAGAAAGAGAGTCGTGCTCTGTACCAGCAATGGGGCGAGAGCAAGCACTACCGTGGCAACGTTGGTTGCTTCGAGTGCCACGCAGCTCAAGACGGTGACAAAGATGCATTCATGCACTACGAGCAGCGCATTGCTGTCATCGTGAGCCCGAAGGACTGTGCACGCTGTCACTCCAAAGAGGTCGAGGAATTCCTGGGTTCGCACCACGCGAAAGCCGGCCGTATCCTTGGTTCTCTGGACAACGTGTTGGCAGAAGTCGTTGAAGGCAACCACGGTTTCAAAACCGAAGGTTTCCCGAACGGCGTCTCCGCTGCAGCCGTCAACGGTTGCTGGCAGTGCCACGGCAGTGAAGTTAAGGTTCTCCCCGACGGTTCCCTGGACGCGGCCACTTGGCCTAACACAGGTATCGGTCGCTTGAACCCTGACGGCACCGAAGGTTCCTGTGCCGCGTGTCACTCACGCCACACTTTCTCGGCAGCACAAGCGCGGCACCCCGATACCTGTGGCAAGTGCCACATGGGACCGGACCACCCGCAAAAGGAGATCTACGAGGAGTCTAAGCACGGCATCGCATTCTTCGCGAATATCGACAAGATGAACCTGGACAGCAACAAGTGGGTTGTGGGCGAGGATTACTCGGCCGCACCGACCTGTGCAACGTGTCACATGTCCGCTACGACCACGCAAGACGTGACCCACGACATCGGAATGCGCATCAGCTGGAACAACCGGCCGATCGTCTCCGTGCGTCCCGAGGTATCCGATGCCAAGATGAACTTGCCTGGCAAGGACGTCCCGTGGCAGATGCGTCGCCGCAACATGAAGGACGTCTGCTCCAACTGCCACAACGGCGGCTGGGTCGACAACTTCTACAAGCAGTATGATGGTCTCATCGAGCTGTACAACGAGAAATTCGCCAAGCCTGGCAAAGCCCTCTACACGGCCTCCAAGCCCCTCATGAAGCCGGTTAAGTTCGGTAACAAGTTGGACTGGATCTGGTTCGAGCTCTGGCATCATGAAGGCCGCCGCGCACGTCACGGCGCCTCCATGATGGGACCCGACTACACGCACTGGCACGGTACCTACGAAATCGCCCAACACTTCTACATGAAGATGATCCCCGAAGTGGAGAAACTGATTGCGAAGGGCGTGAATTCCAAGGACGCCAAGAAGGCCGCTGCTGCAACCAACCTGCAAAAGGTTCTCGACGACATCCTTGCCCATGACGACCACAAGTGGTTCAACGGCAACATGGATCCGGCCGAAGCCGCAGCCCGTAAAAAGGCCGCTCAGGACTTCAAAGATCGCTACAAGTGATCCCTATTCCACAGGGCCGGCCTATCCTTTGGGGTAGGCCGGCCTTTTTCGTTAACCTCCCTGGTCCCATGCGCGAACAACTCAATCTCACCGAAGACGATGGCTACGAAGCCCTGCGGGGGCACCTGGCCGAGCGTGCCCACAAGGCACGGGAAAAGTATCCCGACCTGACCGAAGAGGGCGTCCTGCGCCGGCTCTTGGCCGACCCCGACGTGGTTCGTTTTCCCACCGCCCTGATCTTCGACACCGAGTTCCTGATCCCCGGTGAGTTTGCCCACGCCGAGCCCCGCGGCGAGACCCCCGGCGACGGGTTCGTGCTCGTGGTGCATCCTCATTTCAAAGAGCGTCCCGAGGATCTTCCTTACCTGGTGGCCTACCACATTCCTTCCATCAACTACTTGGATGTGGCGACCCACCGCGAGGCTGAACTTTTTGGTGCGATCCTCATGGGGGTGGAAAAAGAGACCTACTACCAGAAGATTTGTGAACTGGCCGATGAGCTGGGGCCCGTACCCGGCGCCGAATATCTGAATGAAACCGGCCCGGGGCCCGATTCCGACTCCTGCTGCGGCGGGGGAAGCTGCTCCTGTTAGGCGAGCCGGGTTCCTCGCATTACACTGGTGGCCATGTCAGGAGCCGAGCAAAATCAGGAGCCCCTCACGGGTCAGGAACCCCGTGATCAAGCCCTCCCCAGGTTGGTGGAGCAGGAGGGCCCACGGCTGATCTCTCTCGCCCGTCGCTTTTGTCCGAGCCACGAAGACGCGGAAGACCTGGTGCAGGAGGTCTTCTTGACCGCTTTCCGGAGCTGGGATCAATTCCGTGGCGATTCGAAGATCAGCACCTGGCTGTACACGATCGCCTCCCGCGCCTGCGGCAAGATGCAGCGGCGCAAGGTGGGGGAGCCCTACTCGCTGGATTCGCTGGACGAGCAGATGCCCAAGGGAGGGAGCCGCATGGCCAGCTTGCCTGGACCCGGCGAGGACCCACTTTCCGAACAGGTCAAGCGTGAAGGCCGCGCCGCCGTTCAGCAGGCCATCGCTGACCTGCCTGAGGAATTCCGCATGCCGGTAGTGTTGCGTGAAATCGTGGGCCTCAATCTGGCCGAGATCGGGGGGATCTTGCAGATTCCCGGCACCACAGTGAAGACGCGTCTGCACCGGGCACGGCATAAGCTTCGGCAAGCCTTGGAGGAACAACTTCCCCTGCGTGATGTTCCCGCATATGACCTGGACAGGACGGTCTGCCAGGACCTCTTGCAAGCCAAGCAAGCTAGTTTGGACCTGGGACTGGACTTCGAGTTCCCCCCCGGAGTCTTTTGCCAGCGCTGTTCAGAGGTCTTCCGTACCATGGACTTGACCCAGGAGTTTTGCTCCATCGGGCCTGGGGATGAATGGCCAGCAGACCTGGGCCGGAGGGTGCTCGAAAGCTTGCAAAGCGCCAAATAGTGCGCGGGTTTCACCTGCCACAGCCCCCGGCAAAGTTAGCAGCGCTGGGGTATACTTCCCTGCATGAAAATCAGCCACCAAATCGTGTTGGGGTTTGTCCTTGCGCCGCTCTTTGCCTGTTCGAATTGTGGTGCTCCCGCTTTGGATGTTGCCGACGAGCCATCGGTTCCTCCAACGGTGATGCAAGCCGTGCAACTTGGGGGGATGGACAAGCTGCACAAGTTTGGCGACGTGTACCTGGGAGGCCAGCCTTCCGAGGCGGACCTAGCCCTGTTGAAAGAGCGCGGCGTGGTGAGTGTGATCAACATGCGCAAGGCGGGGGAGATGTCCTTCGACCAAGAAGCGACATTAAAAGGCCTGGGGCTCGCATCCTTCCACCTGGGTTGGAATGGGCCCGACGAGTTGACCGATGCGCTCTTCGATAGCTACCGGGAACTCATGAACGATTCCCCCCAGCCCATGCTCCTGCACTGTGCTTCTGGCAACCGGGTCGGAGCCATCTGGATCGCCTGGCGTGTGCTCGACCAGGGCGCGAGCGTGGACACTGCCGTGGCGGAGGCCAAGATGGCAGGCATGCGCACGCCCGATTACGAGGCTAAGGCATGTGACTACGTGGACCGTATGGTCAAGAATTAGCCGGTGCCCATGCAATGCCCCCGAGTGTCCATCCTGATCCCCACCATGAACGGGGAAGCGCACCTGCGCCGCCTCTTGCCGGCCCTGCGGGCCCAGGTGCTAGAAGGGGGATTTGAAATCGTTGCCCTGGACTCCGAAAGCGATGACGCCACCCGGGACTTGCTCGCTGAGTTCGAGGTGCGCCATGAGAGCATCGCGCGCGCCGACTTCAGCCATGGGACCGCGCGCAATCGCCTGGGTTCCATGGCCTTGGGCGAGGTGCTGGTTTTTCTGAGCCAGGACGCTCTACCCGTGGGCAACCATTTTGTGGCAACTTTGATCGAGCCCCTCAGCAAGCCCAAGGTGGCTGGGACTTGGGCGCGCAATCTGCCCAATCCCACCGACGATGCACTGACAGCGCGCAGTCTGCTTTCTTCGGGTGAGTCGGATGGTCAATCGCGACGGGTGACCTTGGAACCGGGCACTTGTTTGGCGGATCTGTCCCCCTTGGATCGTATGTTGAGAACGCGTTTCAACAATGTGGCCAGTGCCATGGGCCGCAAGATGCTCGTTCGCTACCCCTTCCCAGACGTGCCTTTTGGCGAGGATTCAGCCTGGGCGGCCTCGGTTTTGGGCGCCGGCTTGGAGCTTCAATACGTGGCGCAGGCGGAAGTCCTTCACGCCCACCGTTACGGTCCAAGGAGTGCCTATAAACGTAATGAACAGGATGCTCGTTTCATGCGAGAGGTGCATGGTTGGGTGGCCCGGCCCAGTCTATTCAGTGTGTTCAAGGGGGTGTGCCATGAGCTGCGTGAGGATGCCCGTTTTCTCTGGGGTCGACGAGGGCCCATTGGCGCCATCCTGCGGGCTCCCACTTTGAGGATCGGGCAGGTGCTCGGTCAGTGGGCAGGTAGCCGCAGATAGGGACACTGGGGTCGTGAATTGAGAACTCGAATCTGAAACCTGAGGAGGGCGCACGGACTCTGCCTTCTTCGATTGCCCCCGAGGCCATTGTGGGGTCTACTTGTGGGCCAACCTGCGCCCAGGCGCCGGGTGGTACCTCATATATGTCTGCCCTACGATCCATCTCCGTGCACATGCCCACCTACCAGGGCATGGAGTTCCTCGAGCGAGTTATCAAAGCCCTGCTTGAGCAAGAGTGCGAGCTGCCCTGGGATTTCTACGCCATCGATTCTGGATCCACCGACGGCACCTGGGAGTTTTTGCAAGCGCAGGCGGACAAGGCGCGCGTGCCCTTCCGCTTGGAGCGCATTCACCCGGTGGAATTCGACCATGGGGATACGCGCAACCTGATGGCCAGTCGAACCCGCGGCGACCTGTTGGTATTCCTGACCCAGGACGCGATTCCCGCCGGCCCCGATTGGTTGCAGACCCTGGTTCGCAATTTTGAGGACGAGGGCGTTGGCGCAGCGTATTGCCGCAATGTGCCGCGCCCCGATGCGGAGCGCGCCACCAAGATTCTATCGGCCGGGGACCCCGGTTATGCCATCGAGCGCAATGTGCAAAAGGCTCCCGCGCCCGGGGTCGAGTTGAGCCCAGACGAAAGGCGTCTGCTCTACAACTTCAATGACGTGGCCTCGGCCGTGCGTCGCGACCTCTGGGTGCGTCATCCCTTCCCGCGCACCAACTTCGGCGAGGATGTGCTCATGGCGCGCGCCCTGATCGTGGGTGGCTTCGATGTGGTCTACGACGCCGAAGCCATCGTGGAACACAGCCACGACTACACGCCCGAACAGATGTGGGCCCGGGGTGAGATCGATGGTCGCTTCAATGCCGAATGGTTAGACCGCGTTGCCATTGGATCACAGGGCGACGTGGAATTCTTGCTCAAACGACTGGCCAGTGAAGATGCTGCATCGGCAGAGGCCCTCGCTTTGCCCGGCGATGAAACCAACGCCCTCAAGGCGGAGCTGAATCAATTGCGCCGTTCGGTGTTCGAAGGGCTCTTGCAAGGCAGCCAATCCAAAGCGCGCCATCCCGGTTCCGTCCTGCGCAGCACTGGTCACTTGAAGCTGCTCTACGTGGTACACGGGTTTCCGCCCGAGACCTGGGCCGGCACCGAGATCTACACCCTCAACATCGCCCGCGGCATGCAGGCCCTGGGCCACGAAGTCACCATCTTGACACGTTCCCCAGGTGAGCAGGGCCAAGAGAACTTCTCGGTGCACAAGGATGAGTTCGAAGGCCTGCGCGTGCTGCGCATGGTCAATCACCTGGCCCACCGATCGCTGCGTGACAGCTACCAGGACGAGCGTGCGGAGCGGGTCTTTGCGCGGGTCTTGGCGGAAACAAAACCCGACCTGGTTCACTTCCAGCACATGATCCACAGCTCGATCGGCAACGTGCAGATCGCCAAGGATGCGGGTTGTGCCACGATCGCCACCTGCCACGACTATTGGGGCCTGTGTGCACGGGTGCAGATGATTCGGACCGACCGCAAGATTTGCCCCGGTTCGATGGGCGCGGGTTGTTTCGCTTGCATCAAGGACAAGGATTCTTCGACGATCGAAAACATGGCTAGCAAGAGTCCTGGGGCCTTGGCCACCGGGGCGCGCATCGGTGCCTGGCTCTTGGGGCCCGACAAAAAACTGGGGCGCCAATCAGGCGAGTTCCTGGAGATGCAGCGCAGGGGCAAGCAGGTCATGGCAGCCTACGGCGCCTGCGATTTGCGCATCAGCCCCAGCCGCTTCCTACGCCAGATGTACCTGGACAACGGGGACTTCGACGCCCATCGTTTCCTGTTCTCCGACAACGGTATGCGCACCGATCACGTGGAAACCGTGGACAAGGTGCGCAAGCCTGGAGACCCGATCCGCTTTGGATTTGTGGGCAGCTTGGTGTGGTACAAGGGCGGCGAGACGATGATCCGCGCCATGCGGAACCTCAAGGGCGAGAACGTGCTGCTCAATGTGTACGGCACCTTCGACCCGGAGAACGACGAGCACCACGCGGAACTTCAAGAGCTGGCCAAGGACTCAAACGTGACCTTCCACGGCCGCTTTGACAACTCCAAGCTGGCCGGTGTCTACGCCGAGATCGACGTGCTGATCGTGCCCAGCGTCTGGTATGAGAATGCACCGATTACAATTCACGAGGCGCACCTGACCGGCACTCCGGTCCTGACCAGCAACATCGGCGGCATGGCCGAGTTCGTGCGCGATGGCATCGATGGTTTGCACTTCGAGGTGGGGGACGATCGGGACCTGGCTCGACAGATGCAGCGCTTCATCGACGGCCCGGAACTCATGGATGAACTGTCCGGGGACTTCCCGCCCCTCAAGACCTTGGATCAAAACGTGGAGGAGACCGAATCCCGCTACCGTGCCCTGGTCGCCATCGATCGACCCAAGACAAGCTTGCCGGCACCGCTCACTTGGCGTGGCAATCAGCATGGGAGCAGTGGTGGTCCGGTGGAGGTTCAAGGCGAGGATCTGGCGCTGCTGCGCCCCGGCGCGTGGGTGGAATACACGCTGCCCGGTGGAGATGATCAAGCCCGCGGCAAGGTCGAGGTTTGGTTGCGTTTTCTCGCGGAGGAGCCGACTCTCCAGCAAGGTGGTCGCATTTTGTTTGGGGACCTTGAAGTGGCGCAGATGCCCCTGCGCACCGCCCAGGCCGATGCCCTCGAGTTTTGCGTGCAAGTGGATTGGCACGGGGGCGATCACGACAACGTGCTGCGAGTGGAAACCCAACTCAGCGAGGGCGGAGCCAGCGCACACCTGCGCATCGAACAAATCACCTGGCAGGTGGAAAACCTGTAGAATCAAACCCCTTGGGCGCGGTGCGTCTTCGCAGCGCCGGCCCACAAGATCATGATACCCATCAGTAAAGACCTGCGTTGTGATGTCGCAAAGCCTCTCAAGGCCAGCGAGCTTCCGCGTGTCTCGATCATCATCCTCAATTGGAACGGCCACCATCACTTGGATGGTTGCTTCGAAAGCCTTGCTAAGTTGGAGTATGACAAAGAGCTGCTGGATGTCGTTCTGGTGGATAACGGATCCGATGATGGCAGCCAGGCACTGATGGCGAGGAACCATCCCCATGTGCGCTTGATTCAGAATCGGCGCAACGAGGGTTTTGCGGGTGGCTGCAATGTGGGCGTTGCCAATGCGGACAACCCGGACATCCTGGTCTTTTTGAACAACGACCTGCGCGTGGAGCCCGACTTCCTGAAGGAACTGGTTGCGCCCATCGTGCGCAAAGAAGCCCACGCTACCGGTGGCCTGATGCTGAACTGGGATGGCGAACGGATCGACAGTGCGGGGGGAGGAATGAACCTGCACGGCATCGGTATTCAGAGGGGCTACAAACGCAAGTTCGGACCCGCCTACGACCAACCCCGCTGGACCCTGTTCGCCTGCGGTGGCGCCATGGCCATAGATGCCAAGGTCTATAGGGAGCTCGGTGGTTTCGACAACCGCTTCTTTGCTTATTACGAAGATGTGGATTTGGGTTGGCGCTCCTGGGTGCAGGGCTACTCGACCCAGTACGTGCCCAGCGCCAAGTGTTATCACCACCACTCGAGCACCTCGCGCCGCGTGCCGCCGGAACGTCTGCGCCTCTTGCAAGTGCGCAACCCGCTCTTCACCTGCGCCAAAAACTACGACGATGCGAACTTCGCCAAGGTCTTTCCCACCATGCTGGCCCTGGCCTCGCGCCGCGCTTTTATGTCCAGCGGCTTGGGCGAGATGGAACAGTACCGTATCGAAAACATGACCAGCCTGCCCAAGGTCAACCGCTGGCAGGACTTTCGGCGCAAGCTGCGCAAGGCCAGCCAGGCCAGGGAAAAGGTCAGCAAGATCGCCGCGGCCGATTGGATTGCGATCAACGACCTGATCGGAGATTGGAGGCATTGGATGGCATTGCGCGCGGACTTGCAGAGCAAGCGAAAACGCCCCGATAGCGAAATCCTACGCCTGTTCCTGAAACCCCACTGGTGTGTGGAGGACGACCCCGCCTACCAAATGCTGCAGGAAGGTTTGACGGGCATGTACGACCTGGACGCGCTCTTCGAGGGCATGCCTACTTTGGAAGAGGAGCCCAAGCCGTGAAATTGTCCGTGGTCATGCCGGTCTTCAACGAAGAGCGGACTTTAGAAGCCATCGTAGCGAAGGTTTTGGCCACGCCTTTCGAAAAGGAAATCCTGCTTGTGGACGACGGTTCCATGGATCGCACTCGCGAGATCATGTTGGAGCTGGAATCGAATCACCCCGAGATTCGGGCAATCTTCCATCCTGAGAACCGGGGCAAGGGGGGAGCGTTGGCCACGGGTTTCGATCAAGCCAGTGGCGATTGGATAGTCATTCAGGACGCAGACTTGGAATACGATCCCGATGATTACGGTTCCCTGCTCGCCCCGCTGCTCGCTGGCGAAGCCGACGTGGTCTACGGCAGCCGCTTCCTAGGCGGAGAAGGCGAACGCGTGCACTTCTTCCTGCATACCCTGGGCAACCGCGTACTCACAACCTTCTCGAATATCTGCACCGGCCTCAAGTTGACCGACATGGAGACCTGTTACAAGGTTTTCTCCGTCGAGACCGCGCGCAAACTCAACGTCAAGTCGCGCACCTTCGCCGTCGAACCCGAGATGACCGCCAAGTTCGCCCGCATGGGGTTGCGCGTTACCGAGGTCCCGATCCGTTACAACAACCGTGATTACCATGAGGGTAAGAAGATCGGTTGGAAGGACGCGTTCATCGCCATGTGGACGATCGTGCGCTGGCGTTTTGGGAAGTAGGTTGCTAATCTTGGGCTATTCATTATGCATAGCCTCAACTCAGCAAGGCACTCTTCGCGGCTTCTTCGGGCACGCATCCCATTCGCCCTGTTGGGGATTTTGCTCGCCCTAACGGTGCATTTCCTTGTGGGCTGTTCCTCGCCAATGGCCTGTGATGAGGTTCAGGTGAAGGTCCGGCTGGTGGATGACAAAACGGGTGAGCCTGTTTCACGCGAGACCATGTATGCGCACGCTTTCAACGATTCACTGGGAAAGCAGGTATCCTTGAAGCCGGGGGGAGATGATCGCTTCGAGTTGTGCATCGCAGGACCGGAGATCCGCCTTCGAATTCCGGATTTGTCAGATACTTACTTCCTGTTTGAGCAGGACTATGCTGTCGAGGGGAGCATGCTCGACATCGAGGTACGCCTCAAGCCCACGCACTGGATCCTTTTGCATGGAACAATGCAGTGGGAGGATGGCAATGGGGATTTGCACCCTTTGTACGAAGGGGGAGCCATAGCCCGAAAGGCCTCACTGTCCGCGGGGCCGGTAGGTTTGTCCCCATTCGATGATGGCCACTATTCCGTGAGGGCGCCGCGCAAGCTGCTGGAGTTTCTTTCGATCAATACGAGCTATGTGCACTCTCCGCGGGTTGTTGACTTGCGTGGTGAGACCGGGGACGAGTACGAGCTCAATTTTGTGTTCAGGCCCTCTGGGCTGGATGATTGACCCTTCTTGGCCCTTGTTCGTCGGCTGGGCGCTAACTGAGCTTCGCACCCAAGTCCAGGTAGGCCTGGGGTAGGTTTTCCCGATGAAGTTTGGCGAAGCGGCGGATGATGCCTCCGCTCCAGCTGCGTTTGGGAGTGCCGCGTTCGGCGTAGTAGGTTTTGGAAGCTTCGTCGGCTAGTAGCATTTGCTTGTGCATGACTTCGTCCGACGGGTAGCGGCCTTCGAAGCAGATGGCTTCAAAGGGCAGGCGCGGGCGGGTGCCGGGGTCTTCGGCGGGTTTGCCGACGCATAGGCCGTAGAGCGGGAAGACGCTTCCGGGGAGCTCTAGGAGTTTTGCCACATCGGCTAGGCGGTTGCGTAGGCCTCCAATCAGGCAGGTGCCGTGGCCTTGGGACTCGAAGGCCAGCACTAGGTTTTGCGCGAAGAGACCGGCGTCGATGATGGAGGTCAGGAAGACTTCGAAGTTGTTTTGGAAGGGTTTGCCTTCCTTTTGCATCAGCAGGCGATGGCGGCGGGCATCGCCGCAGATGATGAAGAAGCCGGGGGCGGAGTGCACCTGGGCTTGACCGCCGGCTAGCTCCGCCAGGGTTTCGCGCTCCGCTGCATCGGTTACGTGCAGCAGACTGTATGCCTGGATCCATGAGGAGGTCGCCGCGCATTGGGCCGCCTCCACCGCTTGGCGAATGTGCGCGGGGGAGAGGGCTTCGTCGGTAAACGTGCGCACCGTTCGGTGTTGGCGCATGCCTTGCAGGATGGGATTTTCCATGGTGGGGGGCTTAGGCTTGGATGGGGTCGAGCGCTTCGTGTTGCTTGGCGACGAGCACTTTCACGTGGGAGAGGCCCAGTTTGTCCAGGGTTTCGGTGGCGCAGGCCAGCGCGATCTCCGCAAGGTTGTTCTTGGCGGAGAGGTGGGTGAGGACCAGGGTGTGCAGGTTTTCACCGGCAAGCTGGGTGAGCATCTGTTGTGCCTCTTGGTTGGAGAGGTGGCCCTGGTGTCCCGCGACGCGGCGCTTGAGGCTTTCGGGGTAGGGGCCTTCTGCGAGCATCTTGGGGCAGTGGTTGAACTCGAGCATGAGCACGTGGGCTCCGCCCAGGCGCTGGGCGATCTGTTGGTCGGGGCGACCCATGTCGGAGAGCACGACCAGGCAGCGCTCCCCGTGGGTGAGTTTGTAGGCCAGGGTCGGGTGGCAATCGTGGGGTAGGGCGACCGCTTGCAAGCGGACCTTGTCGCCATGTTTGCCGATCAGTTCGGTGTCCGTGCTATCGCTCGTATGGCTGAGTCGTGGCGCCCGAGCCACCGAGCGGTTTTTCATCATCGCTTCGGGGCAATGCACCGTGGCCTGGTGGCGCTTGGCCAGGGCGCCCGCGCTGCGCGCGTGGTCCAGGTGGCCGTGGGTGACGAGGATATGTTCTAAACCGCGGAAGGGCACGCTGGCTTCTTCCAGGCGCGGGGTTAGAGCTCGCAAAGTCAGGCCGGCATCGACCATGCCGTACATGTCGCCAGCTCGAAACAACATCGAGTTGCCCTTGCTGCCACTAGAAATCACCCGAATTTGCATGGGGTCAGTATAACTATCCGGGGGAGGCTGTAGACGTTCCTCCTGTGTTTGCGCAAACCCGTCTCGGCGCAGCCGGGAAGGAAGGGGTGTGCCGCACACTCTCCCTCCACATCTACGAAAGCGCGGGGCCCAGCATCGCCGGACCTCGCGCTTTCGCAGGTGGCAGGATCGTCTGTGGCACACATCCTCCCTTGGAGGGCGGAACCCTATCCATCCCTACTTCCATTCGGCGATGAACACGTTGGTGTCGCCGGGTTTGCTGTCGCCGCGGTTGCTTGAAAACGCCAGGTACTTGCCATTCGGGCTGAACAGCGGGAACGAATCGAACTGCTTGCCGCGCTCGCCTTTGAAGAAGGTTATCTGCTCCATGTTGCCACCGTTCAGGTCGCAGGCGAAGACGTCGAAGTTCATCGCGGGGCGGCCTTGGTCGTGGTGGTTGCTGGAGAAGATGATGCGCTTGCCGTCGGGGAAGAAAGACGGTGCGAAGTTGGCCTTGCCCAAGCTGGTGACCTGGCTGCGCTGGGTACCGTCGGCCTTGATCAGCACAAGCTCCATGCGGGAAGGGCGCACCGTGTTCTTGGAGAGCAGGTCCTTGTAAGCGGCGATCTCTTCGTCGCGCCTGTCGGCGCTGAAGTCGGTGGAGCGGAAGATCAACCACTCGCCGTCGGGACTATAAAAAGCGCCGCCGTCATAACCGGGTTCGTCGGTGACCTGGAACAGGTCGGAGCCGTCCATGTTGGCGGTCCACAGCTCGATGTCGCCGCTACGAGTAGAAGTGAAGACGAAGCGATCACCCCGGGGGGAGACGGTGGCTTCGGCGTCGTAGCCGGGGCCTTCGACGATGGCGGTGACTTCGCCGCTCGTAAGGTTCTTAGCGTAGATCTCGAACTCGGGGTGCAAGGCCCAAACATAGCCCATGCTGTGGTCGGTCGGCGGCGGGCAGTTTTCTTGCAGGCCGTGGGTCGAAGCGTAGATGACCGATTGGTCGTCAGGGGTGAAGTAGGCGCAGGTGGTGGTGCCTCTGCCATTCGAGATCTCGATCAGCTTACCGCCGGGTCCGGTGGCGTAGATGCGGTCGCAGGCCATGCCTTCGCCCTTGCGCTGCAAGGAAAGGCGCTTGCCGTCAAAGCTCCAGTAGGCTTCGGCGTTTTCGCCGGAGGTGGTCAGTTGCCAGAGGTGCGCGAAGTGGGTTTCTTCGGGCAGGATCAGGTGGTCCACGTTGACGGCTCCGTCGATGGGAGAGTCGCCGGTTTGGGCGGCACAGCATGCGCTGGTGCTGCAATCCGATTCAGAGTCGCAGAGTGATCTGCAAGCGGTGGTAGCGAGGAGCAGGGCGGTGGCAAGGAGGGGAAGTTTCAACATCACTTTCGAGAGCAAGGGGAAGTTTTGGGGGCGGGTTCGACGGTTTCGTGCCCCGGTGGCACGGGATCGTAGCCCCCTTGGGCAAAGGGGTGGCAACGCATGAGTCGCCAGATGGTGAGTGCGGTACCCTTGAGGATGCCGCGGTTTTCTATCGCTTCCACGCAGTAGGAACTGCATGTGGGGTGGAAGCGACACATGGGAGGGCTGAGGCGTGTCAACCAGCGGCGATAAAATCGCACGGGCAGGGTGACGAGGCGGCGCAGGAAGTAAATCATGCGCTGGCTTCCTTGGCACGTTTATCCACAAGCCGTTTGTTGGCTTTGTTCGCCAAGTAGACAAGTTCTCGTTTGGCTTGCTCCACGGAGGGGGCGGCGCCAGGTTTGGCGGGCACGATCACCAGGTCCACGTTGGTGGGCAGGTCCGCATAACATTGACGGAAGGCCTCGCGCAAACAACGCTTGAGTCGGTTGCGATCCTTGGCCAGTTTCCAGATTCGTTTCCCCACCGAAAGGCCCAGGCGGGTGTGTCCGAAACGAGCTTCCACACAGATCACAAGTAGGTGATCGGCCCGGGCACGGCTGCCCCCCCGGAAAGCTCGATCGAACTCCGGAGATTTCAGCATGCGCATCGGACGTGAAAATCCGAGGGGCTTGCGCTTGAGAGCAGGGGAAGGGATGGGAATGCCCATGGCTAGCGAATAGAATAGCGGCCGAACCCACCATGTCAGAAGCAAGAACAGAAAATGAGATTGTCGTAAATCAGACTTTTCGGGGAGCCCTGCTCTGGGGGCATCCCTGGGGGGGGGTAAAGGCCTTCGATCCCCCCACAGTCGGACGGGGCGGGGTCAGGCGGCGGTCCAGGGAGCGGGCTTGCGCGACCGGATTGGCGGAGGTGCAGAACCTGTGGCCGGACGGAGCGCCGACCCCCATGGGCCGGGAGGATTGGGTGGAGTTGCGCGGGCTGCTCTTGCACAAGTCCAATCCAGGCTTTGCCGCCTTGCAATCGGTCCTGCGGTTGGCGACCGATGCATCCTTGCCCTGCCTGGACCCCTGGGTTCAGGAAATGGACCATGAACTTTTTTGCACTGATGTTCGATCGCTGCCCCAGGAGTGCGCGCGGCTTGTGGTACCCGATTGGAAGGCGTGGATCGATGGATCCTGGACGCCGATTCTCAAAGCCCTGGTGTCTGGGGAACGGCTCGTGTTGCTGCTCGACGAACATTTGCCCGAACTGTTGGATCCGCTCATTTGGGCCTTGCACCGTTTGTGCATCGACCTATCTGGCATCTGCATTCATGGGGATCAACGCAGCGAATCGGTGTCGGCTCTGCTGGCGACCGGTTGCTTTCCCGAGGTGCAAGTCACCGCATCCCAAACCGATCGCGCCCGTTGGTTGACCCTCGTGCAAAACGCAGCCCGGTTGGAACAGGTTCCGAGCGCCGTGGACTTGGCTTTTGGATTTGGCGTGCAAAGCACTAGCGGCGCACCCCACTTGGAGTTCTCACCTTTGACCAGTACTTGTCGCAATTTGGAGAAATCGATGCTGCGCGCGGGGGAAAACTGGGAGTCCATTTTGGAGGAAGCCCTGGAAGACTCACTCGGTCGGCAAGGTGCCCTTGGCGGGTACCTAAACGGAGCTGTGGGACAATGGATACTTCCGGCGAGTCATTTTTCTGTAGCTACCGAATGGCTTTTATGCGCCGTGGAAGAACGCGGAGTCTTGGATCCTCCCATTCAATCGATGAATAGGGCCTCTAAAGCCGAGTTGGAGCAGATTCGTGCCCGGGCCCTGGGCGAAGGTGCAACCCTCATCCACGAAGCCCTAGGGTCGACTGGCAGGGGGCAGGATGGTACGCTCTCGCGGCAGATCTTCACCAATGTCAGCCCCGGTTCGGGCCTGTCGCAGGCTCCAGGGAACACACCAACCCTACTCTTGAGCCGTGGCGATCTGGGGCCTTACGAGGCTCCCTACAGAACCGCCAAATAAGTTGGGATTCGTTGACCTAGGCAAGGTCCCATTCCGCCAGCCCCTTTCCCGACCCGTAAGCCAAGTCCAACGACGCTCCGCACAAGAATTATGACCAACCCCCAAAACGTACACGAAGTTCTCGGCCGCTACATGCTCGCCGATGGTTGCCCCTTCGTCATGGACCTGAAGAAATCCAAAGGTTCCTGGATCCACGACTCCCGCGAGAACAAGCGCTATCTGGACTTCTTCACCTGCTTCGCCAGCTGGCCCGTGGGTTACAACCACCCCGCCATGCTCGAGCAGGGTTTTCAGAAGGAGATTATCCTGGCCGGAACCAACAACCCCGCCAACTCGGACCTGTACACCACGCAGATGGCCGACTTCGTCGAAGCTTTTGCCACCAAGGTGACGCCCGAGGGTTTCCCTCACCACTTCTGGGTTCAAGGCGGCGCTTTGGCCGTGGAGAACGCCATGAAGGTGGCTTTCGACTGGAAAGCCCACAAGGTCGGCGTCGACAACTGCAACGACGGCAACGACTTGGTCATCCTGCACTTCAAGGCCGCCTTCCACGGTCGCAGCGGTTACACCATGAGCGTGACCAACACGGTGCGCGACAAGGTCGCCCTGTTCCCCAAGTTTGATTGGCCGCGCGTGTTCAACCCGGGTCAGGTTTTCGACCTGGACGGCAACGTGATCAACGACATCGAAGCTGACGAAGCACGCTGCTTCGGTGAGATCGAAGCCGCCTTCAAGAAGTACGCTGGCCGCATCGCAGGCATCCTCATCGAGCCGATGCAGGGCGAGGGTGGCGATGTTCACTTCCGCAGCGAGTTCTTCCAGAAGTTGCGCCAGTTCGCTGACGAAGGGGAAGCCCTTTTGATCTTCGACGAGGTTCAAACCGGTTTCTTCGGATCTGGCAAACCCTGGCTCTGGCAAACCAAAGGCGTCAAGCCCGACATCGTTTGCTTCGGCAAGAAGACTCAAGTCTGCGGCCTCTACGCGGGTCCCCGCGTGGACGAGGTCCCGGACAACGTTTTCCACAGGTCTAGTCGCATCAACTCCACCTGGGGTGGAAACTTGGTCGACATGGTGCGCGCCAAGAAGTTCATCGAGATCATCCTGGGCGAAAACCTGGCTGGAAACACGGTCGATCGTGGAAATCAGATGGTCGAAGGCCTGCGCGCCATCGGCCGTGAGAAGGGTCACATCGAAAACGTGCGCGGCGTCGGTTCCCTGGTGGCCTTCACCGTGGACAACACCGAAATGCGCGACACGATGATCTCCAAGATGGCCGAAAAAGAGCTGCTCGTGCTCGCTTCCGGTCCTAAGGCGATCCGCTTCCGCATGCCGCTCGTCGTGACCGCAGAAGAGGTCGCCCAGGCCCTGTCGCGTACTTCCGACGCACTCGGTACCCTGGTCGGCGTGTAGGGTATGTTTCAACGCTTGATTCTCCTTTGGGGCGCCTGCCTGGCGCTGGTTCTTTCGATCAGCTCCTGTGGCGGGGACTCCGAGGACTTCAAGCCCGTGAATAAAACGGGGGCACTGGATGGCGGCGCCCCCGATGTGATTTTGTTTGTGCTTGAGCCTTCAGAGCAGTCAGCCTTGGAAAGTTTGGCAAGAGCCGAGACCTTCCCGGCACCCGGGCGCATCGTATTTGGTGCTGCCTATGCGCGCACCCCGGGCCCCGTCCAGGCCAAGTCGGATTTGTTTTGGCTGGGCAAGACACTGGCGCAAGAGCAAGAGGCCGACAATTTGCTGGACTCTCCGTTGTTCACGGAGATGCGTAAGGGCGGCTACTCCACAAGAATCGTGGGCGACTCCCAGTTGCAACCCTATCTCGATGAGGAGTCCGCCGGGCCCCGTTTCGTGCTGGTGCAGTCTTCTGCGATGTTGGCCTGGGCCGTGAATATGGATGGATTGGCCAAGGCCAGGGAGTCTTCCAAGCGTGGGATCCTGACGGTGTTTACGGCATTGCCAGTCGATCACCAAGCTGAAAAACTTGCCGAGGAACGCCTGCGGGTGCCCCTTGTGTTCACTCTTCCTAATGCTACATCCGCCCCCGAATTGCGTACCCAAGTAGTGTCGTTGCCTGACGTGGGTGTGACGATCCTCGACCTTTGCGGCCTACTGCTCGAGGGTTCTGCCACTTCCGACAACGAAGGTGCCAGCTTCGCCCGCATCTTGCAAAAGAAGCCCCTCGCCTGGCGCGGATTCGTCCTGGCAAAGACCGCTTCCGGGGACGGCTGGATCCGAAGCACGCGCTGGCGTCTGCTGCATTCGACGGTCAATGGGCTCACCCTCTCGTACATCGAAAAGGACCCTCTCAACACCCGTGACGACAGCGATCTACCCGGTGCTCAAGCTCAACTGGAAGGCCTGGGTGCTCGCCTGGAGGCCTGGTTGAAGTAGCGGCGAGGGCGCCGGCTATCCTTCCTTCCACGGGAACGCGGGCAGCCGGCTTCGCAGGCTGCCCGCGTTCTCTCATGAGTGGGGGGAGGGTCTGCGGCACTGCCCATCCTTGGTGTTGCCTTGCTTGGGTTGGTTGGTTTGCGGGCGATCCTCAGGATCCTCTCACCGCTCCCCAAATCCAAGTCGAGCCCAGACGGGGTCATGGTCGGAGGGGGAAGGCTGGCCCTTTGGGGTACGCGAGATGCCAGACTCGAGCACCTGCCACTTTTTCCCCACGAGCACGGCGTCGATTTTTTCGCCCGAGGAGTCGCCCTTGAACCCGTTGAAGGTGCCCACTTCCTGCTCCATAGGATGCAGAACACGGAAGCTGTCGCGCAGGCCGTGGGGTTCCTTGCTCAGCAGGTGGGCAAAGGCTGGGTTTCCTTCCCCTGCATTGAAGTCGCCAAGGACCAGCACCGATGCGTTCTGTCCTCCCAAGTGCCGAAGGCGCCTAATTAATAGTTCCGCCGAGGCCAACCTCGAAGGCTGCGACCGGTGATCCCAGTGCGCATTGCAGACAACGACCGTTCGCCGGGTGTGTCGATCCAAGAGCACGGCCATTGTGCAAATGCGTGGGATGCTATTGCCCCAACTGGTCGAGGCCACCCGATAGGGTGTGTCGGAAAACCAAAAGGTGTCCTGGAGTATCAATTGAAAGCGCTGCCGATCGAAAAGGA
>JAAETM010000782.1 GCA_024228395.1 bacterium | reverse complement strand
GCGTTCGGCCATGTTTTTTAACTCCCGCACATTGCCTGGCCACTCATGGGCCATGAGGGCAGCGGCCGCCTCTTCCGGGAGAGACTCAAACGGCCGCTCGTATTGATAGGCGGCCTTTTGGGCGTAGTAGTGAAACAGCAGGGGGATATCTTCCCGACGCTGGGCCAGGGTCGGCAGCCTAAGTTCGGCCACGTTGAAACGGTAGTAGAGATCTTCCCTAAACTCACCCCGGTCTGAGGCTTGGCGCAGATCGGTCTTGGTGGCGGCGATGACCCACAGGTCCAATACTATCTCCCGGTTGGAGCCGATGCGTTCCAGCTTTCTCTCCTGCAGAACCCGAAGCAGTTTGATCTGCATATTCATGGGCATGCTCTCTATCTCGTCCAGGAACAGGACGCCGCCCTGGGCGTATTCCAGCTTACCGATCCGTTTACCCTGGGCGCCGGTAAAAGAGCCGGCCTCGTGTCCGAACAGTTCGCTTTCGAACAGGTTCTCTGGAATGGCGCCACAGTTCACCGCCACGAATGGGGCGTTGCTGCGCGGACTCCATTCATGCAGGCAGCGGGCGGCCAACTCCTTACCGGTGCCGGTGGCCCCGTGGATGACTATGTCTACCGGGGTCTCGGTCAATAG
>JAAETM010000780.1 GCA_024228395.1 bacterium | reverse complement strand
GGCTTTGGAAGCGGCTAGGGAGCGGGCTTCGGTTAGCAGGGTTTGCGCCTTGGTTTTGTCGCCGGCGAGCCATGCGACGCGGCCTCCGAACCAGCGGGCGGGGATGGAGCGCGGGTTGAGGCGGGCGGCGTCGGCCAGGTGCTTGGCCGCCATGGGAAGGTCTCCCTTGAGCATGGCGACCACGCCTAACATCTGCACGGGTTTGGTCTCTTCGCTGTTCAGTTTGTGACAGCGGTCGAAGGCGGCTTGGGCTTCGTCCAAGTTGTCCAGGTCGGCATCACCGCCGGGTAGCCTCAGGAATCCGATCTGCATCCAGCCCTGATTGCTCTGGGGCTCGAAGTGCACGAGGCGTTCGAGGACTGCGAGGGCGGGGGCGTCCGTTTGCAATTCGATCAGGGAATTGCCCAGGTAATAGAGGCAATCGTCGTGGCCGGGCCAGAGGCGCAGGGCCTCCGTGTAGCCGAGCACCGCTTTGTCCCAATCGCCCGCCAGTCGGGCTTGCAGGGCCTTTTCGCGCAGGGCGTAGAAGCTCTTTTGGTCATCGACCGAGCTGGGACCGTCGGCGTCCAGGGTAGCGCGGCCGGGGAAGCTGCGGATCTTGGGGGAGGAGCCCTTCTCCCAATCGATGATCGAATTCGCGAGCAAGGGACCTGCGCTGGCGGTGGTGCCATCGGGCCAAAGGACCTCGATCTGCTCCACCCAGCCCTCTTCGCCCAAACCAAAGGCGACCTCCCCCACAGCATGTTGCGAAAGGTAGGAACCCTGACTGCCCACGATCTCTTGGGCTTGCATGGAAGTGGTTTTGATTCGCACCTGGGCGCCCAAGGCAAAGCGGTTGCCTTGGGGTTGCCTCAAGCGGATGAGCACAGCCGGTTTCGCGTTGCCTCCGTCATTGCGCAAGAGCGCAGCTTCGCCCCCGTGAACCACGACCACCAGGTCCGAGTCGCCATCCAGGTCATAGTCAAAGACAGCACCGCCGCGTCCCACATGCTCCTTGCGGAAGAACTCACCGCTGACCGCGCCCACGCCATGAAAGAAACTGTGCCGGGTGCGCTCATGCCAAAATAGCTGCGTGCGCATGGGCCGCATCCGATCGGGGTCATTGCGCATGGGAATGGTATGCCCATTGACCACGAACAGATCCAACCAACCGTCGTTGTTGTAATCGAAGAAGCGCGTGGCCCAGCCCACTTTGTCCAAGGCGGAAGCACCCAGGCCCGATTTGGCCGCCGCATCGCGGAAGAGCGGAGTGGTCGCCCCATCCTCGTTGCCCGAAGCCCGCGGCTCTTGCCCATAGAGCGCATTTTCCTGGCCAACCCAATGGGTCACAAAGATGTCCACATCCAGGTCCCGATCAAAGTCCGCCGCTGCCAACCCCATGGCGCCGCGATAATCCCCCACCAGCGCCTCGGTTGTGGCGTCCTTGAACGTGCCCTCAGCACTTCCCAAAAAGAGCGCGTTGTCGGAGACATCATTGGCCACGTACAGGTCGTCCCATCCGTCCCCGTTGATATCGGTGAACAGGGCTCCGAGGCTGCGCCCCGTAACATCCGCCACTCCCAGATCGGCGGCGACCTCCTCAAAAGTGCCGTCCCCATTTCCGTGGAACAACAGGTTACGTTCCGGTTCGAAGGTGGAGGGATTGATCAGCGCAGGGATGACCCTGTCGTACTGGGAACTGCTGCTGCCGCTAGAAACCGCCGCTTCGTCATAGATCACATAGCCGCCCACGTAGATATCGACCCCGCCATCGCGATCGTAATCCGCGACCGATACGGAGGCCCAAAACCCCTCGTGGTCCCCCAGGCCGGCAGCCGCAGAAATGTCCTCAAAGCGCCCTAATCCGTCGTTTGCGTACAAGTAGCAGAAACCATAACTCGCGACAAAAAGGTCCAGATCGCCGTCGCTATCCACATCGCAGAAGGCCGCGCCATTGCCGAGCACGGAGAGGTCGATTCCGGAATCATCGGTCGCATCGGTAAAGCGGCCGTCCTCTGCGCCAAGGAA
This sequence comes from bacterium, assembly GCA_024228395.1. Classification (GTDB taxonomy): domain Bacteria; phylum Planctomycetota; class UBA1135; order UBA1135; genus NORP259. Next base: position 14,920 of record JAAETM010000780.1, on the reverse strand, counting down.
CAGACGGGAGCGACCCGAGCCGTCGGTGGGCACCGGCTGATCGAGCGCATGCGCTATGTTCACGAGGAATACGTCGGTCCAACCATCCCCGTTCACGTCGCCGAGGGCCACGCCGCTGCCCATATCCTCGGGCAGGCGGTTGCTGCGAAGGGCGGGAAAATGGCGGAAGCGCAGGCCGATCTCCGCAGCAACATTCTCAAATCGCACGCGCGGGTAGTTCTCGGGGACATCCCGAGCCAGCACATCTACGATGCCCTCCGTATCCTCCCCCGCCGAGTACTCCGGAGTCGCTTCACGAAAGTGTTGAACGGCCCAGACGGCACCTAGCAAGACGACAGCGATCACGGTGATGAGCGTCTTGCGGCGCCGCTTGGAAAAGATCATTTAGTCTGGCTCCCTTTCTTCAGTTGGATCACCGCCTCATCCGAGGACATGACCGTCACCGTGGCGGCCAGTCCGGCATCTTCGCCGAAAGTGAAGTTCAACAGGTATTGGTCGAACTTGCGGTAGTTGAGTTTGGCTCGCACCGTCAAGGGTCCCACAATCTCCTTCGGGAGTTTCACCGCCACGGTCTCATCCATCGGGGTTTTTCCAGCACCCTGTGCGCCGGAACACTCGAGCGCGTAGGACGCAACCTCTTCCGATCCAGGGAATAGGGAACGCTTGAAGCGCACGCCGACCATCTCCCACAGGTTGTGGCGGTCGATCAAGTTGCCGTAGCGGTCCACCGGTTCCGCTTTGAACATGAAAGCGCCACTCTCGATGAAGTTGCGCTCATCACGCTTACCCGACTCGAAGATCACCTGGTCGTTGGCATCGGTCACATCGATTTCAATCCAGGCCTGGATGATATCCAAGGGGCCCGTGGGGAAGTCATGGCCAACCTTGTTGTTGACGATACGAACCAAGAGTTGGAACTCCTCGCCGGGACTCACGCTTTCAGGCACTTCGATTTCAATCGGCACCGCCGGGCCGGCGGACCACTTCTCGGCGATCTCCGGAATGTCGTACTCGCCCTTGAGCCAGCGCTCCACGTCGGCCACGTGTTGCTCCGCGCCCTCCAAACCCATCAGGGTGGGAATGTATTGGTTGGCGCCGAGGAAGCTGTGAATGCGGTGTTTGCCGTCGTCCGCGCTGCGGTTCATGTCCGCGTCATCGCCCGAAGCGGGGTCCCTAGAGTCGGTTAGAGGCATGTGACACTCGCGGCATTCGACCGTTCGTTCGGGGGCCTCGGGGTTGTGCCAGCGGCTGGCCTTCCAGTTGTCAAATTGGTTCTGAAGCTGCACCCAACCGACCTTGTTGACCTCTTCATCGATGAACTGCTTGTGACAGGCGGCGCAGAACTCCGGGGTCTTGAACATGCGCCGTGAAAGCGTATCCACGTGGTTCTTCGGATAGGAGCGAATCAGGAAATCCGCGAGGAAGTTGGACAGCTTGCCTTCACGCAATTCCCAGACGTAGCGCTCCGGTTGTGCCATCACATAGTTGGCGTTCCCCGACACATCGGTCTTTTCGATGGCGTGGCAGGCGAGGCAGGAGATGCCCTCCTGATACCCGTCGAGTCCCGTGAGAGAATCCTTCTCGACCCCGATGTTTTTGGTTCCTGAGAAGAGTGAAATCGGATCGTGGCAGCCACCGCAATAGCGGGTGGAGGCTGCGCCGTTTTGCTTGGCCATGACACCTTGAATGGCCTGGAAGCCCTTGTCCATCGAGGCGTAGCGGTGTGCGCTCGGCAGCCACTCCTCATAGATTTCCTCATGGCAACGGGCTGTACCACAGCTCTTCGAACCCGACAAACTACGCCCATCAAAAGCGCCGCCGGTGGCGGTCATCGCGAGGCTCGGCGAAAATGGCGTGGCACCTTCGTAGGGTTGTAGGTCATAACCATCTGGGAACTCATTCGCAAAAACAACGGGGCGCACCGCAGCGGTCATGCCCCAGGTCAAGACCAAGAGACCCAGCGTGGCCCCAATCGTGGTGACGGTGTGCTTGCGCAGGGCAATGCGCAAGGCTCCACTGGCTGTGTCCGGCGCACCCTTGCGTGCGCGCACCCAAAGTGGAACGAGGTGGGCCCCAAGAAAGAGCAGCACACCGAAAGTGGTCAGAATATGCACGGTGCGCCAGATCGGAGTCAGGCGAACGCCCAGGGCTCCATCGTAGGTCAGCACCAAGCCGGAAACACAACACACCGCGGTCATCAGACCCGCAGCGTAGCCGGAGAACTTGATGTGGGTCGAGGGGTATGTCCAATACGCTCGGATGTGCTTGAGGATGTAGACCACAAAGGGAATCACAAACAGCAGGCCGATGAGGGTGTGCAGCACCACGGAGTGCTGGTTGAAGAGACTGAATGGCAGCAAGTAAATCGCGAGCCCTGAGAGCAGCAGATAAACCGTTAAGCCGGACACCCAGCGCCCAACGCGACCATTCCATCCGGCGGTCCGAAGTTCATGCCACTCCTGTCCTGTCAGCTTGCTCATGTCTGTTCTCCGCAGTATCTGTCGTCAGGTCCGTCCACTTCCGTTTGGTTCATGCCACCCAAGGGTAAAACAACACCCCCACGGCCGTGAGCAACACACAAAAGTCCGCCCTAAAATCTCCTTACGACCACGCATTGGTCAATTCCTGTTCGCATTATTTCCGAATTGGGACCCCAAGCCCAAGTTGCAATTGCGATGCAACGTCGCTCCGCTTCGGGCCTCCCCTATCCTGGCCCGGTGGCCAAACGAACGACGCGCGATGAGACAAAGTGGATTGCGCTCGGCCAGGGTTTCGCCGACTTGGGCAGTCGGGCCCTTCCGCTCCTTGTTTGTGTGCGGCACTGCTCGCCCAGAGATCTAAGGGGCGTTGAGGGTGTCAGCGGTCGATTTGAAGGGGGTGGCATGCTTGTTGCGCCATTGGGAAGTACACGCAATTGGGATGCTTGAAGTTTGCAAACTGTGCTCTTCAATCCCGCCGTCGCTCAAGCCGCTTGGGGGGACATTCACCATGCCCGGCCTGTCGTTGGCACGGTAGGTCTCTGGAAACGCACGTCTAGTCTCGTTTCCGATGGGCAAACCCCTGCAAGCGCGAGTGGCTCCCACATAGATCCCAACCAAACTCATCATGCAAGCACGAATCCATGCCCCAACCCTCACTTTCTGGGCCGTCGCCCTAACCCTTGGCCTCTCAACAGGATGCTCTGGCAGCGGGGCCAGCGGGGGAACCGAAAGTGATCTGTACATCACTTCTATCTCGATGGAACCCAATGCCAATTGGCATATCAACCGTCCGATCGATGTGCGTTTCAGCCAAAACATCGATTTTAGCACGGTCAACTTCAATACGTTCCGGGTTGTGGATGCCACCGGCGTTTCCGCTTCCGGGTCGTTTTCACAACCGCTCGACGAGTATGGCAATGCAATCCTCGATCTGATCCGCTTCCAGCCGACATGCCCGGTGGAAGACGACTTCGCCGATGCTGGGTTGGCCATTGACACCACGTACAGCTTACAGATTAGCAGCATCCATAACGCTCCCGGAGGCACCACAATCATGAGTCTGGGGGGCAGCAACCTGTCGGTTGGAACCGCCCTGGAGTTTTCTACTCCCAACTCAACCCTGCCCGCAGTGCTCTTCCTGGACACGGTACCCGGGCCCCCCAGGGCACGGATACGGGGCATTGGCGGTGTACCTGCAGACAATCTGAGCGCGACCTACTTGGAGGTGGGAGGAGACGACACCAACCGCCACTATTTTGATTCGAATGGCCTGGGTACATTCGAGGTTCCCCTCAACTTGTATAGCGACCCCGACAGTAGGGTCGAGTTGGTGCTCTACCTGAACCAAGCCGTGTTGGCGAATAGCAACAACATCAGCTCCGACCGCATCTCCTTTGAATTCGAGGAAACCGCCGGCAACTGGACCCCCATTCCGACTACGGTGAAGCTGGAAAAGAACTGTGTACTTTCGGGAGCCATTTTGAGTGTAACGCCTTTGGGGTTGCTGCCCCAAGGCTCCAACCTGCGAGTCGCAATGCGTCAGGGGTTCGTGGATTTGACCGGCGATCCGACGACCCAGGACAACACCGACTTTGCACCTATGCTTTCGGCTGTGGTCGTGGACGGAAATGGGCAACCCACGGAAGCCGCTGACGAGATCCTCGAAGAATTTGTTCTGTCCGGAGGCCTGAGTGAGTCCCTGGAGGATGTGAGCACACCGTTGGGGAACCCACGTGCGGACTGGGGTGCGGATGGAAGGCTCGAGGCGTCCTTTGCCTTTGGCGGATCAGGGGGACCCAACGGTGACTTCGACTTCCACGTTGCTGCGGGGCAAACGATTTCGATCAGCACAACCACGGCAACGATCGTTGGGGGTCCCGGTGGTGTTCCGACCGCCTCGCAAACGATCATTGGAGGTGTGCTCGACGTGCGCAACCTGGTCGTTCCTCTTGGATCCCGCCTGATCTTTGTGGGGCCCAATCCCGTGACGATACTGGCCTCGGGGACCGTCACCGTCGAAGGTGAGATTTCCGTTCGAGGAGGCGACAACGATGGCGTGGGCACACTGTACACCACCTTCCAACCAGAAGCTGGAGCCGCTGGCAACGCCGGAGGCGGCAAGGGAGGCACAGGGTCCTACCTGACCGCAAGCTCCACGCCCCGCGGGGGCGCAGGCTATGGTGCGTTCCACGCCACGGGTGGAGGGGGCGAAGGAGGGGAAACCTCCTACACCACCTCCCTCAACAAGAACCTGCGACGTGGCGCCGGTGGCGGTGGCGGTGGATTCGCACCCGCCGTCTTTTATGACCACGACAACGACCCCATGACTCCCGATCGGTATTGCCAAACCCTGATCGGCATGGATGGCGAGGACGGGTTTGCCGGTGCTGCGGGGGGGCTGGGCGCGACCAGCCAAGCGATACGTGCACAGGGTGGCCACTTAGGCCCCGACCCCTTCGAAGACAACCATGAGGACAACAACTTCTATGGAACCCTCATCACTTCCACGGGCGAATTGATCCGTGGAGAACTGGATCATGTATGGGCTGGTACCGGCGGCGGGGGTGGCGGTGATGCGGCTCAAGTGACCAACTCCGGATACCCTCGCATCCCCTTCCAGACCAGCGGTGACGAAAAAGGATCCGGCGGCGGAGGGGGCGGCGGAGGCATTTCCATCCTGGCGATCGGTTCCATTACCGTGGAAGAAGAGGGTCGCATCGTGGCCGATGGTGGTCATGGAGGAGGCGGCGAGAACGTCCTCAACTTCGATCGCGTGGGCGGCGGCAGCGGCGGTGGGTCCGGCGGACACATCGTGCTTTCGAGCGCAAGTTACATCGAAGTGAAAGGCTCGGCCAATAACGCTGGTACAGGCTACCGGGATGCGAACAATGGGCATAAGGGGCGTCCCCTTTCCGCCCTGGGTGGTCAGGGCGGAGCCGGGCACGAAGATGACGGTGGTGCCAACGCCGACGGGGTCACTTCCTGGAATTGTGATGGCATCGAACTGGCACGATTGAATGTGGGTGGTGCTATCGGTTCACCCGACGATGTCCCCCCCCTCAACAACCCATCCGCTTGCTTCGGTCCAACCGGGATGCTCGACTGGGCAGACCCTGAAGGTCCCGTGCTAGGTGCCGGAGGCGATGGCGCCCCGGGCATGATTCAGATGCATGTGGATGATCCCGCAAGCAATCTGCGATTCGCTGGCGGCCTAAACTGGACCAACGCGGACTTGACGAAATCCTCAGTTCCTACCCCTTTGGGCTGGAACGGCGTCGGCATCGCAGCAAACAATCCCGCTGCCTTTTTTGGGCGCATCTCCGTGGCGCAATCGAAGTGGATCCCGCTCGGCATGGCTAGAATCGATGCAGCCGGCGGCCCCGACCATCAGGTTTCCTTCTTCTTCGGCGGAACCGACCCGCAAACCGGGTTTGTTCGCCGCAATGCAGGAGGCGCGGGCCCACTCGTGGATCCCTTGCCAGAGATCATCCCGGCTACGCCCCTGGCCACCACGATTGGAGCCCTCCCAGCGGTCGACGAGGGAGGTTTGACGATCGCCCTCGACGGTTCCAGCCTGATCCAGGCCTATCGGATCAATCCCAACCTGCTGAAGAACTTTGAGATCGTCATGACCGATGCGGTGCAGACGCACATCTTCAACGTGGCGGAAGCGAGCTGGATGCCGGGGGACGAATTGGAACTGGCCTTGGGTGGCGGCGAGAACTTCATCGATGACTTCGTCAACACGGCGACCGGCACGGTCAGTGTGGCCCTGCGTCCCGGGTTCTTCCGAATCAGCACGAACGGTGCGATGAACAGCTACGCCCCCAACACGAGCGTCCGAATCCGATTTGACGCCACTACCTATGGAACGGATGGACTCCCCGACGAGGGGAGCTCATACAGCGCCCTCCATGGGGCCGAACCGACGGCCGACATAAACGATTTGAACGGCCAAAACTGGGATGTGCTGCGCTTCAAGGTCGAATTCGATCTGAGTCCTTCAGGGCAACCGGTGAACCCCCTAGCACCCCGACCCGCCCTGGAATTCCTGCGCCTGCCTTTTGTTTTTTAGGCGTCGGTAGCCGGGAGGCTTGACTTCCTGGCGGTCTGCAAGGGCCAACAACGCGCCGGCGTTTTACGCGATGGGGTCACCCTTGAGGTGGCCCCATCTCCATGGGGTGAGTGCTTTGCTGCGAAAGTTCCAAAAAGGTTGAACAAGCGGAGAGCCCGGGGTCACATGTTCATAGAACGCCATGAACTACGTCGATCCGAAAGCACTTCTTGAGCACCATGGTTGGGTGCGGGCCCTGGCGCGAACTTTGGTTCGCAATGGGGCGGCCGCCGATGATTTGGAGCAAGAAGCGTGGGTTCGGGCGTTGGGTCCGCAGCCGCGTCCGATTTCCAATGTGAAGAATTGGTTGGCAGCCATAGTGCGCAATACGGCGCGTGATGGGTGGCGGAAAGAGGGTCGGGTGGCGCATCTGAATCGGCACTTAGCAGCGGATTGCGAGCCTGGACAAGAGCTTGGAGGCGAGCGCTTGCCCGAGGAAACACCGGAGGAAAGGCAGATCCGGATCGAAACGCACAAGGCCATGCTGACCGCGCTCACCAAGCTCGAAGACCCCTACGGGACCGTGGTGTACCTACGGTTCGTGGACGAGTTGTCCGTGGAACAGATCGCATCGAAACTGGGGCGGCCCCAGGCCACGGTGAGGACCCAGCTTCGACGGGGACTCGACCGGATGCAAGAGAGCATGCAAGCAAATTTGGGGGAGGACTGGCGTGCACGCGTTGTGCTGTTGGCCATGCCATCCTTCAAGAGTACTTCCACCTTTCTGGCCACTGGAGGCCTCACTCTCATGGGACTTAAATCGCTTTTCACCGCCGTTGTAGCCGTTATTTTGGCTCTCTTCGTATGGGACTTTGATGAACCGATGAATGGGGCCGCAAGGGACACCTCGCGGGCTGCTACCGAAGAGGTTGCCGCGGTCTTGCAGTCCCCAGACTTGGAAACCGTGAGCCAGCGAGGGCCCGTTGAAGCGGAGGTCGAGTCCCCCATAACCACGCCGGAACCAAAGCAACAAACGCTGGCCGCCGCCCAACGCCCAGGTATCAAGGTCATCGTCAGGGATCCTGTGACCATGGCGCCTCTACCCAATGCGGAGGTCCTCGTATTCGACAGGGTTTCGCCCTCGGACGAAGCCTTCGGAAAAGCCATGTTCGAAGAGTGGCTCGGCATGGAAGCCCTGCTGGAACGCTTCGGAGAATCCCACAAAGTCGACAAATCCGGTGTTCTATGGCTGCCCGAACGCAAGAGCCACATGCACTTGGCTGCACGCTACAGGGGAGCCTTCGCCAAGCACTACCTGACACAAGCCATCATCCCCGGCAAGCAGGAGACTGTCGAGTTTTTCCCGACCGCGCGGCTCCATATCAAGGTGCGTGTAGCACACGCCGACGGAGCACCCGCATCCCACCAAACTGTCGAGTACCAGCAGATCCCAAATGCAGATTGGGGTCAACGCCTTGAACGGGTCATCACGGATAGCGATGGATTGGCTGTCTTCCGCAACATGCAAAACCGCTTGAACGACTCCACATCAAGCTGGCCCTTCCGTTTCGCGGTAGCGATCCCCGGCCTGCAACAAGTAGCCCGGGTCATCGACCCCAAGAACCCTCCCCAAGAGACCATAGTGCTCAAACTCCCCCCCCTCGCCACCGTGGTGGTGCAGGTTCTTGACGCGGCGGGAAAGCCCATTGCAAAGCGCAAGTCCGTGACACTGCACGCGCAGCCCGCGGGCGATGGGAATTTGAGCGACATGCACAAAGAGAATATGTTCGCCACAAACTCATGCTTGGGCGGCATAACGGTTTCGACCTCGAATGGCAAAGCGCAGGCCCTAGTGATTCCGGGGCAAACGCTGATGGCTTGGACACCCTTCGGATCCTCCGGCGCACTCACCAAGCTCTCCTTCCAAGGCCCCGCCTATCCCGGCGAGACCCTGCTGGTCACCCTCCAGGCGAAAGAGGACCTGGGTCGAGCGCGCTTGGCGATCGTGGATGCCGCTGGCAGGCCAACCAAGCCGAACCGTTATAGCTGCAGCCATGTGCGCTTGGACGGATCGCTCGTTGGAGAAGAATACGGAACATCCCACGCTAGCAACGACGACGGAATCATCGCGGTATCCGCCCCCGCGATAGTCATGCCCGATGGCACCACGAGCGAAAACCCCATGGGAGCCACATTTCTCTCCGCGAAGCAAGAGGGCTCCGTTCGCTTCGGATGGACAGAATGGACCCTGGGGCAGGAGGCGGAGCTTGTGTTGGGCCCTCGGTTACTGGCCTCCGGCCAAGTGCTGTACCAATCTGGCGAACCCGTTCCAGAATGCAGCGTATGGATGACCATGCGCTTGCCGTGGACCCAACCCACAGAGGAACCCAACCGCTCGAACCGAGCCTACTTGAGTTTCAAAGCCGATGCCGAAGGCAAGTTCGCAGTCTACGGCCCACTCCCTCCCCCCGGGCACACCTATGAACTCACGGTGGGCCAACCCGTAGCAGAAGGAAGGTATCGCCCGGTCCCCGTACCATTTGAACCCGGGCAGGTCGACCTGCTCGTCACGTTGCAGGACTTCCCTTGGATCGAAGGGCACATCCAACTAGATCAAGGAATTGCTGCTCTCCTGCGAGTCACCATCAAACAAGTCAAAGGCGGCGGCTCTTTCCCACAGGCGCTGGACGCCCAAGGCCGTTTTAAACTTCGCGCCGATTTCGAAGGCCAAGCTCAACTCATTCTGACATCTGGTGGAGCGACAATCGCCGAGTCGCCCATATTCGAGGTCAAGAACGGCGTGGACACCTGTCCGGACGGATGGTCTTCACTAGACCTACGCGGTCAACTTACCCTCCACACGGTCCAGGTCGAAGCCACCTCTGGCACCCTACCGAAGTGGGTCACCGTCATGCTAGTGGACCACGGCAAGGGCTCAAACTATGCCCCCCCCGCCCACTTCGTGACGCGCGAAAAGTCCGTGCTGATCTACGTAAGTGCCGATGGCTTTCAGAAGTCTGAACCCCAAACCATCAGCGGTTCGGCGCAAATCACCCTCGAGCCGAAACCATAGGGCGCTAGAGCAAAGGCCCAAACAAGCGGCAGATGCCTTCGAGGATCTTGCGGTGGCGGGGGCGGCGCTTCCAGGTCTCTAGGTCCAGGGGAATCGAGTCCTCCCAGTAGCCCAGTTGGGTTTCACGCAGTTCCGCCGTGAAGGGTCTGTCGTAGGCGAGCAGGGTGACTTCGGAGTTCAACCAGAGGCTGCGCATGTCCAGATTGACCGTGCCGAAGATCGAAACGCGACGGTCGACGGTGATGCTCTTGGTGTGTAGCAGGCCGCCTTGGAAGTGGGCGATCTGCACTCCGGCGTCGAGCAGGGTAGAAAAATGGGCGGCGCCGGCCAGGGTTGCAACGCGTACGTCGCTGGAGCGGGGCACGACCAGGCGCACGTGCACGCCACGCACGGCGGCGGCGATTAGTGCCTCGTGGATGGCGTCATCGGGGGCGAAGTAGGGAGTAGAAATGATCAGCTCTTCAGTGGCCCCATAGATACAGGTCATAAGAACCTGGTGGATGGCATCCGGATAGCGTTCTGGCCCCGAGGGGAAGACCTGCGCCAGCATGGGCGCCTCGTTGCTCCCATTGCATGTGTGTTCCACCGGCTTGGGATCGGGCAAGTTTTCGAAGGGAGTGGAGGTTTCCACGCTCCAATCCTGCAAGAAAACGCTGTCCAAACAGGCGGCGCCATGGCCGCCCAGGCGCACCATGGCGTCCACCCATCGGCCAACCTTGGCGTCCGCCTTGAAGATGACCGGATCCACCAGATTCATGCTGCCGGCCAAGGCATATTGGCCATCGATCACGGCGATTTTGCGGTGGTTGCGCAGGTCCCAGCGGGCTCCGAAGAGGCGCATGCGAAGGGAGACCGCGACCTCCACCCCCGCGGCTTCGAGTTCGCGGCGTTCCCGACTATTGATAAAAGCATCGCTTCCCAAAGCATCGACCAAAACGCGGCACGCCACTCCACGCCCTCGAGCTTGCAGCAGGGCTTCCTGGGCACGAGCCACCTGTCCCCCCACCTCCCAGATATAAAACTCCAAGTGAATGGTTTCCTGGGCGCTCTCCATCAGACGCAGGAGTTCCTCAAAAGAAGAATCAAAATCCGGCAGTAGCTGCCAATCATCGATGCGCACCGCCGGGAATCCAGAAGCCCCGCGCACAAAATGAATCAGATTGCGTTCGAGTTCATCCTTGTGTTCGGTTGCAGATTCATCCGCCCCATGCAGCCGCGTCTGCCAGTCATCCAACTCGCAAGCCCGCTGCCGGAAGTGCGCCAAACGTTTCTCATTTTGACGCCGTTCCCCAAACGCGTAATACAGGAACGCGCCCATGATGGGCATGGCGTAGATCACGAACAGCCAAGCCAAGGACTCCCCCACCGGCTTGCGCTTGATCATCAAGCGCGAGGTTAGGAACAGCGCCAAGCTCCAGTGCAGGATCAGGAAGATTGTGGAAAGCACGCGTTCATTTTACGGTTTGAGACATAGGGTGTCAGCAATACGGTGTCTAACACCCTATTGCAACTTACGGCTAGTGTACTCGCCGCCAATAGCCGATAATGCAATCGGCATGCATGATTCCCCCAAGGACCGACACAGCAGGGTAAAAGCCTACCAGCAGCACTGGAAGCGCATGCGTGCCCAAGATCATCATGCATTGGCCAATTGCGGCGATCCCTCACTGGATGCAAACCAGGGATTTCGACTGCTCACCTGGAACTTGGCCAAACGCCCCGGCGCCCGGCAGGAACTTGAAGGACACTTGGGTGAAAATGATCTGATCTGCGTGCAGGAGATCATGCCTTCCTTGCTCCCGGAAGCCCCCGGATCCGCCCACTTTGCCCGCAGCTTCCGCCCCCTTGGGCGCGATGCAGAGTTCAACGGCGTCGCCACACTGTCCAAAGCAGAAGCCTGCGAACGCAGCATCACCGCCATTTCTGCCCGCTGGAAAGAAGGTTGGTTGGTCACGCCAAAAATGGCCCTGGCCACCGAGTACGCCTTGGGCAATCAGACCCTACTGGTCGTCAACGTGCACGCGCTCAACTTCCAGCCGATCTTCAAGTACATGCTCAAGGATCAGATGCAGCGGATAGCGGAGCGCATCCTTGGGCACGAAGGTCCTGCCATCGTTTGTGGCGATTTCAATACTTGGCGGCGGGACCGCTTGCAGCTGGTGCACAACCTGCTGCACGACTTTGAGGCCATTCCCTTTGAGGAATCCGACCATCGCAAGACGCCACATTGGGCGGCTTCGCTGTTTATGGGTGACAAGAACCTGCCCTTGGATCATGTCTTTATTCGTGGACTTGAATTTAGGGATGCGCGGGTTCTGCCATCTGGACACTCGGACCATGGGCCCTTGAGCGTGCTCCTGTTCCCTAAGGGGCTGGTTCCGGGTCAAGAACACTTCGCCTCATAATGTGGCTGCCTGGGTTCCGTGTGGATCAATCCGGTCAAATCCCTAAAAAGGGCCGATCCAAGCACCGCAAGCACACATTTCGGAACCCGGCGCAATTCGGGGGCCCTGCCAGTCCGGCTACCCCCCGTCCTGACCCCATGGGGGCTTGCCATGTTTGATCCGCGCCATCAACACGGAACTCAGGCAGTTGCGTTGATAATCGAGTGAGGTTGTCCCGATTCGATGCCCTCACTTCACCACCCGTTTGCCTGCCAGATAGCGCGCTTCCTCCCTTAACGTACCGTCTTCCTCGTAGTACTGCCAGAGGCCCTCGCGATAGCCTTTCTCATAGTCCCCCTTCTCTGCAATCGACCCGCTCGCGAACCTATACTGCCAGGGCCCAACCCGCTGACCTGCGATCGCATCGCCTTTTGACGCAACCAACCCACTCGGATGAAAATACGTCATGGGTGTGGCCTGACCAGCCACGATGGCATGCTCGGAACGCAGCGTACCATCCTGCCAAAAGGTTTCCCACTTGCCGCTCGGGGTTCCGTGGGTGAATTCGCGGTGGGCCTTGGGCGAGCCATCGGCCCAATATTGCGCTTCTACCCCGTGCCGCGTTTCACGGCCCTGGTCGTCGACCCAGTATTCCCTGATAGCGATGATCTGCCCCTGCGCATCGCGGGTGATGCGCTCGCCGGGGCCCTCGGGGCGGCGCTCTGGCGCGGGCAGGGCCACTGCACCCGTCGGCGGCAGCAGGGCACAGGCTAAAAACAGGGGCACGACCAGGAGCCAAGCCCAAGCCATACCCCGCACGTGATGAGTGTCCCATTGCATGGACGTCATGTTATGAAAGGAGGCCCTCCCGTGGCGGGTGGAATACGGAACCAGGTGGGTTTTCACACACTTCGGCCCAAACCGTCGGCAAGAACCGTGGTTTGGACCGAAGTGCGTGAAAACCCACCTGGTTCCGTATTCCACCCGCCCGACTCCGCTAAGGTAGGGCCCCATGGACCACGCAAATCCACGCAAGAGATTGAAGGGAACCAAGAGCCTGGCGGCCCTAGCTCTCTTGATCGTGGCCCTATTGGTCCAAGAGTTCACGGGCGTGGACCTATTTGCGCTGCTCACCGGAGGAGCCCCAAATCCTCCCAGAGGGGTTGCCGAGTCGGTCAAGGACTCCGAAACCACGGGTCAAGGTGTCGATTTCGTCTACGAGCAGTTCAAAGCCCAACGATCCAACGTTTGGGTCACAACCGAGGGCAAGGTCAAGCTGCTTTTAGCCGATGACAACATTGGTTCCCGGCACCAGGAGTTCATGCTCGAACTGGATGCGGCCAGGAACTTCACCGTCAAGGTCGCCCACAACATCGACGACGCCCCCTACATCCCCCTGGAGCGCGGCGACCCTATCCAAATCAAGGGGCGCTACGAGTTCAACGAAATCGGAGGCGTCATCCACTTCACACACCGCGCGGACCGCCCCACCAAACGCACACCCGGCGGCTGGATCGAACACAAAGGCGAGCGCTACCAATAGTGAGTCAAACCCCTCCTCAACCCGACGACTCCGCAACAGACCGTGGTGGCACGCAGCCCGACGACGGCGCGTGGAAGCCCATGGACTCGCCCCCCGCCCGGGACTTTTGGGATGTGCTGTACGGTCGCCGGTCGATCCGTAAGTTCGAGGACAAACGCGTGCCGCGAGAGATGATCGACCAGGTCATGCACGCGGGCATCTGGGCGCCCAGTTCTTGCAACTTTCAGATGTGGGATCTGATCGCAGTGGACGATCCCGCGATCAACGCCGGGCTCGCCGAGCTCTCCACCCAAATGGCCAACGCGCCCGTGAACATCGTGGTGGCCTATGGCAGGGACTTCTCCGAGGAAAACCACGCGAACATTCAAACCGCCAGCGCGCTGATCGAGAACATGAGCCTGGCGGCGGAAGCCCTGGGCCTCGGCTCCTTCTGGATCACGCAGACCGGTGGTTCCGACAAGGTGCGGGAAAAGGTGGGCTTGCCGCGCGACCGCATGGTCGTGGCCGTGCTCGCCCTGGGTTACCCCAAGACACGTCCCGCAAAAGGCCCCAACCGCCGCCCCCTGGCCCAGGTCACCAGCTACAACCACTACGCCGGCCGCCCGATTCCCTCCTCCACCGACCCCGAGGACTGGGCCCCGGACCTGCTCGCCATCTATCAATCCGCCCGCGTGCTAAACGGTCTGCGCCACAACAAACCGAGGCCCTGGGAAACCCGCGCCTGGACCGCGGCCATCGACCGGATGTTACCCGAGGGCAAAACGTGCGTCGAAGAGGGCCAGCACGCCCTGCGCTGGCTCGACGTATTGCCCTGCACAGGCATCCTCACCGCCGCCCTCAGCAAAGCGCGCCGCAGCTACCAGTTCGATGTGCTCGAGCGCAGCCCCGGGGTCGCCCGCTGGTGCGCGGACCGCGCCTTCCCCAAGGGCCAAGCCCACATCTGGCCGAGCGCAGTACCCGAGGCTGGCAGCTACGATGTCATCACATGCTTCTACCGGTTGGAAGGCCTAACTGCCACCGAACGCCAAACGCTGCTCACGGCCATGTCGATATGGCTCAAGCCAGGGGGTAAATTGATGATTGGCTTCGTTTCAGCGCGCTCTTTCCACGCGAGTACCGAGGCCATGCGCGCCAAGCGCGGTGGACCGGGAGGCGTGGAATATGTGCTATCCCCCGATCCAAACATCGGCCCCTTCCAGGCCATTGAGCCTGGAACCGTCGAACGGGAATCCCGGGCTGCGGGTTGGGAGCTCACGGATTCGCTTGGGTTGCAGCCGACCCCAGAGCCCGATGAACTGGACTTCCGCACGCGCAACTTCTCGCCTACCAAAGCGCAGGCAGTGAGGCTTGCCGCAAAAGTGATGGGACTGGGTCGATCGAATCGGG
>JAAETM010000779.1 GCA_024228395.1 bacterium | reverse complement strand
GCCGGTCTTGGCCAGCGCTGTGCCACCGGCCGCTTGGCTCTTGCCACCCCAAAGCAGTGGCAAAAAGGCCATGCCCCAGCTCTCCCGGTCGCCAAACTCCGCGTCGAGTTCGGTTCGCAATTGTGCGAGTCCCCGGGCGATGTGCGTGCGTACTGTGTTGACCGGGCGACCCAGTCGTTCGGCGATTTCCCGGGGCGGCAGGTCCTCGAAAAAGCGCAGCAGGACGCTGCTGCGATAGGGTTCATCGAGCCCCAAAACCGCGTCCACCATACGCCCTTGCAGGCGAGCCTTGGCGATCACATCCACCGTGTCGGGCAGTGCTTCCAGGCGCGCCACCGCCTGCTCCCGATACTGACGTCGCCCCTCGCAGCGCCCGAAATTCTGGATCACACTGCGCGCCACACTCGCCAACCAGCCGCGCAGGTTGCCTTCCTCCTGGGGCGGCCTTTGCAAAGCGATCAGCCAGGTTTCCTGCAGCACATCATCGGTTCGCCCGGGATCTCGAACCAGTCCAGCGACCAAATGTCGGATCCAATCGGAGTGCGCCAGCAAGGCTTCGGGGGTGATATCTGAGGGTGTACTCATGGTGTTCACCAAGGAAACCCCGCTAGCAGGATTTTCGACTCAGACATTC
>JAAETM010000778.1 GCA_024228395.1 bacterium | reverse complement strand
GTGTTGGGTTGGCGGTCGGAGAGTGGCGCTGGCATGTGGAAGTGCTGTAAGTCGTGTACTGGCGCCCTGTTGGGCAAATGCCACGGGTTGGCATGTCTTTCGCCAAGGGCAGAGCGGTGATGGAGGTCTTCCGCTTGAGTGAGCGGCGTCCATCGACCACCCCGAGTCCTCCTCAACACCAGTATCCGACATGAAACTCGCCAAGCTCCTCCTGTTGTCCTTCGCCTTTCCCCTGTGGTCCTGTCACAGCATGGCCGGCCAGGGCATGTCCATTTCCGCCCTGCAAAGCGACGTGTCCAGCGTGCCGCTTGTCGATTCGGAGGGGGCCAACTTCGATTCCCGGGTGTCGACTGCAGAGCTCCCCCTGAGGATTGGAATCGCACCCCCGGTATCGACGCTGGGCGGATGGGGAAACGATAGGGGCACTCTCGTCTATGGATCCTGGTCGGACAAGGAGCGCGCAGTGATCGAAGTGTGGCTCAAGAGGGCCCAGGAATCCGGGCTTGTGCAGTCCCATGAGTTTTTGCCGAGCATCCTTGCGGACACTCGGGCGCCCAATGTGCTATCGGCGGTTCGAGGGGCTGCGCGATCGCGCAATTTGGATGCGGTTCTAGCGGTTCGAGTTGGCAGTACCCACCAAACCTCCGCCACATCCCTTTCTTTCTTGGACCTGGCGCTGGTGCCCGCTTTCATCTTTCCCACAGCCAGTTTCGAAGCCACAGCGATCTTCGAGGGCGTCTTGCTCGACACGAACTCCGGATATCCCTATGCGGTCGGATCTGCGCAGGCTTCATACGAGAAAAAGGAACCATCGATGACGGGCCGGGCCAAGGACCATATCGGCAAGGCTCGCCTGCGCGCGCTCGGTTCCATGGGCCAGCGTCTACTCGATTCGGTGGATCTCTCCGCGGTCAAGGCCGCCCAGCGTTCAGCTGAATTCCGCGAGCAGCAACACGAGCGAAGCATTCAATACTGGACACGGGAACCCACTTCTGTCGAATCCGAGGAATGAATTTCGCCGGCTTGAAGGACTGTCAAAAACGTTATCATGGAGCAGCACGCGAACGCCATCCTTCCGCCTAACCACTCCAATCGGCGAAAGTCCTCACGGGGATTCTGGACCTGACCGCAGGTGGCTTCCGGCGGGGTGTCATGGGGACGCGCCGCGTATCGGCATCAGGATCCGATCTATCGTGGAGTGGCTCACCGCCAGTAGCTTTCGGTGTACCTCGTCATCCGGTTCGAGGTGGCCATGCTTGGTAAGCGAATCGATGGGCAGGGGGAGCAAGGGCTTGAGCCGCTTGCCGCATATGCGATCCGAAGCCTCCCACAGCACGATCAGTGCTTGACGGACGGCTTCGTCGTAGACGCGCCTCCGGGGTCTTGGTTCACCGCTGCCCCTGATCCGTTTTTTCGCTGCAAAGTAGCCGAATCGCGTGCTTGCGGTGGTAGCCCGAGATCCTCACAAACTCATCCAGTATTTGGGTCTTCTCCTCGCGGCAGGCCGCTCGGTAACGGGTTCCAACGGCCTGGGTAAGCTCGTGTTGGCT
>JAAETM010000777.1 GCA_024228395.1 bacterium | reverse complement strand
TTTGCTAAGCCAGCTTAATGCTGCGCGTTAATGTAGCTTAGCAGTGCAGTGGATGGTGGTAGTTTATCGCCAATGCCCGAGGGCCATACACAAGCACCAAATAATAAGAGTCGTCAGACAATACCAATGATTCAATTACGCCCAAAAAATCTCCTTGTCCATGACGCCGCCTCTTTCAATTGATTCTGGTAGATGAATCGGCCCCCACGAGTTTGGCGCTGAGGGCACCCATGAACCGGTTTGGGGGGGCTTGGTACCTGAGGTAAGTGTTCGTCTTCCAACGCCCCAGCTTCATGATTTCGGCCTCCGTCAGACCCGCTACCAAGCCGGAGGTGGCTCCGCCGCGTCTCAAGGAGTGACCGCTGAATTCTTCCGCCGGGAGGCCAATCGCCCGTATCCACGATTTGAGCTTCTGAACCACAATGCCGCGGAAGAGCGGCTGACCGCCCCGAGCAAACATCGGCGTAGGAAGGGCGGGAAGGACCCGGGGACCTTGACCCCCGGCGGCGCAGCGCGCTTGCAACACCCGTTGGGGTACCGCGGGAGGAAGGATTCTCTTCAACGTGCAAGCTGGACACGGCTGGAAATCGGGGCACGTACAATTCATAGTCACCGTCGGCCGCTCCCGGGCCCCCTGATCCGTCTTGGTCACCTTGAGGCGGATCCCAACCGAATTCGTACCCAGAGACAAATCTTCCATCGTCGGGTGCCGTCGCCAATTGAAGTCCGATGGGCGATTTGGAACCA
>JAAETM010000776.1 GCA_024228395.1 bacterium | reverse complement strand
TCCCCGGAGTTCTTCTACTCACCGCCACCCCGGAACAGTTGGGACGCTCCGGACACTTCGCCCGTCTGCGACTGCTCGACCCAGACCGCTTCCACAGCATCAAGGCATTTCAGCAGGAGGAGCAGAGCTATCAGCCGGTGGCAGAGGCTGCAACCCAACTCCTGGAGGATAACCGGCTCCCACCACAACTGATTGACACCCTGTTACAGATACTTGAACAGGACCATGCCACGCCCCTGATTGAACAGCTCCAGGACAAAAACAGCGAACCGGCTGTGAGGGAGCGGATCAGGGATGAACTCATCGAGATGCTGCTTGATCGTCACGGCACTGGCAGGGCACTGTTCCGCAACACCCGTGATCGCATAAAGGGGTTTGCCCGTCGTCAGCTGCACAGCTACCCACTGCCACTACCCGAGCCCTATTCGGCCCTCGCAGCGACCACGGATCCTACGCTCCAACTCTACCCAGAGACCATCTACCCGACAGCAGACGGAACCGCTTGGTGGCAGTTCGACCCCAGGGTGGAGTGGTTGATAGAGAAACTGCGCGAACTCAGGGGCGAAAAGATACTGCTCATCTGCGCCCATGCCGAGACCGCACAGGGGCTGGAGCAGGCGCTACGGCAACGTGAAGGCATCGCTGCCGCCCTGTTTCACGAACAGCGTAGCATTGTGGAACGGGATCGAGCCGCGGCCTGGTT
>JAAETM010000775.1 GCA_024228395.1 bacterium | reverse complement strand
TAGCCGGGAGCGGTGTTCAGAGTCTGAGTTGGCATGGGGCGCTTCTGTGTGATGTGTGATTGTTGGAGCTAGTGACACTGCGCTTGTAGGAACTGAAGACGGAGTCTGTCGAGCCCTGTAGATGCTGCGCGTTTTTGTATCAATGACCATATCCATCATCCCCATGTCTTCGAAGCCCAGGAGGGACATACATTCGTCGGGTAAAATGTAGAAAAGGATAGGTACCTTTGATCCTCCGTGAAAGCTTGCTTCCGCCGTGAATCGTCCGATTGCCGGTTGGTGGGCTCCATTGAATGCCTTGAAGATTTTCGTTGTTGGCTGCATGACTTCGTCGGGGAAATGTGTCCGGAACCACCCCTCCGTCAAGGTTGAGACTTCTGCGCCGGTACCCGCCCAAATTTGCACCTGCCGAGGGCCCTGACGCCGCTGATGAGGAGAAATGTTGGGGCAAGTAGGCTGAAGCGAGATGGAACAACGAATTCTTCCGTCGTCGTGTGGAGCATTGACCGATGGGTGATACTCGCTGACGGTTGAGATTCTTGCAGTTGGGGAAATGCGCAGAGGATGCAGGAGGGTTGAGCAACCCGTGGCGTGTCCTTGGATTCCACCGAAACTGCGTGTCTTGTCACGTGACGTTGAGGGACGGCTGGGGTCCACGTCTTTATCATCCTCCTTTCCTCTTTTGTCGGAAGTAGCGGTGGGGCTTCTTTGCTTGCCGACAAGATTGATTCGACCGGGGGCCTTTTGTGCAACGTGGGAGACCTCTTCGGAGGCGTCGGAGTCCATCGGATGAACGTTGTCGCCGAATAAGTCGTCGCAGATGCTGAGGGCTTGATCCAGTGTCCGAGGATTGTTGGGATCGTCCAGGTTTCTGATGTTCCAGGAGGATTTCATCCGGAATCGTCGCAATCCTTCTGAGCCTAGGCAACCGAGAAGATCTAGGAGTTTGTCCTTCTCGGAGACGGCGAGGGCGTCGAGAGCGGCCTGTTGAGCTGGAGTGGGGTTTGCGAG
>JAAETM010000774.1 GCA_024228395.1 bacterium | reverse complement strand
TCGGAGGCGTCGCTCATGACCAGGATCTGGGCGCTTTGGCCTTCCGCGATGGCGCCCTTGTCGAGCAGAATTTGCAGGCCCTGTTGGTTGTAGGCGAGCTGCATGGAATCGCCATCGGCGGCGAACATCCAGGCCTCTGCGCTGACCTCAGTGCTGCGCGCATCTTGGCTGACCCAGGTGAACCTGTAGACACCTTTATTCGGCAGGATGGGGGACCAGCTGGCCTTGCCTTCCGCGTCGGTGCTGAGCTTGATTTCGTTGATCTTTTCGAAGGCGTACTCGGCGCGCACCTGCCGCCAACCGGGGTGCGGGAAGGAACTCGTGCCACGCGCCTTGCGCAGGGTGTCGGCGTCGATCCGTTTGTGGTCCGTGTCCAGCCAGATTTCGACCCAGCGTGCGCGGTACAGGAACAGTTGACCTTCGACGGCCATCGCATTGCCGTTCGAGTCCTGGGCCAATACCGCAAGCTCCGCCTTCTGGCCGGGCGCGGCGATCTTGTGTTCCAGATCCAATTCCACCCGGTAGCTTTGGCGCAGCACGACCACGCTGCCGCTGCCGGTGACCTCGCGGCGAGAGGCATCGGTGACCCGGGCTTCGACGGTGTACCTGAAACCCTGGCCTGTGCCGAAGGGGGTGGCGAAGGTCAACAGGGCGCGACCTTCAGCATCCGTGGCGAGTTCCTTGCGCAGCACCTCTTCCCGGTTGTAGCGATTGTAGGGTGAGCTGCGTTGCCACGAGGGGGTTAGGGCGTCGCTGAACCACTGGAAGCGGGGACGGTGCAGGGATTGCGGGGCATGGGGGTGCTTGTACAGCACCACTTCGACCTTGGCTCCGGCGACGGGCGTGCCGAAGTAGGTGTTGGCTTGAATCTCGGCCTGGACCTCGTCGCCCAGGACGAAGACCTTGGGGCGTGCTTCCTGCCCGTCCGCCTCGTCGGCCATGGGCGTGGAGACCTTGACCTCGAACTCGGGGCGTTTGTATTCCTCCAGGCGGAAGAGCGGGGAGGAGGCGATGTGGGTGTCGCCCTCCAGGTCTCGCAGTTGCAAGGTGTGTTGCCCGAGCGCCATGGAGGCACCCGTTTCAAAGGTGCCGAACGCGGAGCCGAAGTCGTTCAAGGTGACCTCGGCGCTGTCGATTTCGCCGCCGCGCGGTCCGATCAACTTAGCGAGCAGTTTGTGTCCGGAGGGTGTGCTGTAGCGCAGTCCGGTGTACCGACGCGCGGAGAGTTTCCAGCTGACGGTTTGTTCGGGGCGGTAGGCGGGACGGTCGGTGACCACGTGCACACGCCAGGCGCTGTCGGGTTTGAAATCGCCCTGGGAGAGCAACGCAAAGGCGGGGCCCTTGGGCGTGTTGACGGCCAGGAAGACCTCGCGGTTGTCGTGTGTTTTGGGGCATGTCATGTGACCCAAACCGTCGGCTCCGGTCGTGGCGCTGGTTTGGTCCCAGAACCCGCGTCCCTTGCGGTCGCGGATGCGGACCTTTGCGTGCACCTCTTGTCCTTGCATAGGTTTGCCGCTGACCGCATCGGTGACCCATGCGTGCAAGTCTTGACCGGAGGACTTGAGCACTACGGCCGTCCCGGAGACGAGGACCAGGGCACGGTCCTTTTTGCCTTCTGCGAAGGCTTCCAGCAGGTAGGCTCCAGGGGGCAGATCGCCCTCCACGGCCAAGCTCTTGGAAGCCACCGCATGGGGAGAATCCGCCGCAAGGTCCACACTCCAGCGCCTGAGGGGTTTGAGTTCGGAGGTGTCGATCTCCTCCAGCCATTCATGGGCATAATCCTTGCGTTCATCCAGCTTGACATGCTGCGTCAAGTCCACCGGGGTCAACTGACAATCCACCCGGCTCAGGTTGCGAACGCGAAGCGCGTAGGCTGCCTTGGACCCTGTCAGGAAGGCGTTGTTCACGTACACGCCCAATTCCTTGCTCAGGATGTTCTTGATGTGATTCTTGGAGTGCTTGCGGTAGGGACTCTTTTTCCAGCGCTTGTCCTTGGCCAGTACTTCGAAAAGGGTGAGAGCTTTGGCGGGTTTCACAAATCTGCGCGCGTTTCCGTCCTCGTCCCTCTGCCAGGGCCCGGTGTTCATGTACCAGAGGGCTTCAAACCAGAGTCCCGCATCGTAATAACCGGTTTCGGTGCCCATGGCATACAGGGCTTCGAGGGCCTTGGCCATGCGCCGATCCCACCACGGCCCGTCCCCCTGGTGTTGCGCGCTGCGCGCGATCAAAAAGTGCAAGCGCGCCCGGTCCGCATCACTGACCGCGATCTTCAAACCCTGCTCCAAGCGATTCACCGAAATCCAATTGTTGCGTCCCCCGTAACTGCCGACCCCGTCACTCCATTTCGGCCAGGCCATCTTCCAAATGATGTCGAGCCAGTGGTCCCGCGCGGTCTCCACGTCGCTGGACCCCGCCCAGTAATCCATGGCCATAACGTATGGCTGTTGCGCATGGCCAAAGCCCCAGGTGCGGCGGGGTTGGTAATAGTGATCGCCGATGGCCTCTGCTGCTTGCGCCCAAATCGTAGTTTGCCCCTGGGCCTCCAGTTGTGGATCAAAAAACGTGCGCAGGTGTTTGAGTGCCGCGTCGGTCTCGCTGTGGTCGGAGTTTTGGGAGGCGTCCAAGGAGCGCAGGTGCGCATCCGCCTGCCGGAACCTCATCCATTCGCTGCGCTCGCTCTCTTGGGCCGCTTCCAGGGCGCGCGTGTAGAGCTGGAAGGCTTTTTCGAAGGAGCCTTCTTGGAAGGCGGTCTCCCCCTTGGTGGCTAGGGCACGCCAGCCCTGCGTCTCGCCGGTGTCTTGGGCCCGAGTCGGGTGGGCGGTCAGGCTGCCCAACAGGACAAAGAAAAGGGCGAGTGCTAGTTTGTTGGCGTACTGACTGGATCTCTGGAATGTCTTCATTGGAGAATCTGCGGGCTAGGCGCTGGGTTGCTTCAAACTCCCACGCGCGGTCGGTGGAAACGGTGCAGCTCTCCGAAATCTTGGCGTTTTCCCAGAATGGGGGGAGGGCTCCCGGCGCAACAGGAATGGGGGGCCTGCAAGAGCCGCATCCCGAGGCGTTGCCCTAGGGGCCATGCCGTCCACGGGAGTATGTGAGTAGCGATCACCCCAGGCTTGGTTCCATGTAAGCTATGCGATATGATTCGAACCCGACAGGAGCGGCAAAAAAGTTGCGGCTCCGGGGCGCTAGGCAAAACTAGCAAACCACTTTCAAGGCACCGAAAAAAACGGGCGGTTGGGCATGCATTCCGAGGCAAATTCGGAGAGTTTGGGGGGGGAGAAGCGTGAAATCCTGGTGGTCGATAACGATGAACGTATCGTTGAGTTGGTCTCCTGGTTCCTGCTGAAGCGCGGGTACTCCGTGCGTTCTGCGGAGACTTTTGATCTTGCACGTCAGATGCTGGTGGAACGTCCGGTGGACCTGATGCTGTCCGATATCGACATGGGGGCGGAGAGCGCCCTCGAAGTACTGCCGCGTTTCCACCGGGAAGGCATCCTGCCCCCGACCCTGGTCTTCTCAGGCTATTTGGACGCCAAAAACCAAAACCTGTTGCTGGCCCTGGACCCTGTGGTCGGCACCTTGGCCAAGCCGGTGGCTTTCCACGTGCTCGAAGCCTGTGTGGTCGACTTCTTCAAGGGACGCAGCCTGAGTGAGCATTGCTGCGTCTCCAGTGATCTGATTTCCCGGCCCACCTCCCCGGCCAGGCCGCCGGTCCCCGCGGCCACGGAAACCCACGGGGACGACGAATGGGTCGAGATCGTGCCCGGCCAGAAATCCACGGGTTCTGGCGTTTAGGGCCATCCAGGGCCCCTTATTGGCAAAATGACTGCTTTATCCTGGCGCACAGCAGGTGAGTCCCACGGCAAGACCCTGATCGGGATGCTCGAGGGGCTGCCGGCCGGCTTGCCGCTGGATGAGGAGCGCATCAATGGGGAGTTGCTTCGGCGCCAGGGTGGCTATGGCCGCGGAGGGCGCATGAAGATCGAGCAGGACCGGGTGAACCTGCTGTCGGGCATCAAGGGTGGGGTGACCTTGGGTACGCCCCTGGCTTTTGAGGTGCCCAACCGGGATCGGACCTTGGATGAGCTGCCAGATCCCACGAGCCCTCGCCCGGGCCATGCGGACCTGGCCGGCTGCTGGAAATATGAACATTTGGACGCCCGAGCCGTGCTGGAGCGGGCCAGTGCCCGGGAAACGGCGGCGCGGGTGGCGGCCGGCAGCATCGCTCGCCAGGTCTTGGAGTCTTTCGGGGTCCGGATCTTTGCCCATGTGGTCGCCTTGGGGCCTGTTTTGGCCAAAAATGAGCCCTGGAAGGGCGATTTACCCCTCGAAATGCGCCAAAAGTCGCCTTTTTACTGCCTGGACAGCGGGGCGGACCGGGCCATGAAGCAAGCGGTGGATGATGCCAGTGACCGGGGGGACACCCTGGGCGGGGTCTTTGAGGTGCGGGTTTTGGGTCTTCCTCCCGGGCTGGGCAGCTACGGCCAGGGTGCGGATCGCCTCACATCTACCTTGGGGGCGGCCCTATTTTCGATCCCCGCCATTAAAGGGGTCGAGTTTGGCCTTGGATTCGAGTCCGCGGGGCTTCCGGGTTCCCAGGTTCACGACAGTATCGTTCCCGCCCAAGGCGGGGGCGGATCCGCCGGCAGTTCCAAGTTTGCCAGGGGGAGCAATCGGGCTGGAGGGCTCGAAGGTGGATTGACCAATGGCGAGGCCCTGGTGGTGCGCGCCGCCATGAAACCGATATCCACCCTGCGCCAGGGCCTGCCGAGTGTTTCCTTTGGAACCGGCCAGGCTGAGGAGGCCACTTATCAGCGTTCCGATGTGACCGCGGTGCCCGCCGCTAGTGTGGTGGGGGAGGCGCTGGTCGCCCTGGAACTCTGTCGGGCATTTTTGGCCAAGTTCGGGGGGGATTCCATGGTTTCCGTGCGATCCGAGTTTTCGCGCCACATGGTCCGGGTCCGGGATCTGTAGCCGCTTCCTGAGCAAGGTGAAACCTCGAGTTGGGGGCGGGAAAACGAGGTCGCTTGCTTTTTGGGCTTTTTCAATCTTTTTTGCGGGGCCGGGCTTGACCCGGGGGGGCGCGTCCGTAGGATGCTCGCTCCACTAGCCGCCCGGCGCGTTCTTGCTATCCGCAGGAGTGTTTCGGAACGGATTGGGTGACATGTTAGCTCCCGTCAGGGACGCGCCAGTGTGGCTCAATTGGCAGAGCAGCTGATTTGTAATCAGCAGGTTGCGGGTTCGAGTCCCGCCGCTGGCTCCATGCTAGCGTTGCCAATTAGCGAAATTAGTGGGTTTTGGCCTCGGCCAATCCTAGCTCCCTCAAAATCCAACCGATCTCGATGACGACACGGGAGCGTGGCACCATAGCGCTGGCTTAGCTAGCAGCTCGAGTGGCACGCGATCGCACCGGTCGACACAAGATACCCACATGTGTGCATCGGAGCTTTGGCTTGGTGTGCACATCCATAGCGGGTTCGCAGCCTTGCATGTTTGACATGCTCCGGGGGCGATACCCGGGATGAAACAGAAGGGGAGGTTCCCGAGTGGCCAAAGGGGACAGACTGTAAATCTGTTGGCTCAGCCTTCGCAGGTTCGAATCCTGCTCTCCCCACCATCCACCTGCTTTTGGCCGACCTGCTCGCAGGTGCCAGGGTTTCTTGTTCGCCTCCGGTGGAATTTCTCTCCCCAGCCCAAGCGGCAGGGGATAGGGCCACAAGGCATTTGCCTGTGTCTCGCTCGTGTCTGTCCTTGTTCTGGCTCCTGAGGCTTACGCCCTAGTGTCGCCGCCAAGTGCAAACCGTACATCCGCGGGTGTAGTTCAATGGTAGAACGACAGCCTTCCAAGCTGTACACGAGGGTTCGATTCCCTTCACCCGCTCCACCCCCTGCCAGGGGCTGATTCAGCCTCGCTGGGGTGGGCATCGAGATCGCTCGATCACCGTTGCTTTGTGCTCGCCTTATTTTTATTTGGGGTGAGCGGGTGGCGGTTATGCGAGCTGCTGTAGCTCAGTGGTAGAGCACTTCCTTGGTAAGGAAGAGGTCTCGGGTTCAAATCCCGACAGCAGCTCCATTTCAACAAAACTTGACTGAAGTTCCCTTCTGCTAGCCGCTGGACTGTCCGGCGGCATGGAGTGTACTTCTACCCCCAAACCGTTAGCGGGCATTCGCCCACCGAAAAGAGAGACAAGCACCATGGCTAAGGAAGTCTTCGAAAGGACAAAGGATCACGTCAACGTGGGCACCATCGGCCACGTCGACCACGGCAAAACCACTCTGACGTCTGCTATCTGTCGTCACCAGTCCCTGATTGGCTTGGCCAAGAAGATGGACTTCGACGAGATTGACAAGGCACCGGAGGAGAAAGCTCGTGGTATCACGATCTCCACCGCGCACGTCGAGTACGAGACGGAAGCCCGTCACTACGCCCACGTGGACTGCCCCGGACACGCTGACTACGTCAAGAACATGATCACCGGTGCTGCCCAGATGGATGGCGCTATCCTCGTGGTCTCCGCCGCTGACGGCCCGATGCCCCAGACCCGTGAGCACATCCTGCTCGCCCGTCAGGTCAACGTGCCCGCCATCGTCGTTTTCATGAACAAAGTGGACCAGGTCGACGACCCCGAGCTTCTCGAGCTCGTCGAGATGGAAATCCGCGAACTGCTTTCCAAGTACGAGTTCCCCGGTGACGACATCCCCGTCATCCAAGGTTCTGCTCTGGGTGTCGAGAACGCACTCAACGCCGACACTCCCTCTGGCGACGACGCTTACAGCTGTATCGTAGAGTTGATGAACGCCATCGACAACTACATCCCGATGCCCGAGCGCGACGTGGACAAGCCCTTCCTGATGCCCATCGAGGACGTGTTCTCGATCAAGGGGCGTGGAACCGTGGGGACCGGCCGTGTCGAGCGTGGTATCGTTCGCACCGGTGAGTCACTCGAGATCGTCGGCATGGCCGAAGAGGTCGGAACCACTACCTGTACCGGTGTTGAGATGTTCCAGAAGACGCTCGACGAGGGTCGTGCTGGCGAGAACGTCGGCGTGCTGCTGCGCGGTGTTGACAAGAACTCCCTGATGCGTGGCATGGTCCTGGCCAAGCCCGGCACCGTGACTCCCCACACAAAGTTCGAGGCTGAGGTCTACATCCTCTCCAAGGACGAGGGCGGACGTCACACTCCTTTCTACAACGGTTACCGCCCCCAGTTCTACTTCCGTACAACGGACGTGACCGGTGCTGCTAACCTGCTCGGTGGCGCAGAGATGTGCATGCCTGGCGACAACGTGAAGCTTGAAATCACCCTGGGCACCAACGTGGCCATGGAAGATCAGCTACGCTTCGCCATCCGTGAAGGCGGCCGCACCGTGGGTGCAGGCGTCGTTACGAAAATCGTCGAGTAAATCGCTACACATAGGGTCGGGAGAGCAAACGCTCTCCCGGCTCGATGTAGCTCTCGGCTCCAAGTTTTGAACAAGGCTGGCCCAGGTGTTGAATCAAGGTTGGCTTCCCCCTGAGAAGATCACGCAATGAAGATCAAAGAACGGTATGTCTTTCTGGAGTGCACCCAGTGTCGGCATCGCAACTACACGACGCACAAGCGTCTGAAGGCGGCCTACAAGCTGGAGAAGAAGAAGTACTGCAATGCTTGCAGGGCCCACACTTCGCACCGCGAGAAGAAGCTCTGACCTTTTGCCCTTTCGGTTCCTGTTCCGTCTTTGACGGTGGGAGCCACCTCCTCGGCGCCAGCGTGGCGTCATCCCGAACCCCAATCCAAGGATAATCCAGATGGTCTACCGCAAGGACCAAGGAAGAATGGTACGCATGGCGGCGTTTTGGTCGCTGGCGATTCTGTTGTTCTACGGATGCGTCTCCCTGCACACTCATCTAGGGGTGGCCTTTGGAGAGTCCATGACCAAAACGTTGGTCCCGGGCTTCGACCGCATCCCTTTGTTCGGAATGGTGCCGAATGGCTCACTGCTGGTCTCCGCGATCGCATTGGCCGTTGGGTATTTTCTCCTGAACAAGTGGCTCAGCACTCCCAAGAATGCTGACCTGATGATCGACACGGAGCACGAGCTGCAAAAGGTGACCTGGCCGACCCTGGAGGAGACCATCAGTGGCTCCGTCTTGGTCATCGGGTGCGTTTTGTTCTTGATGGCATTTTTGGCGGCTGCCGACTATGGCTTGGCTGCTATTGCCCGGAGGATCCTGCTAAGGCTCTAGTTAGAGCGAGGGAATTAAGGACATGGCTTACAAGTGGTACTTCCTCCGTTGTCAATCGGGTCGCGAGAAGCGCATCCGGAACAATGCTGAGCAGCGCATCAAAGTGACCGGTTTGCAGGACGTGATTCCTCAGCTCCTGGTGCCTTTTGAGCTGGCCACCGTCATGCGTGGTGGAAAAAAACGAACGGTCGAGAACAAGCTGTACCCAGGCTACCTGATGGTACAAGCAGATCTCGATGATGATGATCCCGCACGCGTTTCCAAAGCACGTCAAGTGCTGCGCAGTGTGGATGGTTTGCGCGACTTCCTGGGAAGTCGAGGCGAACCGACAGCAATCACCGAGGAGGAAGTGAACTCGATTCTGTCGAGGATGACCGACTCCGAAACCCGCCCGACGGTCTCCATCGGCCTCAATACCGGCGACATGGTAAAAATCAACTCAGGTCCCTTTGACGGCTTTGATGGCGCAGTCGAAGAGATCAATCCTGAAAAGGGAACGGTTCGCGTGGTGGTGACCATCTTCGGTCGACCCACCCCCGTGGATCTAAAATACTGGGAAGTAGAGGCGGTCTAACATATGGCTAAAGAACTTACAGGACTGATCAAACTTCAGTGCCCCGCAGGGAAAGCAACCCCCGCGCCCCCCGTGGGCCCGGCGCTTGGTGCCCATGGCGTGAACATCTCTGAATTTGTCAAGTTGTTCAACGACCGGACGCGTGACCAGATGGGGATGATCATTCCCGTCGAAATCTCCGTCTACAAGGACCGCACCTTCGACTTCATTCTGAAATCTCCGCCTGCCGCCGTGCTGCTCAAGAAAGCAGCTGGCGTCGAAAAGGGAGCCGGCGAAGTCGGCACCCAGATCGTAGGCAAGGTGACCCGGGCCCAAGTCGAGGAAATCGCAAACATCAAGATGAACGACCTGAATGCGCGTGATCTCGATCATGCCTGCAGGATCATCGAAGGAACGGCCCGTTCGGCCGGAATCGAGGTGGAGGCTTAATCAATGGGAAAGCATAGCAAGCGGTACAAGCAGGCGAGCGCCATGATGGAGCCCGGCCGCACGTACGAAATCAAGGAAGCCCTCGAGCTTCTAAAGAGTCTACCCAAGGTGAAGTTTGACGAGACTGTTGAAGTCGCCGTCAACCTTGGTATCGACCCCCGCAAGTCCGATCAGTTGGTGCGTGGAGCTGTCTCCCTTCCCAACGGTCTCGGTAAGGAGATCACGATTGTGGTCTTCGCCGAGGGTGACAAGGCCGCTGCTGCTGAAGCTGCTGGTGCCGATGTCGTTGGCTCCGCTGACTTGGCCAAGCGCATCCAGGACGGGTGGATGGACTTCGACGTTGTCGTTGCCAGCCCCGACATGATGAAGCACGTGGGCAAGCTCGGTAAGGTCCTGGGTCCGCAGGGCAAAATGCCCTCGCCCAAGTCCGGCACCGTAACCCCCGACGTGGCCAAAGCTGTCACGGAATTCAAGGCTGGTAAGGTCGAGTTCCGCACCGATGCCGGTGGCACCGTTCACGCCCCTGTGGGCAAGCGGTCCTTCACCACGGATGATCTCGCAGCAAACCTCACCGCATTCCTGGACCATGTGGCCGGAATGCGTCCCGCAGTCGTCAAGGGCGAATTCGTGAAGCGCGTTAGCGTATCGACCACGATGGGACCCGGAGCACTCGTAGAGTACGGAGCCTAAGACCATGCCCAATATCGTCAATCAAATGGTTGTCCGTGAGCTCACGGACGAATTCAAGGACGCGGAAGGAATGCTCGCGGTCAGCTTCGGCGGCCTCGACGTGAAAACCACCGAAGACCTGCGCGGCAAACTCGCTGAAAAAGGCGTTGGTTTCCGTATGGTGCGCAACACCCTGGCTCGCCGAGTCCTTGCCGACCGTGGTATCGACATGGGGGAGTGCTTCACGGGAAACACCGGGATCGCCTACGGCGATCCCGAGAGCATCATCGGTGCCGCCAAGGTCTTTGCGGATCCTGCGGTCAAGAAAGGCAAGCTGGTTGAATTCAAGGCTGGCTTCTTCGATGGTGAAACGCTCGATGCAAGTAGTGCGGCGCAAGTCGCCGACCTGCCCGACCGCGATACTGCAAATGCAATGCTGCTCGGTGTGCTCTCCGCACCGGCCCGTGGCCTTGCCGTCGTCCTCTCGGGCGTCACTAGCAACACCGTGCGTGTCCTTCAGGCGCGCGTGGACAAGGGGGAAGAGTAGGGGGGGCTTTGCCCGTTTACCCGATTCGACCCGTAACTTCTCTGATCGGCTTGAGCGTGGCTTCGCCTCTCTCTGCCTCCAAACCAACTCAAAAACACCCCACCCAACTCCACTAGGAGACCAATCCCATGTCTGAAGAAAACACCATCGAGCTGGAGCCTGAGCTCAAGACAATCGCCGACACCCTTGGCGGCCTTTCCCTCATGCAAGCTTCCAAGCTCGTGAAATTCCTTGAAGAGGAGTGGGGCGTTTCCGCCGCTGCTCCCGCCGCTGTTGCGGTGGCCGGCCCCGCTGGTGGCGTTGCCGAGGAGGAGCAAACCTCTTTCAAGGTCATTCTCGAGTCTGCTGGCGACAAGAAGATCCAGGTCATCAAAGAAGTCCGCGCCATCACCGGCCTGGGCCTCAAGGAAGCCAAGGCAATCGTCGACGCAGCTCCCAAGGAGCTCAAGGACGGCCTTTCCAAGGACGACGCCGAGGCCATGAAAACCCAGCTGGAAGGCGCGGGTGCCACGGTCAAAGTTGACTGATTCCCCTTCTAGGAAGTCCGTTTGAGGCTCGGTTAGCGCTTCGCCCTCCAGGTTCGCCTTGGGGAGCAGGTTCTTGCCTGCCGATTATCTCCCCCAATTCAGCCCCCCCAGGCTGGAAGCAACAGGGACCCCTATGGGGGTCCACAAACCGCTTATTTAAAGGGGTCTGTTGCGTTTTCGGGTAGCGTATTTTCGGCTGGTGCCGTATCCTCTCCAGGGACCATGCCCGTGGTCCAACCGCCTGGGGGATGAGAATTCCAGTTTTCGCCCCCGGACGCTCGTAACGTCCCCCCACAATCTTCCAGGTCTGCAGGCCAGGAAGGAGTCGCTCTGACGAGCGACAAAACCCTCGATATCCATTGATACGCTGGCCCCTGCGATGAGTCGCTGGTCGGTGGTGTGGAGAGAGCACCCATGACGACGAAACACGGCGGCCGCGTGGCCGAGCCGGAACACCCGGTTAAGAAGTTCGGTCGAGCACAAGAAATTGTGGACCTCCCCAATCTGGTGGAGATTCAGACCAAGGCCTTTCACAGTTTTCTTTCCGCCGATGTCCCCTCGGCAAACCGCGAATGTCAAGGCTTGGAGGCCCTACTCCAAGATGTGTTCCCGATCTATTCGTATGATCGAACGCTTTGCCTTGAGTATGTGGGTTACGAGCTTGGCCGTCCCCGCTTTGAGGTGGACGAATGCCGTAAGTTGCGTACCACGTACGGGTACCCATTCAAGGTGCGCTTGAGGCTGGTAAAGCCCGAGCCCATCGAGGAAGAGGTGTACCTCGGCGAAATCCCTATCATGATGGGGGGCGGTGAGTTCATCATCAACGGATCGGAGCGCGTCATCGTGAGCCAGCTGCACCGTTCGCCCGGTGTGGATTTCCTGGAGGATAAGGTCTCGGCTGACCGTAACCTGAACTCCTGCTGGATTATCCCCGAGCGCGGTTCCTGGGTTGAGCTGAACGTGACCAAGAAAGGCCTGTTGTCGGTGCGAATCGACCAATCGGGCAAGTTCTCTGCGATCACCTTCCTACGTGCCCTCGACGAGAATCTCGGTTCCGACCAGGCCCTGTTGCGGACCTTCTACCCGACCAAGGTGGTCAAGAAGAAGAAGTCCATGACGCAGAGTGCTTTTGCCAAAGCGATCACCGACAAGATCGCGGTGGGGGACATTGTGGTCCTAAAGACGGGCGAGGTTTTGGTGCCTTCCGCCACCCCGATCCCCGAGACTGCTGCCCTGGAAATCGCCTCCGGCGATTTGGCCGAGGTGGAGATCATCGATGGCGATGTTCAGGACCTGGACATGCTGATCGTGAACTCCATGCACGAGGAGCCTTCGATCAAGAGCCACGAAGAGGCCCTGATCAAGATCTATACGCGCTTGCGCCCGGGCAACCCGCCCCAGATCGAAAAAGCGCGCGAGCTCTTCCATGAAAAGTTCTACGACGAGCAGCGCTACCGCTTGGGTCGTGTGGGCCGTTTCCGCTTGAATCGCAAGTTCGACCAAGGCATCGCTGAAGGAACCCAGGTTCTGCAGGCAGAGGACATCGTCAACTCGGTCAAGTACATCCTGACCCTGCGCAAGGGCGAAGGCGAGATCGACGATATCGACAACCTGGGCAACCGGCGCGTTCGTACCATCGCCGAGCTGGCAGGCGAGGAGTTCCGCAAGGGCCTTCTCAAGCTACGACGCACGGCACAGGAGCGTATGAACCTGGAGGACCCGGAAAAGGTCGCTCCCCGTGGGCTGATCAACTCCAAGACCTTCTCCAGTGCCGTGGACTATTTCTTCGGCCGCAGTGAGCTCTCCCAAGTGGTCGACCAGGCCAACCCGCTCTCGCAGCTGACCCATGAGCGTCGCTTGTCCGCACTGGGCCCTGGTGGTCTAAACCGGAAGCGTGCTGGTTTCGATGTGCGAGACGTGCACCTTTCCCACTACGGCCGTTTGTGCCCGATCGAAACGCCGGAAGGTGCGAACATTGGTCTCATCTCGTCCTTGGCCCTGTACTCCAACCTGGACAGCTACGGCTTCCTGACCGCGCCCTACCGCGCCGTCAAGAAGGGTATCCTGACCGACGAAATCCACTACCTACGTGCCGATGAAGAGCGCGGTCGGATCATGGCTCCGGCCGATGTGGATGTGGATGACACCGGCAAAATCCTCAACGCTCGGGTTCTAGCCCGGCGTGACGGCGACAACATCGAAGTGGTTCCGGAACTTCTGGACTACGTGGACGTCTCGCCCAAGCAGATCATCGGTGTTTCCGCTGCTCTGATCCCTTTCCTTGAGCATGACGACGCAAACCGCGCCTTGATGGGCTCGAACATGCAGCGTCAGGCCGTTCCGCTCCTGATCCCCGAAGTCCCGGTCGTCGGTACTGGCATGGAGAAGGTCGTAGCGGCCAACTCCTCCATGCCTGTTTTCGCCCGCGAATCCGGAGTGGTGGAGTACGTGGACAGCCGGGTCATTCTTGTGGACGATGAGGAGTACTTCCTCACCAAGTTCCGCGGCATGAACGAGCGCACCACGCAGAACCACCGTCCGGTGGTGCATGTGGGCGACGAGATCAAGAAGGGACAGTTGCTTGCAGATGGCGCTTCTTCCCATGGCGGAGAGCTGGCCCTCGGTAAGAACCTGGTCGTGGCCTTCATGTCCTGGGACGGCTTCAACTATGAGGATGCCATCCTGGTCAGCGAGCGCCTTGTGCGCGACGACGTCTTCACCTCGGTGCACATCGAGGAGTACGACGTTGAGATTCGCGAGACCAAGCTGGGCAAGGAAGAATTCACGCGGGATATCCCCAACGTGGGTGAGCGCGCACTGGCGAGCCTGGATGACTCCGGTATCGTTCGCGTGGGAACCTTCGTGGCAGCTGGCGATGTGCTGGTCGGCAAGGTGGCCCCCAAATCAAAAAGTGAGTTGACCCCCGAAGAGAAACTCTTGTACGCAATCTTCGGTAAGGCCGGCGTGGATGTGAAAAACGCATCCTTGACCATGCCCCCGGGAACGCGTGGTGTCGTCATCGACGCCCAGAAGTTCTCTCGTCGTGTCAACCTGACCGATGAAGCTCGCATCCAAGCCCTGTCCGTGATCCGCGATGCGGAGATGGACTTCCTCAAGGCCTTGCGTCACTACACCGCCAGCTTGCTGACGAAAGTGAACGAGATCCTTGGCACCGCTGTGGTCGACGACCTGACCGGCAAGCCGTTCGAGTTGGATGACACGTCCACTTATGACGAATTGCGCCGCGTCAAAATCCTCTGCCTGGCAGCCGCCGAAGAGGACACCGACGAGGCCAAGCGCCGTGCTTCGACGCAGGCCATCCACGATCACAAAAACAAGATCGACGACAAGGAAGCCGAGAAGAACAAGATCGTGAACCGCCTCAGCCGCGGCGACGAGCTTCCCACCGGTGTCCTTGAAATGGTCAAGGTCTATGTCGCCACCAAGCGGAACCTTTCCGTTGGCGACAAGATGGCTGGCCG
This sequence comes from bacterium, assembly GCA_024228395.1. Taxonomy (GTDB): domain Bacteria; phylum Planctomycetota; class UBA1135; order UBA1135; genus NORP259. Next base: position 6,318 of record JAAETM010000774.1, on the reverse strand, counting down.
CCACGGCAACAAGGGTGTGATCTCCAAGATCTGTCCCATGGAAGACATGCCGTACCTCGATGATGGTACCCCGGTCGACATCGTGCTGAACCCCCTGGGTGTGCCGAGTCGAATGAACGTGGGCCAGATTCTTGAGACCCACTTGGGTATCGCGGCCAAACACCTCGGCATGCGTTGCTATACCCCCGCATTCGATGGTGCCAAAGAGCACGAAATCGAAGAGCTTCTCGACAAAGCTGGTCTGCCCACCTCGGGCAAGTTCCGCTTGTACGATGGCCGCAGCGGAGCACCGTTTGAGCAGGAAGTGACTGTCGGTGTCATGTACATGCTGAAACTACACCACCTGGTGGACGAAAAGGTTCACGCCCGTGCGACTGGCCCCTACAGCCTCATCACCCAGCAGCCGCTGGGTGGCAAGGCTCGCTTTGGCGGCCAACGTTTTGGAGAGATGGAAGTCTGGGCCCTCGAAGCCTATGGCGCCGCAGCTATCCTTCAGGAGCAGCTCACTGTGAAGTCAGACGACGTGGATGGACGCACCAAGATTTACGAATCCATGGTGAAAGGTCTCAACATCTTGGAGCCGGGCACGCCCGTTTCCTTCGAGGTCTTGACCAACGAAATCCGTGGTTTGGCTCTCAACATGCAGCTTCACAAGAAGGCTGGAGAACTGCGCTAGTCGTCCGCCGCGCGACTCCGGTTTGACCCGGAGTCGCGCAGCAATCTCGCCCCCTCGATCGCCCACCTCGCCCCACAACAGCCCTCGGCCATGTCGGACACCAAGTACAACCAAATCAATGATTACGGTAGCGTGACCATCGCGCTCGCTTCCCCCGAGGACGTTCGGTCCTGGTCCTACGGGGAAGTAAAAAAGCCGGAGACGATCAATTATCGTACCTACCGCCCCGAGCGGGATGGCCTGTTCTGCGAACGCATCTTTGGTCCTGAAAAGGACTGGGAGTGCTTCTGCGGCAAGTACAAGGGCATCAAACATAAGGGTATTGTGTGCGACAAGTGTGGTGTGATGATCACCCACAGCAGAGTGCGTCGTAAGCGTATGGGCCACATCAACCTGGCCGCCAATGTGGCGCACATCTGGTTCTTCAAGGCCATGCCCAGCCGCCTCGGCAACCTTTTGGGTGTCAAGGTTTCGAGCCTGGAGCGCGTGATCTACTTCCAGGACTACATGGTCATCACGGCGGGCGATACTCCGCTTGAGGATTACCAATTGCTCACCGAAGAGGAGTACCGCGAGGCTCGGGCTAAGTATGGCACTGAGTTCGAAGCGGAGATGGGCGCCGAAGCGATCAAGAAGATCCTTCGTGCTCTCGACCTGCAAGCTGTCTCCGATGAACTTCGTGAAGAGCTGGTTGCGACCCGCTCCCAGCAGCGCATGAAGGACATCATCAAGCGCTTGCGTACGGTCGAAATGTTGCGTGACTCGGGCAACGAGCCGGATTGGATAGTCATGGACGTGATTCCGATCATTCCCCCGGACCTGCGCCCCCTGGTCCTACTGGACTCCGGCAACTTCGCCACCAGTGACTTGAACGACCTTTACCGTCGTTTGATCAACCGCAACAACCGCCTTAAAAAGCTGCTCGACCTCAACGCTCCCGAGGTCATTATCCGCAACGAGAAGCGCATGTTGCAGCAGGCGGTTGACGCCCTGTTCGACAACGGCCGCTGCCGTCGCCCGGTGCTCGGTTCTTCGAACCGCCCGCTCAAGTCCTTGACCGACATGATCAAGGGCAAGCAGGGTCGTTTCCGTGAGAACCTGCTCGGAAAGCGGGTGGACTACTCCGCACGTTCGGTGATAGTCGTGGGGCCGGAGTTGAGTCTGACCCAGTGTGGTCTGCCCAAAAAAGTAGCCCTCGAGTTGTTCCAGCCCTACATCATTCGCCGCCTCAAGGAGCTCAAGCTCGCCGACACCATCAAGTCGGCCAAGCGCATGCTCGAGCGTCGCGACGAAGATGTGTGGGATATCCTGGAGGAGGTCATCCGCGACCACCCCTGCATGTTGAACCGTGCTCCCACGCTTCACCGCATGGGGATCCAGGCTTTCGAGCCCACGCTGATCGAAGGCAACGCCATCCGTTTGCACCCCTTGGTGTGTGGTGGATTCAACGCTGACTTCGACGGGGACCAGATGGCGGTTCACCTGCCCCTGTCCTTCGAAGCACAAATCGAAGCCGCGACCCTGATGTTGTCCTCCAACAACATTTTCTCGCCGGCTAACGGCTCTCCGATTATTTCGCCCAGTCAGGACATGGTGCTCGGCATCTTCTACCTGGCTAAGAACCCGACCAGCTACCCGGAAAAACTGCCTCTGTACTCGTCTCTCAACGAGTTGTTCCTGGCCTACAGCCACGGGCACGCTGCCACCCACAAGCCCGTTCGCGTGCGCTTGGACGTGGGCACCCTGGTCAAAAGTGGCCGCGACGCGTTGTCGGTGGAAGTGGACGAGGATGGCCGCGTTCCCGGTGAGGACGGCAAGCCCCAGTACATCACCACGACCATCGGTCGGGCGATCTTCAACGATATCCTGCCCGTGGGTATGCCCTTCTACAACTACGAGTTGACCAAGGGCAACATCCAGGCATTGATCTCCGATTGTCACCGCTTGCTCGGCCGCGACGCGACCCTGCGTTTGCTCGACGACCTCAAGGACTTGGGATTCAAGGCTGCGACACGTGCGGGTCTTTCCTTCGCCAAGGATGACATCATCATCCCTGACACGAAGCCCCAGATCCTGAAGGAAACCCAGGTTGAGATCGACAAGATTGAAGATACGTTCAACCGTGGTGTGATCACCGATGGTGAGCGCTACCTGAAGATCATCGACCTTTGGACACATGCCCGTGAGAAGGTGGGGCAAGACCTGATGGCCGTGCTCAAGACCGACTTCGACGAGGATACCAAGCGCGTCAACCCGATCTACTGCATGGTGACCTCCGGTGCGCGTGGTAGCGTGGACCAGATTCGTCAGCTTGGTGGAATGCGTGGTCTGATGGCCAAGCCCTCCGGCGACATCATCGAGACGCCCATCAAAGCCAACTTCCGTGAAGGCCTGAAAGTGCTCGAGTACTTCTCGTCCACCCACGGTGCACGAAAAGGACTGGCGGACACCGCGCTCAAGACCGCTGACGCTGGTTACCTGACGCGTAAGCTGACCGACGTGGCCCAGAACGTGGTCATCACCCGGGAGGATTGCGGTGCGCTCGGAAGCGTGACCAAAGCTGTCGTCTTCAAGGGCGACCGTGTGGCGGTTTCATTGGCCCAGGCCATTCGCGGCCGTACGGCCCGCGACACTATCATGGATGTGGTCATGGACGAGGTCGTTGTCCGTGAAAACGAACTCATCACCGAGGACATCGCCGCCCGCATCGAAGAGCTCGGCCACGAGAAGATTCGCGTGCGTTCGACCCTGACCTGCGAAGCCCCCCTGGGGGTTTGTGCCCGCTGCTACGGCATGGACCTGTCCCGCGGCCAGTTCGGCGAACGCGGTTTGGCCGTCGGCATCATCGCCGCGCAGTCGATCGGTGAGCCGGGTACCCAGCTCACCATGCGTACTTTCCACATCGGTGGTACGGCAAGTCGTTCCGTCGAGGAAACCACCCGCAAGACCAAGCGTCCCGGTAAGGTGCAGTTCGAGAATTTGCGCGCGGTGACCAACAAAGCCAAGGAGCTCATCGTTCTCAACCGGAACGGCGAAGTTCTCCTGCTGGACGAGCGCGATCGCGAAATCGACCGCTACCCGATCCCCACCGGCGCCGTGCTCGAGGTGACCGACGGTCAGCAAATCGATACCGGTACGAACCTCTGTACTTGGGACCCCCACCACGTGCCGATCATCTCCGAGTTTGCTGGTCAGATTCGCTTTGAGGACCTGGTGGAAGGCAAGACCCTACGGGTTGAGCGCGACACCCGCCGCAAGAGCACCCGCGCCCAAGTGATCGAGCACAAGGGTGACCTGCACCCCCAGTTGGTGGTGGAGGACAAGGATGGCAACATGCTGGGCACGTACCCCGTTCCCGAGAAGGCCTACCTGGAGGTCGAAGACGGCCAGAAAATCGGACAGGGCGAGCTGCTCGCAAAGTCCTCCCGCGAAGCGGGCGGTACCCAGGACATCACCGGTGGTCTTCCCCGCGTGACCGAACTGTTCGAGGCTCGCAAGCCGAAAGATCCCTCCATCATGAGCGAGATCGACGGTATTGTTGAGTTCGGCGACCACAAACGTGGCAAGCGCACCATCATTGTGAAAGCGCTGGGTGCCAACGGTGAGGTCATCGAAGAGGTCGAGCACGCCGTGCCCCAAGGTAAGCACCTGCGCGTCCACAAGGGCGACGAAGTGCGCGCCGGCGAGCCCCTGGTCGACGGTCCCTTGTATCCGGACGACATCCTTCGAATCCGCGGTGATGAAGAGGTGCAGGAGTACCTCATGGGCGAGATTCAAAATGTGTATCGCAGCCAGTCTGTGCCCATCGACGACAAGCACGTGGAAACGATCTTGTCTCAGATGATGCGCAAGATTCAGGTCACCGATCCTGGCGACTCGGACTTCTTGCCTGGAGCCGTGGTGGACAAGCACCGCTTCCGGATCCAGAACGAACGTCTGCGCACCGAGCGTCGTAAGCCGGCCACCGGCCGTACCTTGCTGCTTGGAATCACCAAGGCTTCCCTCTCCTCCGACTCGTTCATCTCGGCGGCTTCCTTCCAGGAAACCACCAAGGTGCTCACCGAGGCGGCACTGGCGGGCAAGCGCGACTATCTGGTCGGCCTCAAGGAAAACGTGATCCTGGGGCATATGGTGCCCACGGGTACCGGCTTCCGCGAGCACTACCGCACCAGGGTCAAGAAGAACATTGACTTCGGCGAGATCCGCACCGGATCCGGTGCGGTTGGAATGGGTGGCGGTCTCGACGCGGACATGGAGGCCTTGCTGGCTGGATCTGTGGATCCCCTGGCAGGCAGCCTGGCTCCGACCGGAACGGACGACGCCCTGACAGCGCCCCCGGCTCCCGCAGTGGACCCCATGACCGACATTCAGGTTCCCCCGCCGCCGGCCATGGAGCAGGCAGCTGAACCGGACGCCCTCACGAAGGATGACCCCCTGTAGTAGGGGACAAACACCTGACAATTCACCTCCTCCTCCAGCCATGGGGGAGGGGATCTTCCCCCTCCACCCCCTTTGTTGGGCCCTGCGAAAGGCCTCCCGGAGCAAAACCCGGGGACTTTTGGCCGTGCATCAAGAAAGGAAGTGGTTCGAATCCCATCCTCGGGGTTGACCCAGCCCCTCCGGTGACTAGAATCTCACGCCCCCTACGATCCAAGCATCCCTTCGGAGCTTAGGAAGGGGTGCAGCGAAACCGAATCAAGATGCCCACCATCAATCAACTGGTCCGTAAGGGCCGCAAAGCCCCTATCAAGCGTTCCAAGTCGCCCGTGCTTGATGCCTGCCCCCACAAGCGTGGTGTTTGCCTTCAGGTGAAAACCCAAACGCCCAAGAAGCCGAACTCTGCGCTCCGGAAGATCGCCCGTGTGCGCCTTTCCAACGGCAAAGAGGTCACCGCATACATTCCCGGCGAGGGCCACAACCTTCAGGAGCACAGCCAGGTGCTGATCCGCGGCGGTCGTGTTCGTGACCTCCCCGGCGTGCGTTACCACATCCTTCGCGGAACCCAAGATGCCTCCGGCGTAGACGGTCGTATGCAGAGTCGTTCCAAGTACGGAACCAAGCGTCCCAAGAACTAAATAGCAGTCCGCGCTTTGGCGCCCTGAGATACAACGATCATGCCCCGTAACTTCAAATCTACCACCCAGTACACCAAGCCTGACCCCAAGTTCGGATCCCTGCTGGCGTCCAAGCTCATCAACAAGGTCATGCTTGACGGCAAGAAGAGCACCGCGCAACGCGTGTTCTACGATGCCATCGAATTGGCCCAGAAGAAGCTGCCCGAGGTCGAGGACCCCGTGGAAATCTTCACCAAAGCTATCGACAACATTCGCCCCCAGGTCGAGGTTCGTTCCAAGCGTGTTGGCGGTGCCAACTACCAGGTGCCCCGCGAAGTGAAGCGCGGTCGTCAGCAGACCCTCGCTATCCGCTGGTTGGTCGACAACAGTCGCAAGAAGAAGGGCAAGCCCATGCACATCCGCCTTTCCGAGGAATTGGTCGACGCCTACAACGGCACCGGCACCTCGGTTCAGTGGAAAGAGAACGTGCACAAGATGGCCGACGCCAACAAAGCATACGCCCACTACGCCCGGTAGATACGGCGTCAGACGCCCTGCCACCTATTGCCGGCAGGTTTGTGCCGCACG
>JAAETM010000773.1 GCA_024228395.1 bacterium | reverse complement strand
GATGTTGGCAAGTTCGGCGAGCACCTCGTCGACGGTGGAGATCACCCGTGCATTGGCCTGGAAGCCGCGCTGGGCTTCGATCAAGTGCACAAATTCTTCGACCGTGTCCACATTGGACCCTTCGAGAGCTCCACTGACCACGCCACCGCGGCCCAGAACGCCACCGACGCCAAAGCGGGCGTCACCACTGTTCACACTAGCGCGGAACAGATTATCCCCCACAGCTTCAAGGCCTTCATCATTGTTGAATGAGGCGATACCGATCTGCCCCAGGGATTGGGCTTGACCGTTGGTGTAGAAGCCCACGATCTGACCCGTGCCGTCCACGCTCAAGTTGGCCAAGCTCCCATCGCTGTAACCGTTTTGCACGTCCACCGCGATGTTCTGCTGGCTACCGAACTGGGTTACGCCTTCGAAGTTTCCATCGGTACCCAGATCCAATGTGATGGTCTGAGGGCTGTTGGTCCCGGGGAACTGCACGATGATTTCCTTCGGCACGCTGCCGAGACTTGTGGGCGCACCGTTTTCGTCGAACAGCATGCCTGTGAGCGGACTGTTTTCCGCACCGGTCAGCACCGTGCCTTCGCCTTCCGGTAGGGCCGCGTAGATGTTCCAGCTCAGGTCCCCCTGGCGCTGAAGGGTGACCGTCAAGGTGCGCGCCACGCCCGAAGCATCGAAGACTTCGCTGGTGACCACGACTTCGTCAGGTCCTGTACCTTCCTCGGTAACCGACAGGGCGTGCGTGCTCCAAGCCGTGCTGCCTGCGGAAGCGGCATCGTCTTCAATGGACAGCAGTAGATCCGTCTCACCGGCCGTCGACGCTTCGACAACCAACTGGCCTGAGCTATTCAGACTGACAGTGGCGTCGGAGTATTGCGCTGCGGTGAAATCCACCAACTCCTGAAGCGTTGTACCGTCGTTGCCAGCGCCATAAACAAAGCTTGCGTTGATTGCGGTACCGTCCGTGTCCACACCGGTAATGGTGATCACATCACCAGCCACATAGTCCACCAGGTTCGCGGTCAAGTCATTCAGACTAGAGGTTGAAGTGACCGGAGTTTCCGTACCGGATACCAACGCGGTCGGCATGCCGATCGCACCCGCCAAGTCGTTGGGAGTTCCTGAAGAGAACTTCAAGGTGGCGTCCGCACCGGATATGTCCGTACTCACCTCGAGCACGCCACCCGTCACAGCTGCTGTCACGCCAGAGATTGCGTTCAGGCTTGTCGCCACCGTGTTCAAGTCGATCACACCACCAGCACTCGCTGTGGCGCTGATCACCTGGGGAGCGCCGCCATTGACCGTGATCTCCATGGAGTAACTTGTGTTGGGGGTCAAGCCGGTGATGTTCGGGCCAGCCACGGTACTGACCATGTTGGCAACCGTGCCCTCCATGAATACGTTCGTACTGGTCAATTCCTCGCTTAGGGGACCCGTAACAACGCCGGGCAGGTTGCCCTTCACAGTAACGCTGGAGGTTGCTTGCGGGGGGAAAAGGGAATCCACGTCGATGGTCATCTGCGATCCAGTGGAATCGGAAACGTGATATCCCGTCACCAGATCCACCAGGTTGCTGTCAGCATCCAAGCCAAAGGATCCAGCCCTTGTGTAGAAGTTCTCGCTACCGTTGGAAACGGAGAAGTAGCCGCCCCCTTCAAGAGCCAAGTCCAATACACGGCCAGTCGTATTCAAAGATCCCTGATTGAAGATTCTCTGAGTGTTGACGTTCATCACGCCAAGACCGATCTGAGAAGGGTTGGTGCCTCCCCCTGCTGAACTCGGTGCGGTTGCATAGCGCAAGGTTTGGGACATGGCCGCGCTGAAGCTGGCCCGAGTACTCTTGTAGCCTGCGGTATTCGAGTTCGCCAGGTTGCTACCGATAACGTCGATCCACTGTTGGTGAGCGCGCATTCCGCTCAAGGCGGAGAAAAGGGAAGAGGTCATTGTGCTGGGTTTCTAGGGTGTTTGTGTTCGGGGGGCTGGTGGTGTTGGTTGCGGATTGCCTAGGCGCCAGTGCCTTCGGAACCGCCATCACCGGTGACTTCGCTGACCGCGCTCAAGGGAACGGTAGCACCACCAACTTGCAAGACGGCTTGGCCGCTCTCGAGGCGAACCGCTTCCACTTCGCCAGAAATGCTGTCGCCATACTCATCGGTATAGGTCACGTTGTTTCCAATCAATGCACTGGCATTGGTGAGTTGCGACATGAGTGCGTTGCCCTGCTGCAACGCAGCTAGAGCCACAAGATTCTCGTTGACGCCCTGCATCTCTTCCAAGGAGGAGAATTGAGCCAACTGCGCGATGAATTGCTCGTTGCTAGTAGGCTCGGTAGGGTCCTGGTTTTTCATCTGCGCAACCAGCAGCTGCATGAACGCGTCCTTGTTCAGGTTGTTATTGCCCGTGGTTTCAGGGCCTGCGGGGGGAGCGTATAGACTTGAAATGGGGTCGATCATGGCACTATGCGATAAGGTCCAAGCCTCCCTCCAAGGGAGAAAGGCGGGTGGGTTTGGCTTCCTTCGAAGCCTCGGATTTGTTTTCTTGGGCGGCCGTACGGCTGCCCCATGTTTGTTCGTCGGCGGAGGTCTCTTCCTCCCACTCAAACCCCGAGCCCTCGCTGTCGAGCTGGAGGTTCAGTTCGCTCAATTCCAAGTCCGCCTGCGCGAACATGGCCTTCAACTCGGGGACGTACTTTTGCAGGGCCTGCAACGACTCCGCGGATTCCACGCGCATATCCGCGCGCACTTCGCCCCCATCCACGATGATTTGGATTCCCACACGACCCAGGGACGCGGGGCTCAATCGAAGCACCGCCCGGTTCATCGAGGGTTGAATGCGCGCCTGCACCTGACTCAGAATGGCCTCGCCAGGTTCCGCGGACATGCCGGGCAGGGTGGTCAGCGTTTGGGCAACTGCCTGCACGCTTTGAACCGGTTTGGCCTGCGTGGCCGGCCGTGAATCCAGGGCGATGCTTTCAATGCGAGCGTCCTGAATGACCGATTCGATCGAAGGACCCACATGCGCCTTGAGTTGGGTGTCCAATTCACCAAAGGGGACTTCACCTTCGCCCTGACCGAAATCCTGGCCTTGCTCGAAACCACCGGTGGGTGCTTCCTGTGTTTGTTGCCCCTGGGCGACTACGGGATTGGGGCCCTGCTGAGCGGTCGTCGCCTGGGTTTGCTGCGCGCTGTTCTTCGGGACTGCAACCTGGGCTGTCGCTGCCCCTGAAGCCACCTGAGCCACGATGGAACCGGGCATGACCTGATCCGTCTGCGATAGAATTGCCGTCGGGGCTTCCTCCACTTGAACCAGGGGAACCACCGGCTCGGTCATCGCCCCATCGCCCTGCAACTGCGGGCCAGCAGCCTGTAAATCAAACTGGATCGGGACCGCTTTCTCGGCGGGAATCTCGCCAAATGCACCCGTCGGAACCGCCTCCGGATCCGCCTCCTGCGTACCCCTTGAGAGGTTCAGACCGCGGTCTTCACCCTCGTGTGTGTCGGTCGAACTCGCCGCATTGTTCGACTCTTGCCGGTCAACGCCTCGCCACTCCGCTTGCTCGCTCTCCGCTTGCTCCGACCCATCGGACTTGGGCTCCAACGGGGCCTGTGGCTTTTCGGATACATCTTCCGCCTCGACCGGCTGCTCCGCCCGTTTCGGGTTCGCATCAGGGCCGGGAAACTGCGCCTTGTCCGAATCGGGTGCGGAAAGGGACGACCTATTGGGCCGTCCTTTCACATCCAAGAAACGGAGACTGTTGTTTGAGGACAGAGATTCCATTGACGGCTAAGAAGCACGCCCCATGCCAAGTCCCGATCAAACTCTAACCCACTGAAAACCTAGGGTTTAGGCACCCGCCCCGATCCGTCTTTCGGGCCGGTCGGAAAGACCTACCCGATCCCATAGGGCAAAGATTGCCACTCCGGAAAGCCTTTCCCAGTGCCTCCCGAGCAGCCTACCGCCTGCCAGTTTCCCCAAATTCAAACCACGCAAGCACCCAAGGCGAGGCATCATCTACCCCCATGCCCCGCCCCCGCACCAACCCCAAGAAGCCAGCATGAAATGCCTTCGCTTCTATTGGAGAGCCCGCAAGTTCCTACGCAAATGGGATCCGAGCGAGATCCAAGCCATGCTCGGAATCCTGCGCGAGGGCGACGTGGCCTTCGACGTGGGCTGCCACAAGGGCGGCTGGCTCTACTGGATGCGCCGCGCCGTGGGCCCCACCGGCCAAGTCCACGCCTTCGAACCCCAACCTGAACTCGCAAAGTACGTGCAGGAGATCGTACACGCCTTCAAATGGCGCAACGTGTTCATCCACACCTGCGCCCTGGGCTCCGAACCCGGCCAACAGGGCCTGCACGTACCCGACTCCACCGGCGCCACCTCCGCCAGCGCATCCCTGGTTGCCGACGTGGCCTCAAGCGAATCCAACCACCCTCCGACGATCCACCAAATCGAACTCACGACCCTGGATCGCTTCATCGAAGACCAAGGCCTGGAGCGAGTGGACTTCATCAAAATCGACGTGGAAGGCTTCGAACTCGAAACCCTAACCGGTGCGCAAGAGACCCTGGCCTCCCTGCGCCCCGCCATCATGGTCGAGTGCGAACAGCGCCACCTGGACCCACAAGACCTATCCCTGAACCAAGTCTTCAAAGCCATCCAAAAACACGGCTACACCGGTCACTTTTTCCCAAACGCCACGCAAACCCCGATCGAGGCCTTCGACCCCGAAACCCATCAAAACCAATCCGGCAACCGCTTCTGGGACCGCCCAAACTACGCGAACAACTTCCTCTTTCGACCGGCGCCCTAACTCGAGAATGAGAGGGACCAAACAGCCCCATCAGGCTGTCCGTGGTTAACCTGCGCGGTACCGCATTCACGCTGAGACTACCCCACGTGAGTGGCTACCCGAAGAGAAGAAGAAGCGTTAGCGTCCGGAGACGCGGTGGGCAGGGCCTTGCCTGAGCGATTGGTGACGGCATGTTGGGGGCATGTGCAAATCAAACACGAATGAGAGGCCCAAGAGTCGAGCTGCGCGATCCCAGTGGTACGCATCGATCATTGAAAAACAGGAACGCGATGGAATCAGTGTTGTTGCGGCCGCAAGAGCGGCTGGGATCACCCCAGTCACACTGTATCGCTGGAAGAAGCTCCTGGCAGCACGGTCCTTGCCAGCCCCAGTC
>JAAETM010000772.1 GCA_024228395.1 bacterium | reverse complement strand
TGTTGATCGGTGTCATCGTCGGTACTTACTCGTCCATGTTCATCGCGACCCCCACCTTGCTGTTCCTTGAGAAGCGCCGTTTGGCTGCCCTCGAGAAGGAACCGCAAACCAAGGAAGCGACGCCTGCGACCAAGTGAGCGAAGGAGCGAAATGACAACGGCCCGGTTTCCTGAAAGGGAAGCTGGGCCGTATTTTTGTGGCTTGGGTTGGGGTTGTGATTGGTGTGGGGTTGTGGAGGATTGCTGGGTTCAGGAGGGATGGACGGGAGGAGCCCCGCAACTCCGGAGTGTCAGAAGAAGTGTGTAAGTGAGCGAGGGGCGCTGCTCCCCCCCCATTGCAACAGCCCTACCACCCACCACCCCAACTAGTTTGCGCTACAACCCCCAAGGCCCTAGGATCGGTACCAGATGCGGATCTTTCTTGGTATCACGGTTCTTGGATCACTGTTCCTGATGGCGATCTTCTGGCAGCAGGGTATTACCCAGCGGTCGCAGCAGAAGCGCACCTACGAACAAGGCCAGAGCCACAACGACGACCGCGGCAGGACCCGCTGGGCGACGTTGGTCCTCGGCAAGCCCAGTGGCGCCGATTTGCTACCGGCTCCGGTCCAACTGCAACCAGGCCCTTCTCCCACACCGGACGATTTCCAGGAACAGCCCACACCGGAACCTGAGCCAGACTTCGAACCGGACCTTCAGTACACCGTTCAGTCCGGAGACGTACTCGGCACGATTTGCAAGCACCGCTACGGCACGGCCAAGCTCAAGGTGATCAAAGCCGTCGCGCTCTACAACGACTTAAAAAGTGTCGACGCGATTTCAAAAGGGCAGGTGTTGGCCCTCCCCTCCCTTGAGGTTCTCTTTCCCCAAGGGCTGTAGCCAGTCGGCTACTGCGTTTGCAGCTCTTTGAGTTCAACCAGGGCCAAGGATATCTCCATGCGGGCCGATTCAAGCAAGTCGTGAACCTGATCTAGATCCTCCTTGCGGCAGGCCACCTCAAGCGACTTGAGCACTTCAGCGCAACGCACGGCCCCCACACTTCCATTGGAAGAAACAAACTTGTGGGCCGCACTGGCCAAACCATCCCAATCACCTTCCTGCACGGCGAGATTTGCATCGTCAAGGAACTTGGGAACGCCCGACTCATAGGACTCCACCAGGAAGCCTACCAGCTCGCGACCGGCCTCATCAGCGAGCAGACCATCCAGCATGGCATGGTCCAGCACATCACCAAGGGGTTTGCCCCTCGCATCGCCCGCCCCATGGGTCTCATCCGTACCGCAGAGCATTGCCGCCGGACTGGCTGCCTTGCTGACAGGCTCCTCACTCGCATCCTGCTCGACATCCACCCCCGGGATCGAAAAGAGGAATTCCCTTGAACGGGATATCGGGTTCTCAGGTATCGGATCCGGAGCCGGCTCACTGTCAACCACGGCTTCGACTTGCT
>JAAETM010000771.1 GCA_024228395.1 bacterium | reverse complement strand
GCGGAGTGATTCATCATGTCCTCAACATTCCCTACTTCGACCAAATGGGAATTCCCCACCTGGACGAGTAACCTCAATCTATCGAACCGCCGTGGTACGGACCCGTATGCCCGGTGGTGTGGGAGGGGAACCCAGGAGACCTTTTCCTGGGCCCCTATCCCGATTTGTTCTGCCGCAACCTTTGCAAATCCCTCGCCATGTCCAGTCTCCCTTACTTAAACGGATACCCCGAAGAACTGCGTAATACCGCGCTGTCCCTACTCGTATCGGGAGAATTGGAAAAACGACTACTCGCACGTTACCCGGATCAACATCAGATCCGTTCCAACAGGGAGCTCAACGTCTACGTTCAGGAGCTCAAGTCGCAACACATGCGCAAGGCGCCACCGCTCTCAAATGTGGCCTACGACAACCGCTTGCACGTGGTGCACAACGCCCTCGGAATCCATACCACACGCTCCCGCGTCCAAGGCGACAAACTCCGCAAACGCCGGGAAATGCGCATCGCAGCCCTATTCAAGGATGCGCCCCCCGAGTTTCTACGCATGATTGTCGTGCACGAGTTGGCCCACATGAAACACGCCGACCACGACCGCGACTTCAACAAACTGTGCACGTATATGGAACCCGACTATTCCCAGCTGGAACTGGACCTGCGCCTTTACCTGACGGTGCAGGATCAGCAGGCGCAGGATTGACTCTTCGACTTCAGGGCTGGGCCAAGTGGTAAAGATCGACACCGCTTCGCTCACCTGCCGGGCAGCAACTTTGCCAGTCCATCCAGGATCAGATCCAACCCGAATTCAAACTCCTGCACGCCGTCATGTTTGCCTTCGATGACCTGGCATGAAAGGCCGTTGAGGTGGGGGTACTTCTCGACCGGGATGGAGGGCAGGTACGCCTTGGCAATCTCTGCGTACTCTTCGGGTTGGAAGGGGAAGTTGAGCTTTTGCAGGGTGAAGCCGTAGACGTAGGCGTCGATGGCGTTCCAGGCGTGGTCGGCCATGGCGTAGGAAAAACCTGCCGTGTGCAGGCAGCCGATGGTGGCCTCCACATAACGCAGCATGGCGGGGCCCACGTTGGCCCGGGATACGATCAACATGGTGGCCCAGGGATGGCGCATCAGGACCCGGTGGGCGGAGGTGGCCCGCTTTTGCATGGCGATTCGCCAGTCGCCTCCAATCCCAGGTAGCTCGATTTCGGCGGCGACCAGGTCGACAATCCCATCCAGGATGTCGTCCTTGTTGGCCACATGTTTGTAGAGCGACATCGCCTGGACCCCCAATTCCTGGCCCAGACGGCGCATGGAGAGGGAGTCCAGGCCTGTTTCGTCGGCGAGATCCAGGGCGACGGACAGTACGCGTTCCTTGGACAGGGGCTTACGTCTTTTCTGGTCTGAGGGGGAAGGTGCCACGTTGGAGCGGAGGGTGCTGAATAATGGGGCCGTGGGGGGTTGAGCAGTGTAGCATACAGTGTAAGCTTACGGCGTAAGCCTTCTCCGGTTTGCCACCCCCTCCCCATGAATTTTGCGAGCAACCCACGACCTTCAGGCCCAGACCAGACCATGAAAGCAGTCGTCCAAACACGCTACGGCCCCTTTGATCAGCTCGAATACCGTGACATCCCGAAGCCAACCCCGGGCCCGGGAGAGGTGCTGATCCGCACCCACGCCGCAAGCCTGCACGCGGGTGACTGCATGTGCGTGCTCGGTAGCCCGAAGGTGGTTCGAGCCGCGACCGGCGTCTTTCAACCCAAAAACCAGGTGCCCGGTTTTGATGTGGCCGGTGTGGTGGAATCGGTGGGCGAGGGCGTGGGTGGCTTGCGGCCCGGGGACGAGGTTTTTGGGGCCAGTGAGGGCGCTTGTGCGACCCATGCAATTGTGAAAGAAGACCGATTGGCGCCGAAGCCCCATGGTTTGAATTTCATGGAAGCCGCGGCGGTTCCTACTTCGGCATTGGCGGCATTGCATGGCCTGCGCGACTCTGCCGGGCTGCGTCCCGGTCAAGAAGTCCTGATCAATGGTGCGGCCGGTGGCGTCGGTCACTTCGCAATACAGATAGCCAAGCACCTTGGTGCCCGCGTCACCGCCGTGTGCAGCACGGGCCGTGCGGCCATGGTCCAGGCATTGGGCGCGGACCAGGTCATCGATTACACCCAAGCAGACTTTTGCCGGCAGGGCGCTCGCTATGATGTGATCCTGGACAACGTGGAGAATCGCTCCCTGGCCCATATTCGATCGGCCCTCAAGCCAGGGGGCACGCTTCTCTGCAATAGCGGCACAGGCTCGACGGGCTTCGCTTTCATGGCCCGACTGTTCAAGCCGCTCCTGCTTTCACCCTTTGTAGGTCAAAGTCTAAAGCGCTTTGTATCCACGCCAAACCTCGAGGACCTGGTGGCTCTCAAGGAGCTGATCGAAAAGGGGGACTTGAAACCAGTGATCGGCCAGACTTATGGCCTGTCCGATGTTCCGATAGCCTTGGCACAAATTGCGTCGGGTCACTTTCACGGCAAGCTCGTGATCGAAACCCTATGAGTAGCGCTCCAACAGCACGTTCAGGTGGTGTTGCGTGTGCCCAGCTATAATGTGCAGCAAGGACCGCACGGTGAAAGGACAATCGAATGCGGTGCCTTTGCGCTGCATAACCGATTCATCAAAGCTCTCGAAGAGCGTGACGTTTGCCGCCCGTACATGGGCAAACTCGGCTATCAAGCTGGAAAGTTCACGGTCATCGAAGTTGGCACCGGCCACGAACTCGTCCTGATCCATGCCAACCAGAGGGCTCGTGTCCCCGCGCGCAAATCGCAATGCCCGATAGGTGAAGATCCACTCCGTATCAAGCATGTGCCCGATCAGCTCATTGATGCTCCACTTGCCATCGGCATAGCCGTAAGCGCCCTTGTCGGGCGGAATTTGCCCGAAGACCTGGAGCGTCGATTCCCGTTGGTCTCGCAATACCTGAACGATCTCCCCGGAGGGGGCCGATTGCACATACCCGTGATAACAATCGGCGTACTCAGAACGGGCTGGCTGGCGCGCATCTCTGGCGTTTTGCATAGACTCCCAGCATACGGAGAGATTCAAAAATATGCACTCGTTGGTTGCGCAAGTCGCCCATGCAGCGGAATCTACTCGCTTCCTCACCAGCTCTCTTTATGCCAGTCTTTCCCAGGTCGCTTGGTCCACGCGAACTTGCCCCAAGGCGGCCTTTCAAACCCAATCCTTCCGGTCGCGGATTCGTAGTAAAAGGGCTGACGACGGATGAGAGTCGGCGCGTACATGGGGGGTGATCACCCATGGCGTCTTTGATTGTGGCGGGGTAATGCCCGTTGACCTGGTGATAAAGAACCACCCTAGCTTGGATTCGCTCCGCATCCGCCATGGAGTGATCCCGCAGTACGCCTTCAAGGGGGGGGAAGGCGAAATAGGTGATTCCCATGGCCAACCAAATCGCGAATGCAGACAACTGGGTGCGCATCTTGCCATCGAGGGAACCGACAAAATAGAGTCCAAACGAAACAAGCGGCAGGGCCAAGAGCGTGCAGATACCAACCCATTGAAGTATCGAAGGACTCGCCCCGGCTGGACTGAAAGAAATCTCGAAAACAACCACAAGGATGCAAGCCGTAAATAGAGCGGCGACCATGCATGTCCACAGGATGTGCCTAGCGTGACTACGTATGAACATCTTGAGAGTGCAGGGTTTGAGTGGGGAGCCTCAGGCCGCATGTAGCGTTATTGGACCGCGAACGCTGCCCAATAACGCTACATGCGGCCTGAGGCTCCCCACTC
>JAAETM010000770.1 GCA_024228395.1 bacterium | reverse complement strand
GTGGAGGACAATACGATCGTGGTCTTCTTCTCGGACAATGGCGGCAAGAGTCCGGAGACGGACATGCTGCCCCTGCGCGGTTCCAAGGGCATGCTGTATGAGGGCGGCATCCGCGTTCCCATGATCGTGCGTTGGCCGGGGATTGTTCCGCGCGACAGTGCGAGCGCGCAGCCGGTGCTTTCCATGGATCTGTATCCGACCCTGGTGAAGGCCGCAGGTGGAACGCTTCCCGCCGGCCCCATCGATGGGGTCGACCTTGGGCCCCTGCTACGCAATCCCGACGCGGACCTGGGACGCGACGCGATCTTTTGGCACTTCCCCGCCTATCTCAACGGCTACCGGGGCATGGCCGATGAGGGCTATCGCCCCGGTTGGCGTGCCACCCCCAGCAGCGCGCTGCGAGCGGGAGACTGGAAGCTCATCGAGTACTTCGAGGACGGAACTTGTCAGCTGTTCAACCTGGCCGAGGATCCGGGCGAGCAGTGCGACCTGTCCAAAGAGAACCCTAGGAAGAAGGCGGAGCTCCTGGAGCGGCTGCGGACTTGGCAAAAATCGGTCGGAGCACCAACCGAGTTTGAAAGGAATCCTGGGTATCGTCCCCTACCCCAGGAACGATAATCGAATACGGCATCACGCCGGCCTGGGCCGCAACCACCAGGCCAGGACTGGAGCGCTGACGAAAGAAATCATGCTCAGCGCCAGAAAAAATTGCCGCGCGGTCTGTGCCACTCAGGGTTGTCGCTTCCTGGCCCCATCCCCACCCAAAAGTGAAAGGACGCCACCCACAAACAGCAGAGCCCGGCTGCAAGCAACAGGAAGAATAGCAGCCAGCGCACAAGCTGCACGATCAATCGATTTGCACTCACAGAACTGGAATGCCGCAACCCGGACGTGTCTGGTTTCTTGAGATCGTGTTCATTCGCTGACGCAGAGTACCGTGCCAGAGAAGAATCCGCCGCCAATTTCCCGCGGGTCCGACTACCAGAGGTCTACCGGCGGATTCTGCTCTGGCTCCGTATCGCTTT
>JAAETM010000769.1 GCA_024228395.1 bacterium | reverse complement strand
TCAGCTTCCAGTTTCTTCACTTCCTCAGCACGCACCTTATCGATGGCCTTGCTCAGCATGGACATGATATGAAACCGATCGAGAACGTGGATTGCCGACGATGCGCGCAGCGCGATGACCTTGAGGTAGGGCTTCCACATCGGAGACGTCGCGATGGGCTAAACCCCACGAAACGGCCATTTGGACCGGGCGGAAGACACTCTCCCAGGATGTGCAGAAAGCCTGCGCGGTCTCCTTCCAGATCCGAGCGATGAACAAGGCTGTGGTCAGGTAGCGAGGTGGGAAAGTCCGGCCCATCAAAGCCAGGGAGTTTTCCATGCTGCGTTAGCTGTCCACGGCCTTGGTCGTCGCGGGCGACCATCCTTAGCTTTCCGGCCGAAAACTACCCACTGATTCCTCTGAGGAGCCGAAAAATGAAATGCAACTAACGAGTTGACAGGTCCATCCATACCAGGAGCCCAGTGCGGTAATTCCGCTCGCTGGGATCCGTGCGGGGGGCTCTCCGGTCGGGGAATTGACCGGGTTGGCTCTATCGCGACACTCTACTTCGTTAGCCCCAGCTTGGGCGCGCGACCCGGTTCCAGGCTGGTGACTTCGAAGTCTTCGGAGTAGTACGGCTCGCCCGCCTTGATCACTTCCAAGCGGAACGACCCGAGGGGCATGGGGATCGACCAGTCGACGGGGCTCCGGATAAGGGAGATGTCTTCGTAGTTGAATTCTCGGATTATGCTGCCGGATGTTCGATCTAGGAAGCGGGTGGTCAGCGGGCCCGAGGCCTCGGAGGCTGGCCACTCGATGTGGAAGGGGACAGGGACGGCGGAAACCAGCGGAACGACCAAACGCGTCTCCACACCTGGCATGATCGCGATGGGGATTTCAGCCTCTTGCACATTGTCCCCGAGGATTTGGAGGATGCCTTCACCTGGCTCCAGGTTTTCGATTCGCAGTTCGGAGGCGAAATCCAGCTCGAAGGCCTCGTGGGGGCTGCTGCGACTGGGACCTATTCGAATCCAACCTCGCAAACCGGTGGGGAAGGGGGTCTTGGGTTTTTGGATTTCCAAGATCAGAGTTCCGCCGGCAATGGTGACCAGGTCGGGCAGGGTGCGGACTTCGCCGCTCTCGATGGTGAATTCTTCTCCGACGGCGATGATCCTGGCATCACTGTATGCGACCGCTTGGTACTTCCCCGGCTTTTCGATCTTGAAGTTCCAAACGCCGTTCTCTAACCGGCCACTGGCCCGACCGTTGTGCCCCTTGCTGCGCAGTCGAATGCTGGGCTCCCCCTGTATGCGATGGCCCGCATCGATGAGGCGCAGTTGCCCATTTGCGGGCACGATTTCCTTGGGTGAGTTGAAGTCCGCCACGATGACGAGAGGCGCGCTCCCAGGCCTTACGTCCCTGAGTTCCGGTTGCTTTTGACCCTGCTCGAGATCCCACATCGCTACTCGAACGGTGTAGAGCTTGTCCTCGAGTTGCGTGAACAGAAAGGAACCGTCGGTAGAACGCCTCACTCGGGTTTCTGAGCCGGGGCTCCCCTCGAGGAGAACATGAACACCTGTGATGGGAACATCGTCGGCATAGTAAATGTGGCCCTCGATGCTCAGACCCTTGCCGACAACAGCATTCCACGTCGCGGCGGTCTTTTCCGTCAAGTCCATTTGTGCCTTTGCATAGAGGCGTATCTCAGTGTAGTCCATGGGGTCGACTGGCGGCCTCTGGGCATACAGGTAGACCTGGCCGTCGGACACGTGGGGTAAATTGTAGTGGCCCGCTTCATCCGTGTAGGTGGCCGGGCATGCGAAGACTCCGTCGTATTCGATTTGGCCACTTTGCAGGTAACCCTCCGGTAGGGGCTCGAAGAAGGCCAAGACCTTGGCTTTCACGATGGGCTTGCCATCAGGATCGGACACGGTTCCTGAAAGAGTGCAGCCTTTTGAGAGCGTGATATCCAAAGTGGACTGCACGCCTACTTGCAGATCCATGGAACCGTTCCAGAGTGCGTACCCGAGGGCGCGTACTTGAATGGGTTGATTGCCCGAGGGCAAGCCAACCAGGGAGTACTCACCCTTGGCATCGGTTTGCTCTGAGCGCGGAGCCCAGGTCTCACGT
>JAAETM010000768.1 GCA_024228395.1 bacterium | reverse complement strand
ACGTGAGACCTGGGCTCCGCGCTCAGAGCAAACCGATGCCAAGGGTGAGTACTCCCTGGTTGGCTTGCCCTCGGGCAATCAACCCATTCAAGTACGCGCCCTCGGGTACGCACTCTGGAACGGTTCCATGGATCTGCAAGTGGGCGTGCAGTCCACTTTGGATATCACGCTCTCAAAAGGCTGCACTCTTTCGGGAAGCGTGTCCGATCCCGATGGCAAGCCCATCGCGAAAGCCAAGGTCTTGGCCTTCTTCGAGCCCCTAGCCGAGGGTTACCTGCAAAGTGGCCAAATCGAATACGACGGAGCCTTCGCATGCCCGGCCACCTATACGGATGATATGGGTCGCTACAAATTGCCCCACGTGTCCGACGGCCAGGTCTACCTGTATGCCCAGAGGCCGCCAGTCGATCCCATGGACTACACTGAGATACGCCTCTACGCAAAGGCACAGATGGACTTGACGGAAAAGACCGCCGCGACGTGGAATGCTGTTGTCAGCAAGGGTCTGAGCATCGAGGGCCACATTTGCTATGCCGATAATGTTCCTATCACAGGTGTGGCTGTTCTCCTCGAGGGGGGCCCCGACTCAGAAACCCGGGTAAAGCGTTCGGCCGACGGTTCCTTTTTTTTTCACGCAACTCGAGGACAAGCCCTACACCGTTCGAGTACAAATGTGGGATCTCGAGCAGGGTCAAAAGGGACCGGAACTCACGGACGTAAGACCTGGAAACGCGCCTCTCGTCATCGTGGCGGACTTCAACTCACCCAAGGAAATCGTGCCCGCAAATGGGCAGCTACGCCTCATCGATGCGGGCCATCGCATCCAAGGGGAGCCCAGCATTCGACTGCGCAGCAAGGGGCACAACGGTCGGGCTAGCGGCCGGTTAGAGAACGGCGTTTGGAACTTCAAGATCGAAAAGCCGGGGAAGTACCAAGCCATCGCATACAGTGATGCCAGGATCATCGCCGTCGGAGAAGAATTCACCATCGAGAGCGGTGAGGACCGCGCCTTGCCCGACCTGGTCACTATTGCCGGCGGAACCCTGATCTTGGAAATCCAAAAACCCAAGAACCCCTTCCCGACCGGTTTGCTCGGCTCGATTCGAATAGGTCCCAGCCGCAGCAGCCCCTACGAGTCCTTCGAACTGGATTTCGACTCCGAAATACGAATCGAAAACCTGGAGCCAGGTGAAGTCGTATTGAACATCGCCGGGGACAATGTGCAAGAGACCGAAGTCCCCATCGTGATCATGCCAGGCGTGGAGACGAGCGTGGTTGTTCCCCTTGTTCCCGCTGTGGCTGTCCCCTACCACATCGAGTGGCCAGCCTCCGAGGCCTCGGGCCCTCTGACCACCCGCTTCCTAGATCGAAAATCCGGCAGCATAATCCAAGAATTCAACTACGAAGACATCTCCAGTTTCCCGAACCCCGTCGACTGGTCCATCCTCATGCCCCTCGGGTCCTTCCGCTTCGAAGTGATCAAAGCAGGCCAGCCCTACCACTCCGAAGACTTCGAAGTCACCAGCCTTGACCCGAGTCGCGCGCCCAAGCTGGGGCTCGCGAAATAGTAGTACCGCGCCAGAGCAAAAGCCGCCGCTTCGATCATCCGGAATGGCAAATCAGCTCAAGGGATCGAAGCGGCGGAATTTGCTCTGGCACCGTACGCTCGTGCGCTTAGTTTGCGCTCTCGGTGACCTTGCCGTCTTGGGCGCGGTAGACCCTTGTGCCGCCTCCCTGCTTCCTCCGCCCTTTTGAAGTACATTTCTCCCCACTGCGCAGAGGCTTCAGATCCGAAGCCGCGCGGAACGCGGACCAATAGGACACCGCGACAGCGCCCCAGGACCCTGTGATCAAAAAGCCGACCCAAGAGAGTTGGGCCAAATCCCCTGGTCCTCGAATGTCGACCAGATCTAGGATGGGCATTCCGACAAAGGACAGGAGCGTGATCCCAACCGCATGGATGGCAAACACGGCAATGCAGGAAATGACCGCCCTGCGATACGCAGCTCTGTTGCGAATGCGATCGGGGAATATGGTCAGTGCGATGAGGGCCGCCGCGAGCAGCAGGAATATGTTGGAGGGGATGACTTGCATGCAGTTGTGGAATGGATGGGTTTGGGGATCGATTCTAGGATAGCACAGGATAGTCCTGGGGCTGGACAACTTCGATCGATTATCCGGGTGCGGCGATGGGCGCACCGACAGTACGGAGTAACAGAGCTTGCACGGCGCTTTGTGCGAGCACTTGCCCTGGGCAGCCCTCTAGTCCTTGCTCGAATTCGAGCTGCTTGAGCCGCTCGAACTGCTCGAAGAGATCGACGGGTTCGAAGAACTCCGGTGAACCTCGAGGTGGAACGTGCTATGTCCATCAGCGCCCGATGACTCGGTGTGGATTTCTCCCTTTAGATTGCCGTTGCCATCGTCGGTCCACTCCATGCCGGACCACAGATCCTCCAGGTCTGGCAATACAAACTCCGGCCCTCGATTGGAGCCGGTGGAGCCACTGGCTTCGATCATGCCCGAAGTCTCAAGCGCCTCGATCAACTCGACCATGCCGCTCAGGTCCTCTCCGCTCTGAACCCATCCATCTTTGAATGCGAGCCACTCTTCGATCGACTCGCGCGTCTTGGGTTGGGCGACATCCCTCAGCTCATCAACAACAATGCCGCGATTGCGCAGCCTTGCATGGCCCCCATCAACCGGATGAAGTCCGCCCGCGAGCGTCCAGGTTTCCGGCCTGGCAGCGGCGCTGCGCAGGCTTGTCAACTCAGCCGGAGGAAGCCCGTCGTCAATCGCGGTGACAAGCCTATGCACCAACGCGGCAACGTCAGCAGCAGGGTGTTCTCTACTTTGGGCGTCCACCCCCCTGGCCCACTCTTCCAGTTCAAAGTAGCGTACTTGAGAAGCGAGCAAGGGAGACCTTAGGTCTGCGGGAACGGATTCGATGAGTTCCAGGTCCGCCAGGGTCGAACGCGCAGCACGTAGGGCGTCTTCATCCGCGCGGGTCAGAGTCAATGGGCGCGACAACGGTTCCTGCGGCCCATGGCCAACAAGGTCATCCATGACGCGAACCAGCTTGTCGGGTTCATCGGTGGCTTCAACCGTAGGATTTGAAGGAACCTCAGGCGTGGGGATTGGAACCTGCGCAATCTCGGGTGCAGGCGCTTGCGCGAGGTCCCCAACGTGCTGGGAGCCGAGACCGAACCCGCGGCGATGGCCCAGCTCGAAGGCGGCCCATGTCGAGGCTGCCAGGATCATGCACGCCGCTGCAACCTGGACTTGCAAACGGAAATTGGCGCCATCCCCTGCAGCCTGTGCACGCACGCGCTCAGCGAGGCCAGGCCGGGTGTTTTGCAAGGGCAGTGCCGAAGTGAGCTTTGACAACTCCTCCAATATCCAGAGCTCGCGTCTACAGCCTGGGCACGTCTTCAGATGGGCGCGAATTGCCGGGCCGTTGCGGGAACGACTGTCGTAGAACGAGGACAGCGAAGCACGTACGCGCTCGCAGATGTGTTTCTTGTCAGGGGAAGGAGAGCTCATCGGCCACCTCCAAGTCGAGAGGGTTCGTCAAAGTAATCAGCCAACTGCTCGCGCAGGTGAGCACGGGCACGGGCAAGTCGGGTCGAGACCGTCTTGGATGGGCAGCCCACGATCTCTGCGATCTCCAGGTAACTCATACCCTGATGTTCGCGAAGAACAAAAACCGAGCGCTGCCCTTCGGGCAAGGTGGCAATGGCGGCGTCCAAACGCGCGGTCAACTCACCAAGTTCGAGCTCGGCGAGCGGGCCGCGTGGTGCGCGCCGGGGCACAATACCTGCAATCGTTTCACGGCCTGCGCGCAGCAATTGCATGGCTCGCATTTGCACACTCTTGCGTCGTAGGAAACTGAGCGATTCGTTTCTTGCAATACGGAACAACCAGACGGCGAAGCTGAACTCCGGATCTTGGGTGCCTATCTTGCGGAACACCTTCACAAAGACCTCTTGGGTCAGGTCCTCGGCCCAGGCGGCATCGCGCACAATATGAAACACATAGCTTTGGAGGCGCTGCCCGTAGCGTGCCACGAGCAAGTCGAATGCGTGCTCGTGGCCCTCGGCGAGGGCCACGAGTAGAACCTGGTCATCCCGGTGGAGACCAAAATCCCCCCTGGGGGCGTTCCTTTCCGCATCAGTCATTGGGTTTCGAAAGCGCTGGCTCCATGCATCGAGTGTTTCTTGCGCGCGTACTTCCATTGTCGAGGGTGCCGCGCTTTGCGCAAGCGACAAAACCCAAGGGAGGGATACTAACCCTTCTTTTTGCCCTTGCTGGGCACGGCCGGGCGAGCGGGACTGCCCTTGCTGGGCTTCTTGGGCTTTCTGGCGCCCCGCGCCTTCTCCGCATCGCGTAAGCGCTTCAAGCGTCTTTCCAGATCCACATCGCGCATGGCGGGGTCCTTCTTGCCGAGGTCGCGGAGCAAGTCCTCAAGCTCCTTGCTTGGTTTCTTCGCGCCGTTTGACTTTGTGGGTTTGCCATTGGTGGTCTGCTCATCCACGACCGTCTTGCCATTGACCACCACCAAACGCCGTGTCCCTCCACTTGAAGATGTGTGCCCCTTTTTGGCCCCCTTCTTCTTGGCATCCTTCATGGCATCCTTGACCATGCCCTCCAAGTCCAGATCCTTGACGAACTTCTCCGGATCACACTGACCAGGTTCTTGAGCGCCCGGCCGGGCCTGCTTGCCGGTCGATGTCTTTTCATCAACGATGGTCTTGCCGTTGACTACGACAACCCTGTGGGAGGAGCTGCTGGTTTGCTTGCTTGAAGATGAATCCTTGTCGGATGAGTGTTGAGATGCCGAGTTGCTTGCGGATGAGCTCTCTGATGCCGACTTTTCCTTGTTGCCCTTACCTTTTTCTAGCTCACCCAAGAGCTTGCGCAACTCCGCGTCGACGATGGTATCGGCGGGTTTGTTGCTGGCTCGCTTGCGTCCCACATCCGACAGTTTCTTAGCGCTGGGACCGCTCTTCTGCATCTTGTCCACTCGACGCTTGCGATCTTTCCCGGCGCCTTTTCCAAGCACCTTGTCAGAAGGCCTGGTGCGCTTGAGTCCGGTGTGCTTGAGCCGGGTGGTTTTTTCCTTCTTCACTTGCTCGCTGGACGGTTTTCTGGGCGTCACTTTCCCCTGCTGGGCGTGGGCCACCAGGGGCGTGCAGAGGAACAGAAGGCTGATTACACTGGTTCGGAGCATGGTTCAGGTCGTAATGGGGTCACTGGAAGGGCCCCCTAGCGGGGCCTACAGCAGGAAAGACGCGAACCTCCGCCTTATGCTCCCCGAATTCTCTCGTTTCCGCGAATTTCCTGGCCGCACCTGCGAAATCAGGCGCCAAGAAGCCCATTTCACCTATCACCCCGTTCTGCATAAGGGATAGGCCAAGGACCAGGCGGCCAGACAGATCCCCATCTTCACTCCGCGCACATGACCGGGCCCACATGACCCGCCCCTGCGACCCGGTCCGTGATAATATCACTGCCAAGCCTCACCACACACGCACATGACATCTTCCCCGAATCAACAGTTCACAAAAGACGGCAATCGGATTCTGCTCAAAGCCCAATTCGATACGCGCCTCATAATGTATGCCCATCTGCAGGTACTCTTCGGATTTGCGATTACCATCATAGGTTTGCCGGTGGCAGCTATATGGGCCCTCGTTGGGCGCGAACTTCACCAGCGCCAATACGATGCATTGCAGTGCGAGTTGACCGAGCGCACCTTGAACTATCGAAAGGGCGTCTTCTTCCGGGTGCAAAAAAGTGTGCCCTTGGACAAGATCACCGACCTGGCCCTGAACGAGGGTCCAATTTTGCGGCACTTTGGTTTGTGCTCCCTAACCGTGGAGACCGCAGGGGGCGGCTCCGCGACGGCGACGGGGCAAGCGGTTTTGGTCGGCATGGTGGACTCGATAGAGTTCCGCAACGCGGTGATGCGGCAGCGCGACCTTGTCGTGGGCGGCGCGGCCGCTCCAGCACGCGTGGCTACGGCTCCAGGTCCGTCAGACGTTTCCGTTCTCGAAGAGATCCGCGACAGTCTAGGCCGCATCGAAACCCTGTTGGCGAATTCAAGCTCCGCATCAGATCCCCAAGCGCCGAATTCTGAGGGATAGGCGCTCACTGCGGTCAAAACTCGAAACACCCCGGGCAACGCTGGTGCCGACGGAGTACTCACAGGTTCTGGCACTTTGGGGACCCTCCCCAGCGCCCATCTGCCCTTCCGGCAACCCCACTTCGCCCCCCCCACATTCAACGGCGGGTCCGCACTTCAGCCCGCTGTCCCTTCTCGTCCTTCCCCCGAAACGGTCTCTCTGGATTTGCTATCCGCGCCGCAGGTACTTTTCGTGGCAAATGCCGGACCATGGGTGCGATACGATATCGTGGTCCTAGGCAGCAGCGAACGCATCCTGGGCATCGAAATCCTCTGCGCCGCCAAGCCTGCGAGTTCCACTCCAAAATTCCAGCCGGCGCCGGCGCCTCCGCCGTGCGCAGTTGTTTGCGCTCCAGAGTCGAGCCACTAGAAGAAGACCGCTACCTGGCCCCCGTTCTACAAACCGCCTGCACCCTGGTCGCGGATGGAAGCTTGGTGCTCAGCGACAATTACACTTACCCACCGCATTGCCTCACCAGTCTTGCTACTTAGGGCCGGGTGTTGCCTCATCTGTTTTGCTACCCGAGCAAACAAGGAGGCACTATGTCACGAGAGATCAGCCAAAAGAGCCAACACGAGCTTACCCAGGCCGTTGGAACCCGTT
>JAAETM010000767.1 GCA_024228395.1 bacterium | reverse complement strand
TTGCAGTGCTTCGGCCAACTCGGCTTGAATGCTGTGCGGGAGGTTCAGGCGTTCGGTGGTCTCTTCCAGCAGGGTATCGATGCGGCGACAGCTATGTCCGTCATCCGCACTTTCCTGCAGGCTGAATTCCAGACCGGCTTTGAGGCGCCTCGGGTCCTGCTCACCAATGCCCAGTGAGCGTGCGGTGCGGTCTGCAGTGGCGAATCCGATGCCGCCGATGGCCGCCAGGCGATAGGGATCCTTGCGCACCTCGGCTTCGGAGGCCGCGTGGTAGCGCTCGATCACGGCACGGGCCTGGTGCGTGGCAAGCCCGAGACCCAAGAGGAAGGCCAGGGAGCGGTGCATGACCACCTGGTCTGCCAGGGTTTCCCTCAGGGTGTCTGCGGCCCCAGGACGCAATCCGCGAATGCCCTTGAGGCACAGGGGGTCGTTGGCGATGCGGTCCAAGGTGTCCGTTCCCAGGACGTCCACGATGCGCTGGGCGGTGACCTTTCCCACGCCGAAAAAGGCCTTGGAGGACAGATAGCGCACCAATCCCTTCTCGTCGGTGGGCAGCAGGGGCTCCAATCTTTCGAATTCAAACTGTGCGCCGTGGGCCTTGTGCCTGCCCCAACGCCCCCAAAGGCGCACACGGGCACCCTCGTTGGGTTCCATGGTCTTGCCCACCGCCGTGATGCGCGTGGGGCCGAACAGCTCGCCATCCACAGGTACGTCGTAACCCTTTTCCGGAACGACTTTTAGGACCGTGTAGAGGGACCGATCGTCATGGTATGTGACCAGGTCGATCAGGCCCTGAAAGGGAATGAGATCTCCTTCTCCAGGAGTGGAGGGGGGCTGGGAACTAGCGGGGGTCCTGGACACGGCCCTAGAATGACATGGGAAGTCCCTGATTTTCCAGCCGCAGCCTTTGCAACTTGCGCATATTGCCGATACCCTTCTCCCCGCAATTCTTGCCCGGGATTTTCCACTCTCCGAAAACCCCCCGGTGCCCCCCGTGTCCCTCGAGATGAAAAACTACAGCCTGTGATCAAGGTCGCCGTCCGCTCCAACGAGTCCCTAGAAGCCGCCCTGCGCCGCTTCAAACGCCAGTGCAATTACAGCGGAATCTTCCGCATGGCCAAAGCCCGTACGTGGCATGAGAAGCGCTCAGACCGCCGTCGCCGCGAGCGTCGCGAGCGTCTGCGCATGATCCAAAAAGCCACGCGCAAGAATGACCCGAACCGCAAGTTCCGCGTTCGTCGTCGTCGCCAGTCGGCCAAGCCCAACCGTGGCAACAACGGTGGTGGAAGCAGCAGCTTCGACTCCGGCGGTGATGCTGGCAGTTTCAACCGCGACTAGTTTCCACTAGGTCGTAACCAATCAATAGCCGCGAGGGGGGTGCAAGACCCCGCTCGCGGCTAATGTCGTAGATAGCCAATCCGCTCGCCTCCCCTTATGCTGGACCCATGGGCCTCTTCGAAAAGGAAAGGGATCTCAACCGTCCCCCCGATCGCATCCACCTGGAAGTGGATGGCAGTTTCTTTCGCCAAAAGGCCAACGAGCTGCACGTTCGCTTGGATCAGTTCCTGCTGGCCCACCTGACCTGGCGTTCGCGCACTTCGATCCAGGCGCTGATCAAGGATGGGTTTGTGGAGGTGGACATCTCCACCCCCGATCATCCGAAAGGGTCGGGGGAAACGACCACCGAAAAGCGACCCGGCCGCAAGTTGCGCCACGGGTCCCAGGTCACGGTGACCATCCCCGAAGAATTGAGATTGCCCGAGCCCGAGGGCGATGTGTCGCCGGTCGAGGTATTGCATTTGGAGAAGGGCGCCATGGTCGTGGACAAACCGCCCCATGTGCCGGTGCACCCCAGCGGTCGACACACCCTCGACACCATGATCCAACGCGTGCACGCCCACTGCGCCCGGGAGATGGCGGATGAGTTGGGCCTTGCACCCCGTCTGTCCCATCGCTTGGATCGGGAAACCAGCGGGGTGTTGCTGGTGGGGACGCGCACCCAGGCCCACCGGGAATTGCGCCGCCAGTTCGAGGCCCATGAGGTTGAAAAAACCTACCTGGCTTTGGTCTGCGGTGAAGTGCCAGCGAAAGAAGGCTCCATCCGTTGGCCCATTGGATCGGATCACGATAGCGCCGTGCGCCTCAAGATGACGGTCACCGAGGATGGGCTGGACTGCCGGACCGATTGGCGCGTGGTCCGGCGGCTTGGGGGTTACACATTGGTGGAATGCGACTTGCATACGGGTCGTCAGCATCAGATTCGGGTGCATTTGGCGGCCATGGGGCACCCCATTGTGGGCGACAAGCTCTATGGACCCGATGAGCAGCTTTTCATCCGGGCTGCCGAGGACCGCTTGACGGAAACGGATCGTGCCCAACTTCAGATGGATCGGCAAGCTTTGCACCACCATCGGCTGGCATTTAAGAGTCCCAGCGGCAATCATTCCGTGACCGTCGAGAGTCCCTTGGCGGCAGACATCCAGGCCTTCATTGACGGGCTCCCCAAGCCATGACCCACAACGAAGATCATCCCCATGTTCACCGCATCCACCGTTCCGGTTGGTTGCGCGCAGCGGTCATGGGGGCCAACGACGGCTTGGTCTCCACGGCGAGTTTGGTCATGGGCGTTGTCGCTGCCCAGGCTAGCCAAGAGACCATATTGCTCACGGGCATCGCCGGTCTGGTTGCGGGGGCCATGTCTATGGCCGCGGGTGAATATGCTTCGGTCAGCACTCAGGCGGATACGGAAAAGGCTGACCTGGAAATCGAGAAGCAAGCTTTGGCAGAGAACCTGGAGTATGAACTACAGGAGTTGGCGATCATTTACCGCGACCGCGGATTGGATGCGGAGTTGGCTCACGAGGTCGCCGTGCAACTCATGGAGCACGATGCCCTGGGTGCGCACGCCCGGGATGAACTAGGCATCCTGGATTGGAATGGGGCTAAACCCGGACAGGCGGCGGTGGCGTCGGGCATTTCGTTCGCCGTGGGGGCAGCGCTGCCCTTGGGCGTGATTTTGACTGGCTTTGTCGAGCACCGCATGACCATCATCGCGGTTTCGACATTGATCTTCTTGGCGGTGCTAGGCGCGTTGGCTGCCCGTGCGGGTGGTGCCAATCAGCTCGTTGGCGCGGTCCGAGTGACCATGCTCGGTGGACTCGCCATGATGGTCACTTCGATCGTGGGTGGTCTTTTGGGCACCACGCTTTAGTCGCGCGGCGGCTGAGTCCGAGTTCGAGACCCAACAAAACCAAGGCCAGAGCGATGCCTCCCGCAGCGCCCGGGACGAAGCGCCAGGTGAGCAAGGCCAATCCCACCGAGATGATGGCCAGGAAGAACATGCCTCCGGTGAGGTCGTCCCGCCATACGCCGCCCAAGTCGGAAGCCGGCGTGGAGAGTGGGGGCCTTTCCACGTAGTGTGGCCAGAGGTTGCGCATGAGCAGCACGGTGAAACCTGCGGCCGGGGGGATCAAGTGCAGGGCGAGTTCCATGTTCGCCAACCAGGACACGAGGATCGTGAGACTTAGATAGAGCGGCAGCACGATGCGGATCGCAACGGCTTTGCGTGCGCCTTCGGCCTCGTCATGGGGATGCAGGGGCGCTGTATCCAAGAGTGTGCGCGCATCCGGGGTGGCGGTGGTGGGTACGAACAGCAGCAGGATCGGCAGGTAGGTGAGCGGCGCAAAACAAAGGATGGCGAGTAGTCCCTGGCCCTGTTTCGTGTCGGCCTCGGCACCCAAGAAGAGGAACGCTAGGGGGATCGCCATCAAGGGATAGGTACGCAGGGCAAAGTCCTTTTCCGCAGGTAGCCCCTCAAAGATCCAATCGAAGATGGGCAGCTCCTTCGGTCGAACCCAAAGCTTGCTCGCCAAGGAGCGCAACGGGTGTAGGAATTGTCCAAGTAGGGAGCGCGTGCCTTGGGATGCTGAACTTGGAGGAAAAGGGGCCCAATGCAGGATGATTGCGCAAAAAAGGCAAAAGGCGAAGAGCATGTAAGTCGCCGTGCCCAGGGCGTTGGGAGCCAGCGGGGCGGCGACCCAAGTGCTCGGCAGCACCAACCAAATCCCACTGGTCTCTTGCCATTCGGATAGCCTGGAAGCCTGCCCCAACGCGGTGGCGAAACCCACGAACATGCCGACGAAGAGCATGGCCTGCAACAGAACGAGCAATCCAGAGCGAGATCCCTGACAAAAGGCGTGCAACATTAATCCGGTGGCGGTCAAGCAGCTGGAGAACACCACGCCCAGGCCAATGAGTCCAAAGCGCCCGATCAAGGTTGTGTCCGCGGGCGCCAATAAGGCCGCGGGAACCGAAACACTCAAGCTCATGATGACCACGATCGTCGCACACACCAGGATTTTGGAGAGGCGAATGTCACGCGGTTGAACGGGCAGGCCTGCGACCCATTCTTCGGCCGGGTCTTGGGCCAGCAGGGGCGCCAATTCGCCAAGCAAGGAGAGCAGGCTCAGCGCCATCATCAACGTGAAGGTAAAGATCGCGTACCCGTGGGCATCCAGGTCGCCGCGCACGATGAACAGCAAGGCCGACGAGATCATTCCCTGGAAGAGCAGCGGGGCGATGGGCAAGCTGCCGCCCCCTTCGCCAAACCATTCACCTTGCAGGCGAGCCTTGGCCAAGCTCCAGATTCTGTGGGTCATACCCATGCTTGTTGTGCTTTGCATTGTTTTGGCGAGATATTCGACCTCTACCGTACAACACAGAGGTTGGTACCTGCTACCTTCCCGAGCATGCATGTGACCTTTCAAGGCCCCGCGGGGGTGCTAGAGGGGCTCCTTTGGGAGCCCAAAGATCAAGCCCCGACCGCGGTCGTCGTGGTTTGTCATCCCCACCCGAAGCCATCCCCGCCGACCCTGGGTGGCACCATGCGCAACAATGTTGTGCACCGGGCCGCGAGCGGATTTCAAGACGCCAACCTGGCAGTCCTGCGCTTCAATTTTCGAAGTGTGGGCATGAGCGAGGGTGAGCACGATGGTCAAGGAGCTGAGGATGGAGATCTGGTCGCAGCCTTGGATTTCATGGCCGATCGCTATCCAGGCCTGCAACTTTGGGGTGCTGGTTTTTCCTTTGGTTCCCGCACGGTGGCAAGTGTTGCACTCACCGAAGAACGCATGCAACGCATTTGTTTGATCGCGTTCCCCGTGAACATCTATGACCTGGAATTTGCCCGGGATGTGCAGCAACCGGGCATGGCTTTGATGGCTGAATGCGATCCCTTTGGCACGCAAAAGAGGTTCGAGGAAATTCTGCCCGACCTGGCTGAGCGCATGGATATGCAGGAAGTCGCAGGTGCGGACCACTTTTTCAAGGGACAGCTGAACATTGTCCGCGAGCGAATCGCAGAATGGGCTCGAAAGAGCATTCTAAAAGGCTAAGTACTCAACATGAGCGACCCCAAGCACACCCAAAAGAACGTGGAAGACGCCGAGGCTTTGTTCCCCGAACATGAGGCGCCCTCGATCCGCCGCGTGATGATGCCCAAGGACACCAACGCCGTGGGCACGATCTTCGGTGGCACGATCCTGGCAGAGATTGACTTGGCGGCGGCCACCGAGGCACACAAAGCCCACGCTGGCATGGTGGTCACGGTCTCCATGGACAAGATCGACTTCAAGGCGCCGGTTTATGTGGGTGACCTGGTGTCATTTTTCACGCGCACGTCGCGCGTAGGTCGGACCTCTATCACGGTTCATGTTTCCGTTTGGGCGCAGCGTCGCTTTGGTGGTGGGCACCACGCATATGTGACCGAAGCCCAGGTGACAATGGTGGCTGTGGACAAGAACTTCCATCCGATTGAGGTCGGGAGTCTTTCTAGGGATTGATGGACTTCTCCTTTCGCTTCGATGGTTGGTTTCTGCGTTTGCCAGCCTCTCCAAAGGACGGGGGGAGCGTTTATTGCCTAGTGCAACGGCCCGCTGGCGGTGGAGTTGGGGCGCGCCTGACCCCAAAGACAGTTCGGGTTGAAGTGGGCAAGGGTGTGATTGGGGATCGCCGCAGTCAGGACCTCAACCCTAACGAAGGAGAGGTCAGTTTGGCGAATGTGCACGTGCTACGTTCGGTGGCCAATGGCGAGGAGCGCATGGCCATTTCGGGCGACAACCTGCAGGTTGATTTGGACCTGAGCGAAGCCAACCTACCCGCAGGCACGCGGCTGCATGTGGGCAATGCCATCCTCGAGGTGAGTCCCCGTCCGCACGTCCCCTGCGGGCTGTTCCTGGAGCGCTTTGGACTCAAATCGGTACGACGTGTGGCGCGCGCGAATCAGAAAGGGCGGCGCGGTCGCGGCGTGTTGTGTGACGTGGTGCAATCCGGTGAGATCACCGTGGGCGATGTCATTCGCGTGCAGCGCTAGGAGCGCAGGTCGCCAAGCAATTGTTTAGCGCGTTGTGCGGGATCGTCCGAGTGCGAGAGTTTCAGGAAAACCTGTTCCAAGGTTCCCGAAGATCCTGCTTGCTCGCGCAAGGTGTCCAGGCTGCCTTGTCCAACCACATGCCCCTTGTCGATGATGACCATTCGGTCGCAGACCCTCTCGACCACATCGAGCAGGTGGGACGTGTAAAGTACAGCGCCTCCCTCATCGGCCCAACCGCGCAGGACCTCCTTGATGAGTGAGGCGGAGGGTGCGTCGAGTCCGGAAAGAGGCTCGTCCAATATGAGCAGCTTTGGATGATGTACCAGGGCGCAGGCCAATGCGGCCTTTTGGCGCATGCCCCGCGAGAACTGTCCCACCGGATCGTCAGCGCGTTCGAGCAACTCGAAGTGTTTCAGTAGGTGCTGACTGCGCTCCCGTGCGACTTTTTCGGGCACCTGGAAAAGCCCGGTAACGAGGCGCAATAGTTGATTGGGGCTCAAGTTTGGGTAGAGCGGGGCCCCGTCGGGTACAAAGCCAATGTTGCTCTTGGCAGCGATCGGGTCCTGGTCCACGCGAACGCCCGCAATGCTGACCGTGCCCTCGGTTGGGGCCAAAAGTCCCACTAGCATGCGTACCGCCGTGCTCTTTCCGGCGCCATTGGGACCCAAGAGTCCCACGACTTCGCCTGGAGCGATACTGAGGTCCAGGTTGTTCACAGCCACTAAATCGCCAAAGTGACGGGATATCCCGCGCATACTGGCGATCGGCGTGGCTGAGCTGTCCATGGACGGGGGTACCCGGCGGCCTATTCGGGCAGGGTCGTTTCGTGGTCGAAGAGTTCGGCCGTGTGGCCGGTCTTTTCGAGCAGGGTCTCAGCGATTTTCTTGCGTTGGGGTTTGGTTGATGCTTTGCCGGTGAGTTTCTTTTTCGACACGGGCAATCCGCCGAGCAGATGGATCTGCGCCGGCCCTGCTTCCTCGATTTTTTTGAACCAAGCAGCGAGCTCGGAGGCGGTCATGTTGCCGTTTGTACCGCTGGCGAATTGCGCCTCCAGGGTCACGTTTTCCAAGCCGTGCAGGCCCTTGATCATTTGGCCCAGAGCCGTCGCTTTGTCACCGGTCATTGCGGTGAACACCTTGGTGGTGCCCCACTCCATGGGAATGTAAACCGTGTTGAACTTGGAAAGGGTCGAGCGCAGGCTGTAGGGCTCAAGGACATGCGTCCTCGTGCGCAAGGCGAGCTTGGCGCGGCCGAACCACTTATCCTTAAGAACCCGCAGGTTCTCCACGATGTTGCGCAAGTCGGGGTGCTCGGCCGGGTCGACACCCGTGCCGATGATCAAAATGTGGTCCAATTTGTCGCCGTTGCGAGAGCTGTCGATCAGATAGCGGGCAGCTCGGGTGACGATCAAGGACGCTCTGGGAAGCTCACTTCCGCGCTCCACGACCAAGCTGGCGTGGGGGGTGGTAATGTCGATGCAGAGGGTCTTGCCGAAGCGAGCGCTGTTGAAGGGTCCTTGGAGAAGAACCGGAGAAGAAGTTTGAGACATGAGGGTCGAAACAGGCCCGGGCCGCGGGAAATTGGGTCCTAGGGGGTCCACGGGCGGCCCGTGACTCCTCATTGTATCCGAAATCAGCCTTTAAGAGATGTGTCAGTTAGGTCAGTTCTAAGGCTTTTCCAAGGGGAGACGGCCATTAGGGTGACCCAGAGGGCCCCGAAGGCGAGCATGGGTTGGGCGCGGGCAGCGCTGAGGATATGGCTGGTCCAAGTTTCCTCGTTTTGGAACCAAAAAAGGCCACATTTCGGGTGCACTGACACGGCCAGGAGGGCGCTGCGAGCCCAAGGAATACGGATTTGCCCTGACCAGTTAGGAGTTTTAGTGCCTTCGTCTTGCATGCCATAAGGACATCTCCGCACCCTTCGGGGTGGCACTTCGCTTGGGAGAAATCCAATGGCTTGGGACCACAGGTGAGGCCTGCCCAAGGGACCGGCCGGGAGGTACCATGGTCCCATGTTCGATCCCAACATGACCCTGGTTTACCTGGCCCTACTCAAAGTGCTCGAAGGCCTGGAGGGCGATTCCTCGAGCGCGGGTGCGTGGACGGCAGCCCGCGACACCCTAATACACCATTCGGTCGATAGTGAGGCCGATGGGGATCTGGCGCTTGCCGTCGAGATGCAGGATGCCGATGAGCTTAGCCAGATCGTTTCCGGATGGACCTCCGGCGATCGTCTCATGCTCGAACGGGATCGCGCTGTGCTCAAGCGCGCCATGAAGGCCTACCGCAAGACGCTGAAGGTCACGATTTTGGCATCGGAGACGACCCTGGGGGGCGGACCCATGAGCACCGGTCGCAAATCAGGCATCGTTGGTGTCGTTCCCCCCGAACGCTACCCGGCCGACACCTGGAATGAACTCGTACGGCAAAATCGTTTGCTGTATGGGGGCCATGGCACCTACGAGCTGCCCGCAAGCGGTTGAGCGCGCGGGTTATTTGATGTTGAGTAGGATCTGATCCAACGGCTTGAGGGTGACTTCCCAGTCGTAGTGGTCCTCGACGAACTTGCGGCCAATTCGACCGAGTTCCTGGGCCGTTGCGGGATTGTCGAGCAAGTCGATGACCATGCGCGCGTGTTCCGCGGGGTCGTCGGTGACCCAGTAGTGTTCGCCCGGCTTGCCCTGCACGCCTTGGGTGGCGGAGGTCGAGCCGACCACCGGCAGGCCCATGGAAAGGGCTTCAAGGACCTTGTTTTGAATGCCGCGGGCGATGCGCAATGGGGCCACTGCGATACTGGCCTTGTGGGACCAAACGCGGATGTCATCCACGTATCCGGTGACGGTGACACCCGGCGTGCTGGCGAGGGTTTGCACCTCGGAGGTTGGTTTGCTTCCGACTATATCGAAGCGGACTTCGGGATGTTTGGCCCGGATCAGGGGCAGGATGTCTTGGACAAAATGGACGCAGGCGTCGATGTTTGGCAGGTAATCCATGACCCCGGTGAAAACCAAACGTCCGGGTTCCGCCTTTTCGGGGGCCGGCTGGAAGAACTCCAAGTCCACGCCGTTTTGCAAGACCGTGGTGTGGAAACCGGGGATCTGGTCCTTGAAGATGTCCTCTTCGAGGGGTGTGCAGAGCACGTTGGTGATGGCAGCGGCGGCCAGTTTCTGCTCGAAGCGTAGGAGCGTATTGGCCTCACGACCGTACACCCAACTCATGGGGATGGAAGCGCGCCTTGAGTACTGACGCCATTTGTCCGAATCGAGCTCCGCGATATGCATAACCCAAGGCAAGGAGTGGGGCAGCAGAAAGGCTCCCATGGATGAAGAAAATGCGTAGGCGAAGTCGGTGTTGGATATGAGCTTGTCGACTTCAGCTTGCAGGGCCTTGGACCCGAATACCCCCAGGGTCAGGGGTTTGCCTGTGAGCAGAAGGGGGAGAGCCCCGATCTTCTTTGCTCGCTCGTTGTGATCGATAGTAATCGTGCGGATGCCCTTCTCCTCGTTCAGTACCTTAGCGGCCTTGTGATCGCCATCATCGTGGGCAAAAGCGATCACGGTAACCTCGTGATCCCGCGACATGCGCTCGATGAGGCGCCAGGAGGTGATCTTGTCCCCCCGGTTGGGCGGGTAAGGGATCCGTTGGGCAAGAAAGAGAATGTTCACGTCAGGACTTTAGCAAGCCGGGACTCGGCTGCCCAGAGGCCGATGGGGCCAGCTCCCATTAGTTCCACCCATCGGAGGTGAGTGTGCAATCATGACACATTTGCATTCGAGAAAATGGCGCGCAGCTCCACATCGGTCCGCCCGCAGAAGGAAGGGGCGTGCCGCAGACTTTTCTCCCCCCTGATCACCTGGGAATCAATGCAACGCGATGGTTTGGATAGTCCAATATCAACCGCTGTCCGGTGAAGAATCCCACGCCAATGTTCCCATACAAGTCCGGATTCGCCAGGGGACCCGTTGCCCGCTCCACCATGGTCACCTTTGGCTTATGGAATTGCTGGCCCATGAGTTCGAACCAGCGAACGCGTCCGCGCACGGCTTTGATTTCTCCACCGATACCCTTGAGGCGCATGGGAACCAAATTGGTGGCGTTGTCAACCATACGTAGCTTTCGCACCCAGGGTGAATGAAATGTGACCGTGTCGTCCGAGCCGGTGTCCAATCGGAACCAGCCTTCGTGGCAGGGGGAAAAGCGCCCTTGCACACATGGTGTCGTGCCGTCGAATCGTAGGGGTCGCCAGGGTAGGCGGCTGGCATCGTAGGTCCTTGGATCGTGCAGGGTCAATTCGCCACCCAGCAGGTCGATTTCGACCACGGCCCTTTGGAAAAAGTCGCCGCCTAGAACGCCAGAGAGCGGCATGCCAACCACAACCTGCAGGCTGGTCAAGTCCAGGGGGACCCATTCCATACCCTTGGCTCGCATGGCACCAAGTGTGAACTCCCCGCCCTTCAGCACCCGGGCTTCCACGCTACCACCGAGGCCCACCACGGAGATCTCTCGACCCCCACCGGAGCCGGTGGCGAGGAAATTGGGTGAGGCCCCGAGGACTTCGGGGTCCACGCAATTCACTCCCGTGCCAGTGTCCACCAAGAACCAACCCACATCATTGCCCATGAGTTTGGGCTTCACCAGCAGGTGTCCAGATTGACTCCGACGCAGCTGGACGACGGGCGCCCCGGGTTGGTCGAAACTCACGCCCTTCATGCGAGTGCGTTCCAGTTCGCTCGCCTGGAGGGTGGCAGCGGAAGGTTCGAACACGATCTCATTGGTCTTTACGATGGTCGCTTCGCCATGGGCATTTTGAATGCGGATCTCGTGGGGCCAAGCAAAGCCCCGTCGGGTCCTCCAATCATGAAGCCGCATGCGCATGGGACCCTTACGGAGCGCGAGTTCCAAGGCCTGTGGTTTGTAGTTGACCGGGTCCAACCAAACGGTCGCCGAGGAGCTTCCGCCTTCAAGTTGCAATGCAAAACCAGGCACCCTCTCGGGTGTTTGGGAAGTCTTGCCCGTGGTTCGGAACGGGGAGTCCCCTGGGATCAACCAGCGGCCCGATAGAATCCATTCCAACGAGCAGGTGATGTTGGCTCGGCTTTGCGTCATCGGATAGGAGCTTCCACCCGTTGACTCGACCCACAGAACATCACCGTCGAAGCGCTGCACGCTTTCCTCTGCGTTTAGCGGTTGCGAGAAGTGTTCAAAGTTCCCGTTTGGTTGATAAATCCGCCGAAAGGATCCCCTTCCATTGGGTCCGGTGTACTCACCCTTGATCGCAATGGTGTGTGTTTTAACGATCGAGTCGTATGTGTCTATACCCAAGCTTCTGCGGACGTCCGACAGTTTGAGCGGGGTACTGGACATGGGTAGAAAGCCCAGGTTGCGACCTTGGCATGCAGCCAGGGAAAGGGCCAGTACCCAGAGGAGTCGGTTTGCAAAACGCATCGGGAGCCAGTGTAAGCAGACGGGTTCAAGTGCGCCGGCATGGCTTTTTCGTTACTAGACCTTTTTCCCCACAAAGGTATGCCATTTGCCCCTTTGGCGGTCCTCGAGTACCTGCAGGCCGGCTGCCATCATGGCATTGCGCGTTTTTTGAACGTGATGGTGCGGGCACCCGCTGAATGCAAACCAGCCGTCAGAGCCCACGAAAGCAGCAAGGCGGTCCGCGTTTGCCACAATGACATCGGAGTAAATGTTTGCGAAGACAACGTCGTAGGTTTCATTCGTGTCTTCGGTGATCTCAAATCCCCCGGTTTCGAAGGTGGCGTTGGCGCCGATGTCGTTGGTGCTTGCGAGATTCCTGGCACTTTGCGTTGCAACAGGATCGATGTCGAAACCATAGGCGCTCTTGGCGCCCAACAGAAGTGAAACAACCGCGAGAATTCCGCTGCCACTTCCCGCGTCTAAAACCTTCTCGTCACCGCGCATGCGTTCCATGGCAACCGCCATGCAGGTGCGTGTTGTCGCGTGCCGGCCCGATCCAAATGCTCCACCGGGCTCCAGGATCAAACGGGTTTCCCCTGCCCTGTCAGGAAAACTTGCCCAGGGCGGTTCGACGCGCAGGGAGCGCTTTCCACGGCGCATGCGGAATGCTCTCCAACTGGCTCGCCAAGACGTTGCGTAATCCTCGGCAGGAAGCTCCGAAAATTCGATATCCAAGTTCGCCAGCTCCGGTGCGCCAGCGGACCGCGCAAGGTCGCACAACATTTTCGCAAGGCGTTGGGTGAACTCGGGGGTGTTCCATTCCGACAGAACATAACTGCGCAGGTATTCAATTCCGGTGTCATTCACGTCGCCAGGCTTTTGCAGATCACCCATTTGCACGGTGGTGCAAACCTCTTGACCGAGGGCATCAGCGACGAGTTCGTGCCAGCCCATGGGTACGCCAATCTTGATTTCGGTCCAACGACTCGCTTCGGCCATGATTAGAAGGGCAGGTCGGTGGGGTCGACCTCGATGGGGGGTTGGAAGCGCTCAGGCTCCGGTGGGGTGGTTGTGGGGGGGGCCGGTTCGGGCGGGGTGGGCTGTCGATCGTCCTGGTCACCCGCTGGAGTGGCCTTGCGCATCATTTTGCGTGTCTTGACCCCCGAGCTACAGGGGGTGCCCACCCAATCATCTAAGGGCACGCCCCTGCGTTCCATATCGGTGAGCAAGTTCATATGGGCCAAAGCATCGCGTAGAACCCGGTCCTGGGGACCACGTGCCATGGCTGCACCCTGTGCGCTTTGGGTCCCGAAACTCAAGCCCGCAAGCGGCAATTCGCGCAGGAAGGCCCGGTGGCGAGGGTCCAAAATGCGTTGGTCTAAGATGAAAACGCAACCCCGGTCGGTGGAGCGGCGCATAAGTCGCCCGAAACCTTGGCGGAACTTGGCCAGGGCGCGTGGCATGTAGATTTGCTTGCGTTGTTCGCCTTCACCTAGGGCGGCGCATTGGGCGAAGTGGTAACGGTCAGGTACGCCGTAGGGCAAGCGCGCGATGGCCAAGTATTGAAGGGTGTCCCCGGGGAAATCCGCACCGAACCAGAAGGTATCAACCCCTAGCAAAACAGAATCCGTTCGTTCGCGGAACAAGCGACTCAGCTCTTCCTTGGCGAGCCCGTCCATGCCCTGGTAGTACAGGGGCAAGCCACGCTTTCGGAGGACGGGCAGAATGGCCTCGCCCACCAAACGCACGTCCTGCAAGTTTGTGAAGAGGACCAACAGACGGCCACCCGTGCGCGTGCAAAGTTGTTCGACGAATCGTGCGATGAAAGCCCGGTGTTCGTCCCGTGGCCCGTTGGCTGGAGGTGCATCGCGCGGCACTCCGACCAGTACTCGCGAGTAGTCGAAGGCTTCGGGGACCCGGAAGGTGTCCACGGGGCGTCCCATGCGTTCTTCGTCGTCGGCTGGCTCTTCTGCGCGCTTCAGTCCCAAGTAGTTTTTGGAGGCTTCGAAGCTTTCGCCCAAGTAGGTCGTAGCTGAGAGGAACGTGCCGCTGGCCAGGTCCGGGTAGTACAGGCGCCCCAGGGACTCGCTCGGCAGCAAAACCCGCGATAATAGGCCCAATTCGCCCCGATACGTACGTTCCACATCGTAGAAGAATTCCTTGGCGAAAGCGGGTTTGCCCTCCATCAGCGGCAACCAGCACTCGATTTGCTTGCCCAATTCCGTGAGCTCAGCGCGCCCCAGTTCCAAGCCTTGCCGGATCGATTGGGACCCACGCATCTTGTTGGCGTCGCACACCTCTTGCAGTCGATCCAAATCGGTTTCGAGCAGGGCCAATTCAGATCCAAGATCCAGCCTCGCTTGCATCAACCCGGCTTCGCGTCCCTCTGATATTTGCACACGCATATACCCATGCACGATTCGATCGTGGTGGTTTCCCGTGCTCTCGACCCTTCGATTGTCGAAGTCCTCGGCCGCTTGTTCCATGGACTCGATGGCGCGCATCAAACGCCCCCAGCGGGATAGGGCACGTTTAAGAGCCTCCTCTGAGGGCCCGCTACCGGGAATTTGACGCTTGAGTCGGTCGAGTGGTGAGCGCGAAGTACCACGACCCGGCCGATGTAAGCGCATCAAAGTTTGACGTGCTTCCTGAAACTCAAA
The DNA here is from genome assembly GCA_024228395.1 of bacterium. Classification (GTDB taxonomy): domain Bacteria; phylum Planctomycetota; class UBA1135; order UBA1135; genus NORP259. The sequence continues at coordinate 3,100 of JAAETM010000767.1, read as the reverse complement.
TTTCGAACTAAATGCTGAAACCGCACAATCGTGCAGGTGCTCGCACTCGTCAAAGATGACATGGCGCAAGAACTCACGGCGCGCCAACACAAACGATTGGTTTGTGATAACCAAATGGCTGCGCTCTGCCCGCTTGCGCGCAAGCTCGGCGAGGCAAGTCATGCGGTCCTTATTGCGTGTGCAGCACCCACGACGCGCCCGCGCGGACCGCACGGTGCGGGTGAGCGCTTGGCGATAGGGTTTGGAACTGGTGAGCGCCAAAGGCGGTGAGGTGTGCAGCCGATCTAAGTCCCCGTCTGCCTGGGTCATGGCAAAGGTGAGCAGCACCGTCCAAGCCAGCCAAGTCTCCGCGTTATCGTCCTTTTGGGGCCTCAAAGGCTGGAACGAACGCCAGCAGAGGTAGTTTTCGCGCCCTTTGAGCAACGTTACGCGCGGCAGGGGGTGGAAGCCCGCGCGGGAGAGGGCACGCAGGGCGCGCGGAACCTCGCCTGCCATGGCCTGCTCTTGCAGTGCTCGCGTGTAGGTTGCGATACCGACGCGTAGACCGTGCCGGCGGGCCCAAATGAGGGCGGGTAGCACGTAGGCCAAGGTCTTGCCCGTGCCGGTTGGGGCGTGCACCAGGAGCAGTCCGGAGCGACCCAGGTTCTGCGCGACTTGTTGGGCGACACGGGTCTGGGACTCACGAATGTAATCGGCGGGACTTCCACCGAGGGATTCAGACATGAGAGTTGGCAGGTGGTGCTCAAATACATCTTTCAGCAGGCGCCGGTCGTCCTTGGGAAAGGGCGTCAACTCTTCGCTGGTCGGAGGCAGTGGATCGGGTTGTTTCTCATCTTCACCCCGTGTTGCTCCGAGGGGCTCAAGCAGATACAACCCGTTTTCCATGCCGGGCGAATCTTTCAGAGCGCGCTCGATGTATCCAGCCAGCACTGCCCTCCCCGCTTCGAACAGTTCCGTGCCCTGCCGGCAAATCCCATCGGGATTGTTTAGCAGATTCAGGGCCATGTACAGCCGCCGCGCTGCCGCTGGGTCGCTGTCTTCGAAGCGATGGGCAGCACCCTCGATGCCCGCTGCCCACAGTGCAAGAAACACACGGTCCTGGTTGTTCAGTGTTTCAGCCAGGCGCCCCAGGCGTTCAGCGATTGATCTGACGCTAGGCTTCTCGAACCAGTCACTCACGTCATCCTCTTCATCCTCCTGGGTCTTGGATTTGCCCAGGCCCAGGCGTTCTAGCTCCTCAATGCCAAGCACCGTGTTGGGGAAGGCCGGTTCCTCCAGATCCAGGTCCAGCTTGCCTTGCCATGATCGGTAGAGATCCGCGCCGGCCACGAGCAAGGGGGATTCACCCACGAACTCCCGGAATCCCGTCCACAGGGCAGGTGCTGTTTCCTGGCCGCGGAGCTGGTTGTCATCGACACCAAAGCGTCGATGAAGCTCGGCGCTGGAGGCACCCATTTGGGCGGGACGGTCGGGGAAAGGATCACAAAAATGATCGAACTCAACCCAGTCGCCTTCCGGGAGCTTTTTTTTGGGCTCTAGAGCGCTAGGACCTTCCAAAATAGCTCCAGGAGGGCCCTCAGGGAGCCTTTTTCGCGCCACAACCCTTACCAGACCGTCCAAAGCAGGATCTGACCCGGTCGCCCACAGGGCTACCAACACCGGCAAAGCGGCTTTATTTGGCCCTCCAGGGGCATTGAGATCGCCAGACAGAATCATGGTCACCAGGAGGGTAGCATGGGGGCCGCCAGACCTCGACAGATTGCCCTCCGCCGAGTATTCTAGCCGCCCGCAAATCGTGTTCCGAGACCCGCCCGATGGGCTTGAGCACAGCGGCCCACCCTAATCAGGCGCACCTTCATGAACATCACTGAAATCCAGGTCGACGGCTACGAAAAAGTCGCCGTCTGCAAAGACCAAGATTCCGGCCTGCATGCCATAATCGCAGTCCATGACACCACCCTCGGCCCGGCCCTGGGTGGCATGCGTATGCTCGACTACGCTTCCGAGGAAGAGGCGATGACCGATGTCTTGCGTCTGTCGCGCGGCATGACCTACAAGTCTGCTGTGGCTGACACCGGTCTTGGCGGCGGCAAGAGCGTCATCATCGGCGATCCCAAGAAGTTGAAGTCAGAGGCTTTGTTCCTGGCCATGGGTCGCTTCGTCGAATCCTTCGGTGGCAAGTACATCACCGCCGAAGACATGAACATCGGAATCCCCGACCTTGAGACTGTGGGTCGCGAGACCAAGTATGTGACGGGCCTTTCCCGCGAATCCGGTTCCTCCGGCAACCCGAGCCCCTACACGGCCCACGGTTGTTTGGTTGGCGTGCTCGCCACCGCCGAAGCCGCTTTTGGTTCCGCCGACATCACCGGCAAGCACGTGGTCGTGCAAGGTGTGGGCGCCGTCGGTGGCGCCCTGGCCATTCTGCTCAAGGAGCAGGGCGCCAAGGTCACCATCTGTGACATCAACGCCAAGCGCGTGGCTGAGCTGGCCGCCGAGCACGGTTTTGATGTGGTGGAAGAGGACGAACACCTGGATGTGGAGTGCGACATCTACGCCCCCTGCGCCCGCGGTGCAGGCGTCAATGACGAGACCATCCCGCGCCTCAAGTGCAAGGTCATTGCCGGCTGCGCCAACAACGTGCTCGCCGAAGAGCGCCACGGTCAAGTGCTGCGCGAAAAGGGCATCCTTTATGCTCCCGACTACGTGATCAACGCCGGTGGCATCATCAACGTTTCCGTGGAAGTCTCCGAGGGCGGCTACAACGAAACCGAAGCCATGCGCCGCATCAACAACATCTCGGAAGCCCTTCGCCAGGTGTACGCGATCTCGAGCGAGGAAAACATCCCCACCGCTGAAGCCGCTGACAAACTAGCCGAGCGCCGCCTGGCTGCCGGCAAGGTTCACTAGAACAACGCTTGCGTGCAACACAACGACCCCCCGGGTTCCAGATGGATCCCGGGGGGTCGTTTCGTGTAAATCGTTAGCGTCCGGAGCGCCAGGCGAAGCTGGCGCCTTCCCATCAGATGAAAGGAGCTGATCATGTAAAAAGTCGACGAAACATGTAGAGACCCGAGCGCGTGCCCCGGTAACGGTGTCC
>JAAETM010000766.1 GCA_024228395.1 bacterium | reverse complement strand
GGGCGCCGACGGGGTCCTGCACTCCCTCACGAAACACCCAGGAGACCACTCTGACGCCGTCACCGGCGTCCTGATCGTCAACGAGCAAAAGCTCGCCGAACGAACTGGCCCACTACCAAAACTCCGTCGGAGGCACCCCCGGCCCGATGGATTGCTTCCTGGTCATACGCGGCATCAAAACCCTGCCCCTACGCATGGACCGCCACGCCGAAAACGCCATGGCCATCGCCACGCACCTGGAAGCCCACCCCTCGGTCGACCGCGTCTTCTACCCCGGCCTGCCCTCCCACCCCGAACACGAACTCTGCAAACGCCAAATGAAAAACGGCGGCGGCATGGTCAGCTTCGAACTCAAAGGCGGCGTGCCCGCAGGTGACAAGTTCGCCAGCTCCACCAAAGTCTTCACCCTGGCCGAATCCCTCGGCGGCGTGGAGTCGTTGGTCGAAACACCCCCGTCGATGGCGCACGCGTCGATTCCGGCGGAAGTGCGTCATGCGGCTGGTCTGCAAGACGGTCTCGTGCGCCTCTCAGTCGGCATCGAACACGTCGAAGACCTGATCGCGGATATCGACCAAGCGCTGAAGGTTTCGACTTTGGTTGAGGCGTAGGGCCTCAAACCGGCAATCCACGTGGGCCCGCCGTGCTGCTTCCTGCAGCACGGCGGGCCCACTTCATTTTGCGAGGGTCGAGACCCTGATATGGGGCCAGTTCGACCCCCTTTCCCTGATCACGTGGAGCGATGACCCAGAGTACGCTCATAAGGTCACCGTCACCTGTCCGCCCGCCACCATGCGAACCGGCCGGACAACTTTCTCTCCGCCCACCATGGAAAAAACAACTTCCACAATCGACATGGGCAAGCCTCCGATCACGTTCTGTTCTCTGATTTCGTGTTCGGAGATCGAAGTGAACTGATTCGGTCCAATCCATGCACTCACTGGTTCCTCGGCCAATGGGAGAGTACGAAAGACCACGAACGTAGCTGCACTCTTGCCCCCGGGGGTCACGACCCGTATCGAACCGGTTTCAATGGTGCAATCTTCCCCGGGCATGAACTTGGCTAGTGCCTTACTGCGCACGTCAAACTCAACAACCAGTACCAATGGACGAGGATCTCCAATCGGTATCGCGTAATAACCGAGCGAGTCCATGGGCAACCTGCGCATACGCCACGAGGGTTCGGATCCTGAAAATGCGTACTGGGCAAACAAGGACAAGCTTCGCAGCAGGCGCGGATCGCACGTCACTCGGCCACTGAGTCCTTCCTCCATCGCCCATGCCGGATTCCATGTCAACTCCGAGCACTCGTCCCTTTCGACGTCAGTGATGAGTGTGGCCGCTGCGTCCTTACGGTCACGGACTCCCGCGCGCTCAACCGCCCGAACCCAGGATCTAGTGCCGACCACATATCCGCCTGAAGGTAAGCCCTCGAAAAGATAGGAGCCATCTTCACAGCGCAATGGGGTGTACTCAAATTGAAAGCCATCGCTTGCAATGACCTCGTGGCGGTCACCTGGCACTTTGGACACTCTGATAGTACCTCGGGGCGGGCCAGCCCCTACACGAACCATGATCGTCTCTGAGGACTTCCAGGCGGATGCTGGGATCTCGGTCTGCAGAGAGGATGTCCATGCTCCAAGGGAAAACTCCCGAACTCCCGGCCTTAGTAGGTGAGCAGAATGGGCAACAACCCTTGCTGCGCCGCTCGGCCTAAAGCTTGATTCCACAAGGCCCTTCGGGCCCGTCCGGCCTTCTGCAAGCGTTTCTCCTGAGGAATCCTCGACAACAACTACGGACCCAAGGAACGGACTACCATCCGTCCAAACGAACTTCAGCTTCGGAGAGGACTCCGCCCGACGCATGGCGAGATCTAGCACCCCACTTTCCTCATCTACGCCGTATAGGGACAGGTATCCAACGCGGTACCCGGGAACCCTGATAACCAATACTCTGTACTGGCCACTTTGCTCCTCAATCAACCGCCTCCACGGGTCGGAGGTTGTGAATCGGACTTTGTGAGCGCACAGTTCCCCGCCCACGATCCGTCCTCCGAACGGCAAAGAAAGAAGCATTGGCTCATCGCCCACTTCCCAATCGTCAAGCGTCCCTGCCTTCTTAACTCCATAGACGGCCGTGCCCTTCAAGGGCAACCCTGTGCTCGAATCTGTCAAGCGAATCCGGAGGGAAGTGTCCTTCACACCGAGTATGAGAACACGTCCTGCGCCGGCCTTCGTTACGTGAATGTGCTGCTTGTTACGCTGATCCAACACAGCCCACGGTGTGGCACCCGGGTTCTGGATCGAGACTTGCTCGACATTGGAATATCCGAATCCAAAGCTCATTCCCCCCTCCGGCAATGGAAGGGCGACCTGTCCCTGGCGATCGGAAACTTCCTTTCTGCGGTGCAACAAAGCCAAGCCCGGTGTGGATTCAGCAAGTGAATCGAACCGTCCAACAGTCATGCCGGGCCGCGGGTCACCGCTCACCTCATCGACAAAGCGGACTGTCAGGGAGTGCCTTGGGAGCACGATGGTCGCTGGCACTCCAGGCTCCACCCGGGCGAATACCTTTCCGCCGCCGGGAACGGTGAACCTCACAACCGCCCAGCCACCAATCAGTCCCGACCAAGTGCCATCCGGTTGGGTTTTGCCTTGTAGAAGGGGGGCCTCCTGCTCGCCGGGTGCACGCTCCTCATCCAAGCCCTCGCCCAAAGTCCACAAACCGATCCCTATACCCTCCATGGGAACACCTTCCTGATCCACAACGCTCAACACCGTGGGACTTTGCACGGCCATCTCAATGCGCCAGAACTCGCCTTCGATCAGCTCGGGTACAACAATTTCAAGATCCTTGTGGTAGCCAGCCGTAGCAATCAGCGGTTTGCCGATCCAAGCCGTGGAGATTCGAAGCTGTCCCGTACGATTGGCTTGGCCAACGATTGCACCGCCTGTGCTTCGCAATACTCCAGGGATCGGGGTCTCCGCGCCGATGCTCCAAAGCAAGCAGGGCAAGCGGCCTTCCCGGCTCCCCTCGTCCTTGGGACCGACTACCCGATTGCCTGTGGGCCCTTGCGTTTCAAGTTCAAAGTCCTGCGCAAGCATCGCATCGGCACCAAGGCCGGGATCTAACGCACGGAGGTGAGCTTCTCCTGCACCCTGTGAGTAGAGGCCGATGACCCAAGCTATGCAAACTGCCCCCGCCAGCAACCCTGCCACGGCCCCCCATGTCCACGCCGAAGACCCGGCGCCCACGGTATCGCCCACTGGCCCACGCCCTGCTACGACCCACATCAACGGCAGCAAACACTGTTGCCCACCGGGGTACTCGTCACCCAGCCGCTTGCGCAACCGCTTCAATGCCGTCGTCATCCGGGTCCGCACAACCGCGGCAGATACGCCATGCATCTGGGCTATCTCTACGATGCTGTGGCCTTCGAAGAAGTGCAGCAGAACCGTCGCCTTGAGGGGTTCCTCCAACTCCAGGACCGCACTTGCAATGCGGCTTCGCAGCTCCGCTTTTTCCACGACGTTGTCGGGGCCCTCAGATACCCGTTCTTCGCCATCGAAGAAGTAGCTTGTCTCCCTGCCCCGGCGCGCACCCTCACTTCGAAACCGCTGAATAGCCACATTGCCAAGTACCTTCCGGAACCATGAACGTGGCACCTCGACATCCTGCGTCCCATGTTTCAACGCATTCAACCAGCCCTCCTGCTGAAGGTCCGCGGCCAGGTGTTCATCGTCCGTCAAACCATGGCAAATCCCTTTCAGCCAGTTCGAATCCCTTAGGAGTGTTTCAATCGTGTGGTGTTCCATCAGTTACTTAGATGGAGCCCATTCTGCACAATTGAGAAGGAAACCGAGAAAGTTTGTGATCCGGCCTGTCGCCTGCCCCGCCTCCAACCCATGGGCTACATAATCACAAGCATGGCATCTCAGAGGTCGCCGAGCTCCCGGAGTCGCGTTTGCATAGTTCTCCCCAGGTGGGTTGTTTTCTTAGGGGGTAGGCCAATCTGCTGCAGCTTGGCCATGTGCGGAACGATGCCTTTTAGGAGCGAGTCCAGCATGCGGCTTGTGGCGGCGGGTCGGATTCCGATGCGTTCGCCGAAGTCTAGGAAGTGTTTGCGTTTTAATCTCTTGTTGCGGCCTTCTATGGGGAGGGCGAGGTCCCCATCGCCGTAGGGCAGGGTGGATAGCAGGTCGTAGATTGGGGTCAGGCGGGTGTGTCCGTGGGCGACTTGAATGCTGATGTTCTTGGCGTGTAGATCACCGTTTGCAATCAGATAGGAGAGGGCTTGCAGTTGGAG
>JAAETM010000765.1 GCA_024228395.1 bacterium | reverse complement strand
GCAAATACGAATCACGAACATTACATTGGCGACCAAGTTGAGATTTTCCTCACGCGAAAATCCCTGATCTGAACCGGCGACAATCACCGTGTCCACCTTTCCGACTTCTCCAAGGATGGACCCCTTGTCCAGTTCAACTCCTCCACTTCTACCCTCTCCAGGTGACACGATGGACTTCGACTTCTGGGTTATCTTGCAGCGAAGGTTCTTCACTCGCAATGTCCAGAACGTCAAACGACAGCTCGCCTTGCGATACAAGCCTGTCAACGAAGATCCAGCCGGAGCGATCCTGGGCGAGGAGGGAGTGCGACGGTACATGAGCTTGCCGGCTCACGACTACTACGACGTGAATCTGACCGTTTTCTTGGATCGGCTCCGCAGTCTTTTCGTTCCACCAGCGAACCCTCCGGTCAAGGAACTGACGGGAGAAAACCTTCCGGACGGGGAGGGCAGCACAAGCTCTCCGGATCTTCATGCGGTAATGACTTTGCTAGAAGCAGAAGAAGCAGCCGCGCGGGACAGTACTCTCCTCCGATCTGCATATTCGTCAGTGGCCGCCGCCCAAGCCCGTTATTCCATCGCTTACTCCGACCACGCGGAGCTTCACGATTCTTCCGGCTCGGAACCTGAATCTACTCCCTCGGACCCTATGCAGGAACTCTTCGGCGGAGGTGGCTGCCGTCATTTCGCGACAATTCCCCATCTGCGCGGTAAAGCGGAATCGACTTCGGCGAATTCCAGCAATCATCACCCAGTGGAACAGCGACACCCCTGTTGGGATTCTGGAGCGAGAGATCACGGATTACCCCCATCCTTTCCCTGTCCTGCCGAAGACTCAATCATCACGTGATACCACACGCGCCTTCGGGTGGGGGGGTCTCTGTTATATCCAACAGAACGTGCAGCAAAGCACAATAATCAAACCCGAAGCCGCGCGTCTCATTTCTCTCTTTTCTCTCTCATTCTTGTAAGCACTCTGTCTAGTGCCCTGTTGTGTCTTGGCAATCTTCTGCCTC
>JAAETM010000764.1 GCA_024228395.1 bacterium | reverse complement strand
TTCCGACAGGTTTTTCCTCGCGACCTGTTCGGTCCTCGTTGGGTTCGGCGGTTTTTGTCACCGACGCCCTGGTCGCGGGATCTTCCTCGGGCTTGGCGAGGTCTACCGCCGAAGCTTCGGCGATGTCCGTGGGTTCCTGCGTCGCGGTCTCCGCATTGGGGATAGCTGCACGGGAGGTTTCATCCTGGCTGCTGGGGAATAGAAAAAAGGACGCGATCAGGATGAGGCCAGCAGCCAGAATAAATAGGCGTTTGTTCATGAAAAGCCGTAGGGGTGGGGCGTTTAAATTGTGTCGAGCTGAGTGTGCGGCACTGTCTCAGTTACTTGTTGGTTCGCGGTCCAATCGGATAGCTCTCGGAAGGACAATACGGCGATCCAGTGTCGTACGCCAATATGGTATCAAGCCAGCAAAGCAGCGAGGCGCTTGCTGCGGCCGCCTGTGAAGGTCGATCTTGGTGGCCTGCTGGGGGGCATTCTCCGGGGCCCACAAGGTGGTTTCGCCGCGCTGGGCGGACTCTCACCGCAACCGAGAACCACGCTCTCGGGGCCATACGGAGGGTTTTTTGGGCCCCACGGCCCCCAATTCAAAGCCCAGACGGGGATCCCTTGACACCCTACACTGTGCGGCATACAGTATGTGCCGCACAGTTAGGGCGCGCCATGACCGAACCGAACCACCATCACAAGCTCAAGCTCGAACTAAGGCGGGGCGTCATCGTCCTTGCTGTTCTGGCCGAATTGCGGCAAGAGCACTACGGCTATTCACTCAGGAAGAACCTGCTGAGCAAGGGTCTCGAGATCGATGAAGGCACGCTCTACCCCCTGGTTAGGAGGCTTGAAAAACAAGCACTTCTGGTCAGTGAATGGCGGGTGGAAGACAACCGCAAGAAGCGGTTTTACCGGCTCTCCCCGTCGGGGGAGGCCATGCTCGCAAGCCTTACGCAGGACTGGCGCCAGGTGGAGCACACCTTGAACAACATACTCGCTGAGGCCAGCGAATAAACCCCGGAGTCCACTATGAAAATGATCAACAACTACCTCGCGAGCCTCGAAACATACTTGCCCAGCGAATTGAAACAGGAGGTGCGCGGGGAACTTGAAGCCTCCATCATGGGTGCGGTTGAAGACGAGGAAGAAAGGCTTGGTCATAGCCTGAACGAGCAAGAGCAAGAAGCAATGCTCAAGGGAATGGGCCATCCGATGTGCGTCGCCTCCACCTATCTGCCCAACCAGCAGTTGATAAGTGCCAGGTACTTCCCCGCCTTCAAACAGTCGCTCAAGACCACGCTCACTCTTGTCCTAACCATCCAATTCTTGACCCAAGTACCCAGCATCTTGAGCGGAGACAATCTCATAGGTTCTGCATGGGTCGCGATCGGCTCCTTGCCATCGACCGGCCTGCTAGTCTTCGCAGCACTGACCCTTGTCTTCTATGCGATGCAAACCTCAGGGGTAAACATCGAAGAGATCTATGCCTGGTCGCCGCGCGACATCAAGGACTCGGGTCAGAAACTATCCATCAGTCGAGTTGATGCTGGCTTTGGATTTGCTATCGGCGTGTTTTTCCTGGCCTGGTGGAATGGGTTCGTGCCCGCGTTTTCAGTGCAAGACGACAGTGGAAATGCGGTTCGGTTGAGCTCCGAATGGTCGGCCGTATTGGTGAGCGTCAATATTGTTTGTGGCCTTGGGATCCTGCTCAACTTGTACAAATTCGCTCTGGCGGGCTGGAACAAAGTATCCCTTGCGGCGAACGTCGTACTCAATCTCGCGAGCCTGGTCATTCTCTATCAAATCGGCCAGTTCGAGCAATTCGCCATTTTCCCAGAGGCCATGGGTGGAGCCCAGGTCTTCGAAACAACCGTCACAATCGTGCTAAGCGTCATAGCCATCATCACCGTCTGGGACACGATCTCGTGTATCAGGAAGCTGGCTACACGAAACGCTGATTGACGTCGGTAGCGAGCATGGTGTCGATTGTGGGGGGCGAAGGGGAATTGCAAGGAAGGGCCGTTGTGTGGCAATAGAGATTCGCTTCTGGTGAGTGCCCATGGATTAAACGTCTGGGGTTGGGATGATTCGGTTCCCCTGGTGCAGACTGAAGTGGCCGAGGGCAAGGCTGGGTGACACTTATTCGATGCACCGGTCGGAGCTCGAATTGCGATCAGTGCTTTTTATCCGCCCCATCCGTTGGTCGAGAGGTGGATCGAGATCAAATCGACCGATCAGCGCGAAGTGACGATTCTGCTGGAGTCACCGGAACCGGAACTGCTGGCAAAAGTGGATGTTGCCTAACCCAAGGATGCGGAATCCTGGGAGGACGGTTTTTTGGTGTTGATCAAGGCTCGGGAAACCGGGCATCGCCTGGACAACACAACCGTTGATGCGGTGCGCAAGGGCTTCGCATTGCCGAAGGGAAAGTACAAAGTTGAAGTG
>JAAETM010000763.1 GCA_024228395.1 bacterium | reverse complement strand
GTAGTAGATCTTCTTGTAGGGGCAGGCGCTGACGCACATGCGCCAGCCGCGGCAACGGTCCTGGTCGATCAGGACCGCACCGTCCTCGTCTCGCTTGTAGATGGCGCCGGAGGGACAGCTGGCAACACAGGCCGGATTCAGACAGTGGTTGCAGAGGCGGGGCAGATACATATGGAAGGTTTTTTCAAACTCCCTGTACATCTGCTTCTGGATGCCGTTGAAGTTCGTATCCATTGACCGATCTTCGAAGGCGCCGGCCAGATCGTCTTCCCAATTGGGACCCCAATGGATCTTCTCCATCCGCTCGCCAGTAACCTGGGAGAGGGGGCGTGCCGTCGGAGCCGCCTCAGACAGCGGTTTATTCTGCAGTTTGGTATAGTCGTAGTCGAACGGCTCGTAGTAGTCGTCAATCTCCGGCATATCCGGGTTGGCGAAGATGTTAAGCAGCTTACTGATCCGACCACCGGCCTTCAGTTCCAGCTTGCCGTCCTTCTTTACCCAGCCACCATTCCACTTATCCTGGTCTTCCCAATTCTTGGGGAAACCGATGCCCGGCTTGGACTCAACGTTGTTGAACCAGGCGTATTCCACACCCTTGCGGTTGGTCCAGATATTCTTGCAGGTCACTGAACAGGTGTGGCAGCCGATGCACTTGTCCAAATTCAGGACCATTGCAATTTGTGCACGTATTTTCATCTTAATGTTCCTCGAAATTCTCTCCACCAAGATGCAGAGCGGATAGCGTGCCCACCCTGCATCGATACAATCAACTGACTCAGTTATTGACCCCCGGGGGATTGAGTTGAGCTTCACGCGCCGGCGTCAGGTCGCGCTCCAGCCAATCAACATCCGCATCCTCGATCTTGTGAACGATGACATGCTCGTCACGCTGACTTCCCACCGCGCCGTAGTAATTGAAGGCATACGAGAGCTGGGCGTAGCCGCCGATCAGGTTGGTCGGCTTCATGATCACCTTGGTCACGCTGTTGAGAATACCGCCGCGTTTACCTGTGGTATTGGAACCCGGCACGTTCACGTTCTTCTCCTGGGCGTGATACATGATCGCCATGCCCTCGGGCACACGCTGACTGATCACCACCCGGGCCACCGTCGCGCCGTTGGCATTGACCGCCTCGACCCAATCGTTGTCCTTGATGCCGATACTCTTGGCTTCGTTCTCATTGAGCCAGAAGTAGGGACCACCGCGGAACAGGGTCAGCATGCGCAGATTGTCCTGGTAGGAGGAGTGGATACCCCACTTGGAGTGCGGTGTGATCCAGTTCAGGGTCAGGGTCTTCTTACCCTTCAGCTTATTGGCCAGGCCCTCCGGCAGGTTTTTGTGTGCACCCAGATCCTGCGGTGGACGGTAGCAGCACAGCCCCTCGCCAAAGTCGAGCATCCACTCGTGATCCAGGTAGAAAGTGGCCCGACCGGTCAGGGTACGCCATGGAATGTGCTCATGGACATTGGTGTAGCAGGCGTTGTAGCTCACCTCTTCCGATTCGATACCCGACCAGGTTGGCGCGGTGATGATCTTGCGCGGCTGGGCGACGATATCGTGGTAGCGGATCTTCTCCTCATGCCGTCCCGCGTAGAGATGGCTGTGGTCGATACCGGTCTTCTTGCTCAGCGCACTCCAGGACTTGTGCGCCACCTCGCCGTTGGTCTCGGGTGCCATCTGCAGCACGGTGTCGCAGACTGCCACGTCCTCCACCAACGTCGGCAGCCCCTTGGAGATACCCTCCTCGGTGATTACGCCGTTGAGCTCGCACAACTGCTCGAGCTCCAGGTCGGTGTTCCAATCGATACCCTTGATGTTATTGCCCAACTTGTTCATCAGGGGGCCGACTGAGGTGAACTTCTTATAAGTGTTGGGGAAGTCACGCTCAACCACCTTGAATATTGGCGCGGTCTTGCCTGGAATTAGGTCGCATTCCCCCTTCTTCCAATCCTTGACCTCGCCAAAGGGCTGCGCCAGCGCCATCGGCGTGTCGTGTTGCATCGGCAGCGAGACCAGATCTTTCTGCGTGCCCAGGTGCTCTTCGGCAAGTTCCGAGAACTTCTTGGCGATCTTCTGGAAAATCTGCCAGTCGGACTTGGATTCGAAGGCAGGATCCACCGCCTTGCCCAGCGGATGCACGAAGGGGTGCATGTCGGTGGTGTTGAGGTCGGCCTTCTCGTACCAGGTGGCCGTCGGCAGAACGATGTCCGAGTAGGCACCGGTGGAGTTGAGGCGGAAGTTGATGTCCACCATCAGATCCAGCTTGCCCACCGGGGACTTCTCGCGCCACTTGATCTCCTTGGAGCTCCTACCCTCGACACCCTCCTGCATCACGCCGTTCTGGGCGCCGACCAGGTGTTTGAGGAAGTATTCGTGGCCCTTGGCGGAACACCCCAGCAGGTTGGCGCGCCAGACAAACAGGTTGCGCGGATGGTTCTCCTCCGCATCGATATCCTCGCAGGCAAAGGCGGTATCTCCGCCCTTCAACTGTTCTTTCAGATAGTTGACCACGCCGGCCTCGTCGACCGCGCCGGCGGCCTCTGCATCCTTGACGATATCGAGCGGATTCTTATTGAAATGCGGCGCGGACGGTCCCCAACCCAGACGCTGCGAGACCACGTTGTAGTCGGCTATCTGATAGCCCCGGTACTTGGCTTTGGCGGTAGAGCCCAGCACATCATCGGCCTGCACTTTTTCATAGCGCCACTGGTCGGTATGAAAATACCAGTAAGTGGTGGAGGCCATGTGGCGCGGTGGACGGTGCCAATCGAGGGCGAAGGCGATGGGTGCCCAGCCCGCCTGTGGACGCAGCTTCTCCTGACCCACATAGTGCGCCCAGCCACCACCGGACTGACCGATGCAGCCACAGATGTGCAGCAGGTTCATGATGCTGCGGTAGCTCAAGTCATTGTGATACCAGTGGTTGATCGCGGCACCCATGATGACCATCGACTTACCATGGGTCTTGGAGGCATTCTCAGCGAACTCACGACCGGTACGCTCTAGATCGGCGCGCTTGACGCCGGTGATCTTTTCGCTCCAGGCCGGGGTGTAAGGTATGGTTTCGTCATCGTAGGAGGTAGCCAGGTTATCACCCAGACCCCGATCTATACCGTACTGGGCTACCTGCATGTCAAATACGGAGCAGACCAGGACATCTTCGCCGGATGCAAGCTTCAGCTTGCGGACCGGGATGTTGCGTACCAGGGTGTCGCCGTCGTCCGGGTTGAAATGGGGGAAGCTGACCGCAACCACCTCATCCTTGCTATCGATGCAGCTAAGCTCGGCTTCGATATCAACCTGATCGGCACCGCTCTTCTCCAGCAGATTCCATTTACCTTCCTCGCCCCAGCGGAAGCCGACGGAGCCGTTGGGTACCACAAATGCCTTGCTCTTGGCGTCGTAGACCACGGTCTTCCATTCCGGGTTATTCTCTTCACCCATGTTCTTGGCGAAGTCAGAGGCGCGCAAAAAGCGGCCTGAGACGTAGCGGTCGCCGTTCTTGTCAAGGATCACCTGCATCGGCAGATCGGTGTATGTGCGCACGTATTCGGTGAAGTAGGGATCCTGCTGGTTGATATGGAACTCTTTGAGTGCCACGTGCCCCATGGCCATAAAGGCGGCGGCGTCGGTGCCCTGTTTGACCGGCATCCAGAGATCGGCGAACTTCACGTACTCGGCGTAGTCCGGTGCCATGGAGACCACCTTGGTTCCGTTGTAACGGGACTCGATCGCAAAGTGAGCATCCGGGGTCCGGGTCATGGGCAGATTGGCGCCGGTGATAATCAGATATTTTGAGTTATACCAGTCGGCCGCTTCCGGCACATCGGTCTGCTCACCCCACACCTGGGGAGAGGCGGCCGGCAGGTCGCAGTACCAGTCGTAGAAGGAGCCGCAGGCGCCTCCAATCAAGGAGAGATAACGCGAACCGGCAGCATAGCTGATCATCGACATTGCGGGGATGGGCGAGAAACCGTAGATCCGGTCCGGCCCCCACTTCTTGATAGTGTAGATGTTGGCGGCGGCGATGATCTCGGTCACCTCCTCCCAGTCGGCGCGGACAAAGCCGCCCAAACCACGTACCGCGGTGTACTTCTTGCGTTTTATGGGATCGTTCTGGATCGCTTCCCAGGCCGCTACCGGGTTCTTGCCCGACGCCTTTTCTTGGCGATACAGATCCACCAGGCGACCGCGTACCAGGGGGTACTTGATGCGGTGTGGGCTATACAGGTACCAGGAGAAGGAGGCACCGCGCTGGCAACCGCGTGGCTCGTGGTTGGGCATGTCCGGGCGGGTGCGTGGATAGTCGGTCTGCTGCATCTCATAGGCGACCAGACCGTTCTTGACAAAGATCTTCCAGGAACAGCCGCCTGTGCAGTTCACGCCGTGGGTGGACCGTACCACCTTATCGTGGCGCCAGCGGTTGCGGTAGCTCTCCTCCCACTGACGGTCTTCGCTGGTCACGATGCCATGGCCTTTGGAATAAGTGCTCTCTACCTTCCTGAAGTATTTTAGTCGATCGAGAAAGTGGCTCATTGTGTTCTCCTATACAGGTACCGTTTTCTGTTGCATACGGCTACCCCAAATTTAGTGGGGGCGGGTCTGCCGAGGTTGGGGGATTCGGCCATCACCTTAGTGATTATGCAGACCCACTCGTATTTGCTATCAATCCGAAGCTGTTACGGGTTCTTTATTTCCGCCTTTGGCCCCAGGTAGAACCACCAGTTCAGCAACAGGCAGATGAAGTAGAAGACGGCGAAGCCGTAGAGCGCATTCTCCGGCGTCGCCGCCTTGATCTGCTCACCGAACACCTTGGGAATGATGAAGGCGCCGTAGGCGGCTACTGCCGAGGTCCAGCCCAGGGCAGGACCGGCCTGCTCCTTGTCGAACACCATGGCGATGGTGCGGAAGGTGGAGCCATTGCCGATACCGGTCGCGGCGAACAGCACAAGAAACAGCACGAAGAAGGGCAGGAAGAACTCCTCAGGCGTTGCCGACACGTAGGCCTGCTTCAGGAAGTAGGCCACGCCCAGGGCACTGCCGATCATCACGATGGAGACCATCTGAGTCACCTTGGCGCCACCCACCTTGTCGGAGATCCAGCCGCCGATGGGACGGATCAGCGCGCCGATAAAAGGACCCATCCAGGCGTACATCAGGGCAGATGGGCCGTTGGGGTTCGCAGCATCATGAAGCATAACACCATCAGCACCCATCACATGGGTAAAGCCGAATACAACCTTGATGGCAAGAGCAAATCCGGCGGAGTAGCCGATGAAGCTGCCGAAGGTCATGGTGTAGATGATGCTCATGATCCAGGTGTGCTTGTTGCCGAAGATCTTGAACTGGCGCTGCAGGTTGGGTTTGATATCGCCAGGGATCATCTTCATCAGCATGACAGTGCCGAACAGAATACCCAGGATGACCGGCCACTTGGACCAACTGGGGGCACCCAGTCCGGTGGGCGCCGGCAGGATGATGTAGAGACCGACCGCGGCGGTGATGAAGCCGATCAGCAGCATGCCGGCGATCTTGGAGAAGGCACCGATGGGCGAGCCGATATCGGGCGAGACATGCTCGGTGCGCAGGTTGTTCATGCCGAACCAGCCGGCGAACGCCAGGGGTATGAGCAGCACCAGCCAGACATAGCCGGCGTTGTGGATCCAGGTCTCGGAGCCGGCCGGGATCTTGCCGATCAGGGTGCCTGAGGTGTTCTGCAGAATCAACGAGTCACCGCCGAAGATACCGAAGGTCATCACCAGCGGTATCACGATCTGCATGGTGGTCACGCCGGCGTTGCCCAGACCCGCATTCAATCCCAGCGCCAGACCCTGCATCTTCTTTGGGAAGAAGAAGCTGATGTTGGACATGGAGGAGGCGAAGTTGCCACCGCCGAAGCCTGACAAGAAGGCCAGTACCTGGAACACCCAGAGAGGCGTGGTCTTATCCTGCAAGGCGATACCCGCGCCGATGGCCGGGATCATCAGCAGCGCGGTTGTGAAAAAGATGGTGTTGCGGCCCCCGGCGATGCGGATGAAGAAACTGCTGGGGATACGCAGGGTCGCGCCGGTCAGGCCGGCGATGGCCGCCAGCGTGAACAATTCAGCCTTCTCAAAGGGAAAGCCCAGGTTGAGCATCTGCACCGTGATGATGCCCCAGTAGAGCCATACCGCAAAACCGCAAAGCAGACTCGGGATCGAAATCCAGAGATTCCTGTTAGCTGTTTTTTTTCCCGTGGATTCCCAAAATTTGGGATCTTCCGGGTTCCATTCTCTGATATCAGACATTCGAGTATCCTCGTTGATTGGACAGATTTTCTAATTTCTCGGCATGATGGGAACATTCCCCGCCACCGACAGTTAACACGACACCTCAGCATCCTTACGGAAATACCACCACCAGGTGGCAAACAGACAGCTCAGGTGGAATAGGCCAAAGCAGACCACGGCGAAATACGGACCCCCGAAAAGGGTGGTGGAAATGGCCAGCGCAACAGGAATGCCAAACCCGCCGAACGCCGCTATGGAGGCGCTGAATCCCAGGGCCACGGCGGTCTCGGTTTCCGCCTGGCGCTCCGCCGACGCCTGCTCCGCCTCGCCCTTACCCGCCGACCAGCGTTGATGGAGGGAGTGGAAAACGCTGGGAATCATGCGGAAGACAGAGCCGTTGCCGACCCCGGCCGTGAGAAACAGGACCAGGAATAGCAGGTAGAAGCCGATCACGTTGCCATGATAAGCATCCGCCGGCACGAAAAACAGTACCCCGAACATGGCAGCGGTCATCACCCCAAAATTCCAGAAGGTAAGACTGGCGCCACCCATGCGGTCGGCCAGCCAGCCGCCCAGCGGCCGGATCAGAGCCCCCAGCAGCGGTCCGACGAAGGCGTACCTGACCATGCCCGACTCCGGAAATTGAGTCGCCAGCAGCATGGGAAAGCCGACGGCGAAGCCGATGAACGAGCCGAAAGTACCGGTGTACAGCCAGCTTCCCAGCCAGGCGTGTTTGCGATGAAAGACGATCGCCTGCTCGGCAAAGGAAGCCTGAACGTGGCGTATATTGTTCATGCCGAACCAGATTGCGAGCGTAGAGGCCAAAATGAACGGCACCCAGATAAAGCCGGCGTTCTGCAACCAGACCAGCTTTTCCGTGCCCGCCTCCATCATGGTCTGGGCCTTACCGCCCATGAAGAATAGCGCGCCACCGTAGATCACCATGGGAACCACGGCTTGGGCCACGGCTACGCCCAGATTTCCGATACCGGCGTTGAGGCCCAGGGCCGTCCCCTGCATCTTCTTGGGGAAGAAGAAGCTGATATTGGCCATGCTCGAGGAGAAGTTGCCGCCACCGAAGCCACAAAGCAGGGCAATGACCGCGAACACCGCATAGTTAGTGTCGGGATTCTGTACGGCGACACTCATCCACAGGGTGGGCAACAGCAGCGATGCGGTGCTGAATACCGCCCAGTTGCGCCCGCCGAAGATGGGTACCACGAAGGAGTAGAGCAGACGCAGAATCGCACCTGAAAGCCCCGGCAAGGCGGCCAGCCAGAACAGCTCGCCGGTGGTGAATTGGAAGCCGACCTTGGGCAACTCCACCACCACCACGCTCCAGACCACCCAGACCGCAAAGGAGAGCAGCAGCGCAGGCATGGAGATCCACAGGTTGCGGTTGGCTACGGCACGGCCGGTGCTGTTCCAGAACTCCTTCTCCTCCGGACGCCAATCGGTGAGCCAGACCTTTCTGCCCAGCTTGGTATCCACCAGGCCGCCACGCTCCATCTCTTCGCGCAGGCCTTCGTTCTCCTGGAGAATGGCGTTGCGTTCGCCCTTGGCGGCCGCCCAGGTCCAGATCATGACGCCCGCCAGCACGATGTACATCAACATGAAGCAGCTGCTGCGCACACCGACCATGTCGGCGGCGATGCCGAACATAATGGGCAGGGAGAAGCCGCCGAGGCCGCCGATAACACCGACCAGACCGCCGACTGAACCCATGTTTGTGGGATAGTGGTCGGCCAGTTGACGGTAGACACTTGCCTTGCCGATACCCTGTGCGATGCCGACGATGAAGATCAATACGGTGAACAGCACGATGCCGATGCCAACGTTGATCGAGAAGTCGCCCTCAATGCCGTGGATGGTCAATGTCGTGGGGGGATAGGAGACCAGGAACAGGCAGACAATGCTTACCCAGAACACCCACCAGGTTATCGTGCCCCCGCCCCATTTGTCAGACATCCAACCGCCCAGGGCGCGAATCAACCCCGAGGGCAGAACGAAGATCATCGTGATAAAAGCGGCATCCTTCAGGCTGAGCCCATACTCGCCCATGTAGTACTTGGGTAGCCACAGGGCTAGGGCGACGAATCCGCCGAATACGAAGTAGTAGGCCAGGCCGAAGCGCCAGACCCGTGCTTCTGAGAGCGGCGCTAACTGTTGCGCCAGCGAAAACGGGGTCTTGGATCTCTTGCGCTCTTCGTGCAGCGGATCCGGGTAGGTGGTGAACCAGAACAGGACAGCCATGATCAGCATGGCGATGGAGTAGATCTCCGGCACCGCCCGCCAGCCTGAAGCCACCACGATGAGTGGCGCCACCAGATTGGTCACCGCCGCACCGGCGTTGCCGGCGCCGAAGATCCCCATGGCCGTGCCCTGGCGCTCCTTGGGGAACCAGGCGGAAGTATAAGCGATGCCAATGGCGAAGGAGCCCCCGGCAAGGCCTACGAACAGGCCGATGGCCAGATATTGCCAATACTCGGTGGCGAAAGAGAGCCCATAAGTGGGGATCGCCACCAGCAGCATCTGGATAAAGTAGACGATCCGCCCGCCGAAACGGTCTGTCATCAGCCCCAGGGGCAGCCGCACCAGGGAGCCGGTCAGGATCGGCGTCGCCACCAGCAGACCAAACTCGGTCTCGCTGAGACCCAGCTCCCCTTTGATCTTGATGCCGATGACGGAAAACATGGTCCAGACCGCAAAGTTCACCGCGAACGCAACCGTGTTCATGGTGAGAACGGAGAGCTGTTTTGTTCTGTGTGTGGCCATATTGGAAGCCTGTGTAGAAGTATCTCCGCAAGAACTTATAAGAGGTGAATAAACCTCACAATTGATTCAAATCAATCCGATTGGCATCGTTTCCCTCGAATACTCCTATTGGAGTATCCTGGATACTACTTTCTATACATTGAAATAGAAGGCTATTTTAATATATTAATGGATGCTGGCGATCTCACCGCAATAGTGTCAGATCAAAAGGATTACTCCTTAAGATTCGAATGAAAACTGGCGATGTGGCGATGTGGCGATTGCCCAGCCCTTACTCAATCCGAACAATTTCCAAACCCGGGGACCTGTTCCATGCTCGGATATCTGAACCGCTCCCTCCTGCTTCGTGCCGGTCTGACGATGGGAATGATAACCGTGCTGGCTCTGGGCGGCATGGCCAGCGCGGTGTTCGTGGCCCGCTCCACCCACGGCGAGGCCGCCGCGGTGAATCAGGCGGGCAGCCTGCGGATGCAGTCCTACCACATCGCGGCGGCGCTGGAAGCGGAACGCAACGCTGGATCCGACCCATTCGGGAAGATAAAGATGCTGACGACGGAGTTCGAACAGCGCCTGAGCAGCCCGCGCCTGACCGACGTGGTAGAGAGCACCAGCCGCAAATCCATTCAGAAGGCCTACCGGCTGATCACAGATCGATGGCAGCGGACCATCTCTCCCCTGCTCCGGGGAAGCATTGAACGGAGCACCGATTCATTAGCGGGGGAGTTGTTTGAAGGAAACCGTGCGACCTTCCGCGTCATCGTGAGTGGGTTCGTAGCCGATATCGACAATCTGGTGCGGTTGCTGGAGGAGGATGCCGAGTCGCGCATTCACCTGCTGGGACTGTTCCAGGGAATCAGCCTGTTCTTAACCCTGACAGTGGCCATCGTCACCCTTTATCTGCTGAAAATCGATGTGCTTGGGCCCTTGCACGATCTGCTCAATGCCGCGGAACAGGCGGGAAGGGGCGACTTCACTGCACGCGTGGGCCACACCGGGACCGATGAGCTTGGCCGCCTGGGACGGACCTTCAACATCATGGCCGCAGATCTATCCAAGATGTACATCGCACTGGAGCAACGGGTTGCAGTGAAAACCAGAAAGCTGATGCAGCGCAACCAGTCATTGGAGTTGCTCTATACCGCAACCCAACACCTGGCTGAAGTCCCGGTTTCAGAACCGACCTATCGTAAATTGCTGGATAATATCGGACGGGTTGTAGAGGTTGACAGCATCACACTGTGCCAAAATGTCGAGGGAAAGAAACGTGCTCACCGAATAGCCTGCAACGGCCCGATACCACCGATGTGCCAAACTGAAATCTGCAGCCTCTGTCTGGGCGATGGACAGACCCGGATACTTGGCAACACGGAGCACGGCACTACCCCCAATATCTTGTCGGTAGCTGTTGGAGACCCAAAAAACAGTAACGGCGCACTGCTGCTTGAGATGCAGCCGGAGAGAGAACTGGAACCCTGGCAGATCCAGCTGCTGGAAACCCTGGGCAAACACATCGGCATCTCCCTGGATGTAACCCGCCGCGTCACCCAGCGCCGCCGTCTGGCACTACTCGAGGAGCGCAGCGTGATGGCGCGGGAACTGCACGACTCCCTTGCGCAGTCGCTTACCTACCTCAAGATCCAGGTCGCCAGGCTCTCTATCCTGATGCGCTCAAAGGCGGAGCGCTACGCGGTGGACGATGCAATCGCTGAGCTCAAGGAGGGGCTTGAGTCGGCCTACCGCGAGCTGCGCGAGCTGCTTACCACTTTCCGCCTGCAGATGGACGGACGAGGCCTGGGACCTTCCCTGGCCAAAACGGTGGAGGACTTCAATGCACGCAGCGAGCTGAATATAGAACTGGACGATCGGCTCACGACCTCCCCATTCAGCGTCAATGAGGAGATCCATGTACTGCAGATCGTACGCGAGGCTCTTTCCAACGTCGTTCAACATTCCCAAGCGACACAGGCCCGGGTCAGTCTGGGTTACGAGGAGGAGAACACTGTACTGGTCAACGTGGAAGACAACGGCATTGGCATCCCACAGAAGGCCGAACGCACACACCATTATGGGCTGGCGATCATGCTCGAACGTGCCAGTACATTGCACGGCGATCTGCGAATCGAGCCACGGGATCAGGGGGGCACAAGCGTCCGCCTGAGATTCCAGCTAGAAAAATCCAAGCAGAACCCCCCCACCCCGCAGGAAAGACAGACGTTATGAGCGAAAGAAAAACCCAACATATTATCATCATCGATGACCATCCGCTGTTGCGTAAGGGACTGCAACAGCTTATTGATCTTAGCCCGGACATTGAGATCGTCGGAGAAACGGATAGCGGCGAGAAGGGTCTGGCGATGGTTCAGGACCTACAGCCTGACCTCGTGCTGCTGGATCTGAATATGCCGGGAATGAATGGACTGGAAACCCTTATTGC
>JAAETM010000762.1 GCA_024228395.1 bacterium | reverse complement strand
CCATCCAAGGCGTCCCACAAGGGGGGCTGGTTTCACCGGTGATCGGCAATCTTGCGTTAGATGGCATGGAGCAACTGGTGAAGGGGAACTCGGAACGCTTCCGCCAACGCCATAGCATCCACTTCGTCCGATATGCGGATGGCACGCCGGTACAGGCGTGAGACTAATGGGGTGAAAGTCCCCTGGCCCCAGTTGTCCGTTCGGGGGTCTAGCAGGAGGTCAGGTTTGCGGAGTGATCCGTCGGCCCAAGTGACCTTGAACGATAGCTGCAAAGCAGTGGGCTGCAACAAAAGTGAACTCGAATCAGCCTCGTAATACGTAGCTGTGTGAGCCGACCGTATCGTCTGCGCGGGAAGGCTGTCAGGAAGCGGGGATTAACGGTCAGTTGAACCGCTTTCGAGCACCGGGGTGTTGGAGGTTGCATGCTGTGAAAGTCTCATGACCCTAGGCCGGGAGGCCTCATGCGATGCGCGTTGGCTGTGGGCAACTGCGGGATATAAGGGAAACTGAAATTCCCGTGGGTCGTATGAGGATTCCGCGGGGCTCATAGTACCGCTGGAGGGCACGGGACAACATAACCCGGCCCGAAGGGAAGGGGCCCTACTTCAGTTACTGGTGTTTGATGCAGTTGGGGAGGTTTTGATTGCCTGATGGCTAGAAACAAGATGAAAATTCGGCAACTGCAAAGGACCCTATATCGCAAGGCCAAGCAGGAAAAGGAGGCGAAGTTCTATAGTCTGTATGACAAAGTGTGGCGAGAAGATGTCCTTTGGGAAGCCTGGCGACAAGTCAGGGCGAACAAGGGAGCGCCGGGAGTGGATGGTGAATCCATCGAGGCGATTGTGACGAGCGGGCAAGAGGGCGCAATGGTCAGCCGATTGCAAGAAGCGCTGCGTGAGAAGAGCTACCGATTCCAGCCGGTGCGCCGGGTGGATATTCCGAAGCCCAAAGGCGGCACTCGACCGTTGGGCATCGCGACGGTAGAAGATCGCGTGGTGCAAACGGCAATGAAGCTGATCCTGGAGCCGATCTTCGAAGCCGATTTCCACGATTGCTCCTATGGGTATCGACCGAAGAGGAACGCAAAGATGGCTTCACAGGCCATCCGAGAGGACCTCTATCAGCGAGCCTGGGGCGTGGTGGAGATCGACTTCCAAAGCTATTTCACGACCATACCGCACGATAAATTGCTGGTACTGATCCGGCAGCGGGTGGTCGATGGAAGTATGCTGCGGATCATCAAGCAGAGCCTCAAGGTCGGTGT
>JAAETM010000761.1 GCA_024228395.1 bacterium | reverse complement strand
ACCGCACCCTCGCAGAAACTCGAAAGACCCTACTGAGGCTCGGAATGGCTGCTTAGCACCGCGAAACCCTAGACTAGGAGGGCGTCGTCTTGGGTGGTCCACTCGCGTAGGAATTCTACGAAGTCCGCTTCGGCGGGGCGGAGGCCTACGCGGTGGGGCATGAGGTCGAGTAGCACGCAGGCGATCTCGTCCTTGTTGGCGTCGAGGATCGCGCGGGCGCGTTCGATGTCGTTGAAGGGGATGACTACGACGTCGGAGAGGGCTTTGGCGGGGGTACCGTGGGCTACGGGGACGCTGGTAGGTTTGTCCTTTTCGCAGGTGCACCGGGCGGGCGAAGCGGCGCAAACGGACTTCACCTGGGCAAACGAGCTAAACGCCACAATAGCGGGGGAGCTAATCGAGCACATGCTCTGCCACTTTGTGCTGCCGTACTCGAACTGGCAATGGGCAACGATTTGCCATTCGGAATCGATGAGTTCCTTGAAGCGTGGCATTCAGGAGGCTGTCTTTCGATT
>JAAETM010000760.1 GCA_024228395.1 bacterium | reverse complement strand
CGCCAAGATTGCGGATCTGCTCAGGGAGTCCCATGGCCTGGAGTTGACCGAGCGGG
The DNA here is from genome assembly GCA_024228395.1 of bacterium. Classification (GTDB taxonomy): domain Bacteria; phylum Planctomycetota; class UBA1135; order UBA1135; genus NORP259. The sequence goes on along the minus strand of JAAETM010000760.1, from coordinate 766 downwards.
CGGAAGAGGCGGACCTGCTGCTGCTCAATACCTGTTCCATCCGTGAGAAGGCGCAGGAGAAGGTGTTCTCCCAACTGGGGCGCTGGCGTCCCTGGAAGGGGCAACGTCCCGGGCTGGTGATTGGCGTCGGTGGTTGTGTGGCCAGTCAGGAGGGGAGTGCCATTCGCGAGCGCGCCCCCTATGTGGACCTGGTGTTTGGCCCCCAGACCCTGCACCGTCTGCCGGAGATGCTGGAGACCGCCCGCAAGGAGCAGGCCCCGGTTATCGATATCAGTTTCCCAGAGATCGAGAAGTTTGACCGCCTGGCCGAACCCAGGGCCGATGGTCCCTCCGCCTTTGTTTCGGTGATGGAGGGGTGTTCCAAATACTGCACCTACTGCGTGGTGCCCTATACCCGTGGCGAGGAGATCAGCCGTCCGCTGGAGGATGTGATCGCCGAGGTGAGCAAGCTGGCGCAACAGGGTGTGCGCGAGGTGAATCTGCTGGGGCAGAATGTTAACGCCTACCGTGGGCTGATGGATGATGGTGAGCTGGCCGATCTGGCGTTTCTGATCCATGCCGTGGCCGGTGTGGATGGTATCGACCGTATCCGTTTCACCACCTCCCACCCCATGGAGTTTTCCGATAGCCTGATCGAGGTCTACGCCGAGGTGCCGGAGCTGGTGAGTCACCTGCATCTACCGGTGCAGTCCGGTTCAGACCGCGTACTGGCCATGATGAAGCGGGGTCACTCCGCCTTCGAATACAAGGCCAGGATCAGACGTCT
>JAAETM010000759.1 GCA_024228395.1 bacterium | reverse complement strand
TCACGCCCGTCGATGGAATGCACAGCTCGAATGTTCGGGAGGATACCGGTGGCAAGACCCGCGTAGGCACGCACCATTTGCATTGGGGTCACATTCACGTGGGACAGGCCGTTGGCCAAACGCTGCCTGTGAATGCGTCCGTAGGATGCCAATTCATCGTAGCGATAGTCCTCCAACCACCCCGAACGGCCCTGCTGGCCAAAGGACAATATGCCGGTGCGCTCGCCGATACCGAAGGCGGCGAACATCTTTTGGAATTCACCTTCATCGAAAAGGGTATCCCCCACCTGGGCGAAATACGTGTTGCAGGACTCTCGGATCGCAAGGTTCAGGTCGATGTCATAAAGGCCGGCCTTCGCTTTCGCTTCATCCGAATGTCCATACTTTTTGTGACAGCTAACGGAACGATAGCCCGCAAAACCTCGAACGTTGTAGCTCGATTGCCAGCTACACATCACCCGCGGCTGATCCGGGTTCAAACCCAAGTACTGCAAACTCCAAGCAGCGACCATGGGTTTCATAACCGAACCCGGGGGTAAGAAAGTAGGCATGCGCAGGACGCGATCGATCGGAAATGCACGCTGGCCGTCTTGGTACATGCCAGGTTCAGAGGACACAACGGGTGCCGATGCCGCGGCCAGAACCTGACCGTCGGGGGTGATCAAAACCAGGGCACCCACCGGTTTGCCCACCCAAATGTCGTCGATTTTGTGGTCGTCAAATTCCGAGAAATCGGGATGGTTGATCACCTCCTCCGCAGCTCGCTGCATGCCCACGTCCAAGGTCAGCCGCATATCCAAACCATCCTTTGGTTGGAGGTACATGGCCCGGCGCGGGTTGGGGCCGCTGCTTTGTTGCAGGCCAATCACTTCCCGAAGGCCATTGCGTCCACGTAGCTCCTGATCAAAGTAGCCCTCAATTCCGCTGCCCCCCACCTGCTGGCTAGGCAAGAAGCTTCTGGCTGCAGCCTCGGCCACAAAATTGCGATCCTGGTCATCCAAGTTGACCTTGCGCCAGAGTACCCGCGCTTGCGCTTCTTGTCCGCTACGCTCCAGCAAAGACACCAGCTTAGGGGAGCGCACTTTGCCGATCCAATTGGCGGCCAACAGCCGGCGGGGCTGGTCCGGATCATCGGCTTCCACCGTGGCTTCAGGAGAACGGGAATGCACGCTGCGCACTTGCAAACCCGTGTAGTCCAGGTGAAAGCGTTCCACGTGGTGCACCAATTTTGTACTGGGGTGGGCCGTAAAGACCAGGGGCCGCGAACTCATGTCCTTGACCACATGGTCCCGGTCTTCGAGAGCGCCGCGCACTTGATCCGCGTGGAACAAAACCGGTTGGGGCACACTGGCCAGAACCTGGCGGACCTCCTGGTCCAGACGATCATTCCACGCATCTAGAACCAGGTGGACCGGGTCCAATTCATGGGGACGCCAGTCGGTTCGGCGGGCGGTGCCCATGCCGGGCAAGGACAACAGGGAACGAGAGATCTGTTCCGTTTCCGCGCGGCCCCCCAAGGCCGCAGACATGGGCCTCAAACTCGCCGTGAGCAAGTCCCTTCCGTCCAAGCCCAAAGAACGCAATTCAGGATCCTGAAATGGCAGGATCGGGCGGCTCTGGTATTCGCTTGTTTCCCAGTCCTCCAGGATGTTGGGCAAGTCTGCCAGGGTGCGTAGTCGGTCTGCGGTGCGCCAGGGCGTCACCAAGTTCTTGCGCGGGTCGGCCCTGTCGGAGGCATGCACAAATTCGTGGGCCAATGCGTCGAGCACCCGATCCGCCTTGCCCCCAGGCGCCAACTGCATGCGAGCAAACACATACCCGGCCGCGTAGTCACGCACATCCTGCGCGTACTGGCCGCCCCGCTCCCGGCACCATGCATCCAAGCGTGCATCATCCCAGTACAGGCACTTCTTCAACCAGCCCAGATCAAAGCTGCGCAGGTTCTGCAGGGACAAATGCCGCGAAGGAAACCCGGCGGCTTTGCGAAACAACCGATCCGCAGCCTTGTTCTCCGACTGCACGCGGGCGCGGTCCAAGATCTGCACCACGCGCTCCATGTCGGTCACGGCATACAACAATTCCTCGCCATCAAATTGGTCCCAGTCGACCAACTTCCCCAGCTCCTCAAGATGCAAAATCGAACGATCGACGCGCTCCCGTATTCCACGGCGCAGACGCTGCACGGAGGAACCAAAGGCCTCGTCCTCACGGCGGCGCAAATCAGCCACCAGTTGTGCATAGGGTTCCGCGGAACGGTCCGAGTCGCGCAGGTCGCGCAGGGCCTGCCACTCCTTGCGGGTGACTCCCATGAGCCGCTCGACGTAATAGCGAAGGGCTTGAGCGCGGGCGGGCCGCCGCTCCTCCCGCCGGGCGCCGCGTCGATCCTTCTCGGGCAAGGCCGGAATCTCCACGCCCCCCACCACAATGGAGCCGCCCCTGCCAAAGGTTCTGATCTGATCGGGGGACAGGTGGATCAAGTGATCCGCCCAAAGGGCTGCATTGCCACCGGAAATCTCCTGCAAGTCGACCGGGCGCATCAAGGTCAAGGACATGAGCTGCACGATGTTTCCCAGGGGATGCCCCCTTCGAAAATCTCGCCACACAAAGTCGATCTCGTAACTGACTTGATCGGTCACCCAGGGCACGCCATTGCGATCCAGGATCTTCCCGCGACGGTACGGCACGCGGTGGGCACTGCGCTCCAGGCTGGCTGCTTCGCGGGCCCAAATGCTGTGCTCCCCAACACTCACCTCGTGCAGACGGGTGACCAGGAAGAGGAGGGCGAGCAGGACGACCGCCATGGGAATAGCAAAACGTCGCAGCATTAGACTTTGGGTTGGTGGTACAGGGGAGAAAGGCCGGGCAAGCGAGCCAACAGAACGCCAAACATCCCCACCACCGCACAGGTCACCAGGGCGGCGGGCAGGGCTGCGTGCAGGAGCTGGGAGAAACCCTCCTCTGCGAGCCCGGATCCACCCAAACCCCGGTTGCGCGCATGCAATACCACGCGCCCCCATACGGACATGCCCAAGGCGCAGGTGAATGCGATCAATGTGCGCGGCAAGACCCCCCCCACATCGATTCCCATGCGCAGACCTGCAACCAAGAGGGATACAGCCAGGAAGGCCGCCAGAATCGCCACTGGCGGGTCGGTGGAAAAGGCGATGCGCACGACGGCCATCACCAGGACAACCGGCAAGATTTGCTTGCGCGGGATGCGCACGGCCACGGCCACGGCCAGTGCGATGGTCATATCCGGCATCCAGATGTACTGGGCGGCACTGCCCGGGTGCACGCGGTAAACCAGGACAAGCTGCACGCTCAAAATCAGCGCAGACCAAAGGGCCAACATGCCCCAGGAAATCCAACGGGTGGTTCTCATCGACTGCGCCTCACAAAACGGGAAAGCTCTTCGAAGCGGAACAAGGAGAGGTCTTGAAGGACATCACTGTCGGGCGGTGGCTGGACCACAAGAACGTGCGGTCCCGGCCCAGGCGGCAGCCAGGTTTCGCCGATCAAAAGGCCGCGTGGAACCCCGGGATCTCCCGACCCCGTGTACAAGCGGGCACGCTCAGGTTCCTCCGATTCCACAGGAAGGCTGGCTTGCCAAGTCAGTTGTATGCGCCCATCGCCATCGCGACCCGCACTGACGAGGCGGCCCAACACGTGGGTCCCGCCTCTCCCGTCCCCATCGAGCCGCATCCCAATGACAGGCACATGAAAGCCCAGGTCCCCAAGCCCCGCAACATCGGAGGTGAACGGGCCGGTTCTGATCACGCGACCGATCAGGCGCACACCGCTGGCGAGCGCCGCGTTCTTT
>JAAETM010000758.1 GCA_024228395.1 bacterium | reverse complement strand
GTCCACCACCAGGTCGCCCTCGCGCGTGTAACGCTCGAGCAGGTTCCAGATCACGTACGCGGGCGTGGCGCCCTCGAAGCCCGGGGTTCCCATGGGTTTGTCCCCGTATTGCTGGGACTCGTGGTACCAGAGAGTGGAGGTTTGCAGCCTGGGCTTGGAGGTGTTGGGTCGGCGATGCATATCACCGGCAGTCTAGCGCATGGGTGGAGGTCCGGGGCGCCGCATCGCAACAAGTCCCGCCCCGCACCAAGGAATGCGCGGCTGTGGTTGTCCCCCCGGCCCGCACCCGGCTAAGCTGGGCCCATCGTGCAAGAAGCCATTCAAATCCCCGTGCGCAACGCGCCGGTCGACTGGGTCTCTGGAGTTTGGGATCTACCCGAAACCCAAAAGTCCGATTTCGTGGTCCTGCTGGCCCATGGCGCTGGCTTGGACATGACCAGCGGTTTCATGGCATATATCGCTGCAGGCTTGGCCAACGCTGGCTACCCGGTCATGCGTTTCAACTACGCCTACTCCGAGCGCATGGATCGCGGAGGAAACCGCCGACCGCCGGATCGCCGCCCCATGCTCGAGGCCGTGCACCGGGAAGCCCTGGAATTCCTGCGCAAGCGTTTCCCCGATGCCCGTGTCATACTCGCGGGCAAATCGATGGGAGGGCGCATGTCCAGCTACCTGGCTGCTGAAGGCATCGACGCCGCAGGTTTGTGCTTCCTGGGTTATCCCCTGCACCCCCCGGGCAAGCCCGAAAAACTGCGCTCAGAACACTTCCCCACCATCGCGCAACCGGCGCTGTTTCTGCAAGGGACGCGTGACAGCCTGTGCGACCTGGAATTGCTCAAACCTGCGCTG
>JAAETM010000757.1 GCA_024228395.1 bacterium | reverse complement strand
GTGGTGAGCACGGCGGTGGTGACCGGGGCCACCATCTCCTTCAGGGCATCCATCACCGCATCCAGCACCGGGGCGCCGCGCTGGAGTCGGTAGTAGATGGATTCCACTACCACCACCGCGTCGTCCACCAGCATGCCCAGACTGATTACCACTCCCAGCAGTACGCTCACGTTCAGGGTCTGGTTCAGGCCGCTCAGGATCCAGAAGGTACCGGCCAGGATAAAGGGGATGCCCAGGGTGGTTAGGGCGGAGATGCGGCTGCCCAGGAACAGCCAGGTGACGAGCAGCACCATGATCAGGCCCAGCAGGGCGTTGGTCTGCATGATGTTGAGGGCGCTGCGGGTGATCTCGGTCTGGTCGTCGACCAGCACCAGCTCTACCCCGGTCTGATCGCGGAAGCGATTGCGTCCCTCTACATATTTGCTGATCTCCTCCACCAGGTCCAGGGTGTTGGCGCGCTCCTTCTTGGTGATGGAGAGCATGATGGCAGGTCTGCCGTTATAGCGTACCGCGGCGTTGGACTCCTCACGGGCGCGTACCACCTCGGCCAGGTTGCCCAGGGGGATCTCTCCGTCTACCCCGGCCACCGGCAGGGAGGCGAGATAGCCGGGATCACTGTCACGTCCGACGATGCGTACCAGCCAGCTCTGGTCGTTTATCCGGGTGGTGCCGGCAGCAAAATCCTGGAAGGTGCGGGCCACGGTGTCGGCCAGTTGGCTGGGGCTGACCCCGGCCTGTTCCAGGCGCTCGGGGATAAAATTGATCTGCAGTTCCGGGTTGTGCAGGGCCGAGGCCATGACGCGGTCGCCGCCCTTGATCTGTTCCAGATCCTTCTTGATGTTCTCGCTCTGGCGTCGCAGGTTCTCGTCATCGGCGGCGCCCACGATGGCCAGGGTGGCGCTGGGGAAGGCGTTGGAGGAGGTGATCTCAAACACGAAGGGTGTGCTGCTGTCGTCTGGCAGTTCGTCCTCGGCGTCCTGTACCTCGCGCCGCAGGTCCGCCACTCGCTTGTCGAAGACTCGTTCACTGATGTCCTCGAATCGCACCAGGATATTGGAGATGCTTTCGCGGCTGACGCTGGAGACAAACTTTACATCGGAGACCGTGCGCAGCTTTTTTTCTATCACCTCGGTAATGCGTTTTTCCACATCTTCGGCCGTGGCCCCTGGCAGCACC
>JAAETM010000756.1 GCA_024228395.1 bacterium | reverse complement strand
CGTTCGGGAGCGCACTGCGATGGCTCTTTCGCGAGTGGCTATTCGAAGATCGAGAATGGATCCGGAGGGTACGTGGGCTTCGGGTAGGCGGCCCTCGAAGGTTAGGTACGCCAGCCACCAAGCATCGCGCTCGTCGTTTTTAGCGTTGGAGTTGGCGATGGCTCGGATACGTTTCGCTTGCGCGACGTGTACGAATTCCGAGCCCATCATTTCGATCAAGAGATCGTGCACCCAGAGAGAGCTGCGGCTGGCTTCGAAGGTGAAGTGTGCAGGTCCGGACTTATGGACTTCATGCACCAGGGCCTCGAGGGATTCTCGAGTAGAGGGCATGCGTTCCTCCCGAATGGTCTTCCCGTCACCGTCGAGCACGCACACCACCGTTAGGTTCTTGTGCACGCCCATTCCAACGCATTGGGTGTTGACTTTTCTTATGGGTTCGGCGAGCTTCTTCATTGGGTCTCCTGTTGGGGTTCTGGATTTCGATCTATGGGACATTAGAGCCCGAGGGGCTATGCCCCGCTCTGGCAGGAGGCCCGTTTATAGCATCAGGT
>JAAETM010000755.1 GCA_024228395.1 bacterium | reverse complement strand
GAAAAGGTCAACATGGTCATCATCCGCGACGTTTCCTCCGTGCGTGAGAACATCCGCACCCTGCGCAAGGTGCGCCACGCCATGCGCGACGTGGTCATGCTCAAGGGCAACTCCTGGTCCCGCGAACTGCGCGCCGCCGAACGCGAAGCCGAACGCCTGGGCTTCCGCCTGGACACCGTCTGGGAACACGACCTGCCCGGCGAGATGGGCCACCGCGTGGTCCTGGTCTACCGCGCCCCCGGCGGCATGGGCCGCTGATCCCAGGTCGGGCCGATTCATGTCCCGCGCCAAGGCAACCGACGCCCGTTCGGTCACACAACTGATTCGAGCCCTTGATTCCGGCCTCCGTGCCAAATACGTGCTGTTTTGGGGCACCAGCCCAGTCATGACGGCAGCCTGAGCAGCTCCTGTCTGAGCCAATGGTTCCACGCACCCTTTGAGGTCGACGGGATTCTGTATCCAACGGCTGAACACTACATGATGGCCGAAAAGGCACGGCTCTTCCGAGATGCGGATGCGGAGTCCAAGGTCCTACAGGCCGCGGAGCCCGGGGCAGCCAAGGCCATAGGAAGAGCCGTCCGTGGATTCGACGAGGCCCTTTGGCATGAGCATCGCTTCTCCATCGCCGTGCGCGGCAATCTGGCCAAGTTTCAGCACATGGCGCCCCTGGCTGAATTCCTGGAGGCCACCAAGAAGAGAG
>JAAETM010000754.1 GCA_024228395.1 bacterium | reverse complement strand
GGATGTGTCCCTCTGCCTCCAGGATGCTACGGATGGCTCCAATGCGGCCATCCATCATGTCGGAGGGGGCGACCATGTCGGCACCGGCTACGGCGTGGGATGCGGCCTGCTTTACCAGCACCTCTACGGTCTCGTCGTTTATTACATACCCGGATGCATCAATCAGCCCGTCTTGGCCGTGGGTGGTGAAGGTGTCCAGGGCCACATCGGTCATAACCCCCAGTTCCGGCACGGCATCCTTGAGTGCGCGTACTGCGCGCTGGGCCAGGCCGTCGGGGTTAAATGCCTCGCGGGCATCCTCAGACTTTGCCTCTGGTGGTGTGACTGGAAACAGGGCAATGGCTGGGACGCCAAGGGCGTGAACCTGTTTTGCCTCCTGTACCAGCAGGTCAATGCTCAGGCGTTCTACTCCGGGCATTGAGGCTACCGCCACGCGTTCGCCCTGACCCTCGAGTATGAATACCGGGTAGATGAAATCGGAGGGGGTGATCTCGGTCTCCTGCATCAGGCGGCGGGAGAACTCGTCCCGGCGCATGCGGCGCATACGGGTGTGCGGGAATGGCGCGCTTAGGGCTGTTTTCTCTTGCATCGGCAGGTCTCCGTTTACCGGTATGGCTGGTCAGCGCTATAAGATACCCTAGG
>JAAETM010000753.1 GCA_024228395.1 bacterium | reverse complement strand
GGCGGTCCTCCACTGCGGCGCTCGGGGCTGGCTCCCTCCCGTAGGGGCGGCGGTGTCGCCGGGCCGCATCTGCCCTGGGAGCAGATAGGCGACGGGCTCGAAGCCACGGTGGGGGTGGGGCGGGAAGCCGGCGATATAATCATTGGGGTTGTCGGAACTGAACACATCCAGCAGCAGAAATGGGTCCAGCAACCGTAGGCCAGGTGCTGGGAGTACACGTTTGAGTTTTACCCCTGCACCGTCCTGGGTGTCTCTACCGGTAACCTTCTGGCTGATGGTGCGTGGGTGTTTTATCTGGGTGTGCATGGTTGCTCCTTAGGCCACTGCTGTGCCCAGGGTTTCCTGTATTTGGGCGTGCGCGGCTGCTATGCCTTGTTCTCGATTTTCGGGCGATATGTTCAGTCCCTCCGCCTGTATGGTGTGGATCTCACTAATACCTAGAAAGCCGAATATGGTCTTCAGATAGCTGATCTGGTGGTCCATGGGGCTGTTGTCACCATAGACTCCGCCCCTGGTGCTCAGGATGTAGACCTGTTTGTCACCGGCCAGTCCCCTTGGTCCATTGGCGGTATATTCGAAGGTGCGCCCAGCCACCGAGATATGGTCAATCCAGGATTTGAGGGTGGATGGGATGCCGAGGTTGTACATGGGAACCCCCAGCACCAGAACATCTACATCCAGAAACTCTTGAATAAGCTCTTCTGC
>JAAETM010000752.1 GCA_024228395.1 bacterium | reverse complement strand
CCAAACCCCGGGGCGGCTTCGCCGCAAGAATGTTGCTGGGGCTCCGCCCACTGACCCTGCTGGCGCTCCGCCCCAGACCCCGCTGTGGGCTCCCGCCCCCAGACCACCTCCTGAACGGGGTTTGGGGCAGAGTCCCAATGGGGTCTGGGGCCAAGCCCCAGCGGGGGTCGTGGGCAGAGCCCCCAGTTACATTCTGTAACGTTCGTGGATTTCGCGACGGAGAGAACAATGATTCACTGACCGGCTTGGAGTGGCGTGGTCAACAAGAATGAATACCGAGTACACGCGAACATAGCATATCCCCCTCCCAAAAAATGTGAAAGAATCACTCAAACAGGAGGAGGTCTTCGTCCGGCTGCAACTAGGGAAAATCCCGGTCACACGGGAAAGATTCGACCGTCCGGGCCACACAGTTGCACCGCTTCCACTTCAGCTGGACACGTGCCGCAGGACCATTGGAGATTGCGCAGACTGGATACATCCATCGCCAAGGTTACTACATCCTCTTGACTTCGTCCGAGTTTCCATCCCCCTGAGAGCTTGCTAGGCAGAGCAGGGAGTCAGGACACGGAATCGGGATTCCTCAGCTGCGTCGTTGCCATCGAACAAACTCATGCCCAGGCACGCCTGGT
>JAAETM010000751.1 GCA_024228395.1 bacterium | reverse complement strand
GTGGGCTGTGCGAGGCCCTCGTTTCCGAGGCAAGAGCCCAGCGAGTCCATCCCGCTCCATTGCTTCTTGAACTTCGTAGAAGGTCGGGCGCGAGTAGCCATGGTCTTTGACGACACGAGAGATGGGCTCGCCATCGACGTGCACTCGGCGAAGCATCTCGTACTTGACCTGAATCGCGTCGCGTGGATCGAAGAACCCATCGGACGCGAAGAGCTTGTCGGTCACTTGGTCGGGTCTTGGATGTAGGCCGCCTCGCTTGCGCAGCTCCTCGAGCTTCGGATCCGAATCGTTCGTATCGACCATAGGCACCTCCCTGGCGCTGATTCCATCTGTGTGTATGACACATTACGCCGTGCGAATCTGCCATGTCAAGTCCAATTTGGCGCATGTTCAATGAATGCGGTTCTTTGCGTCTGTTTTCGGCGTACGCCAACACATGCGCCCTGCTGTCAAAAGGCGTAAAAAGCCTTACACATTCGACGCAATTCACTTTACACGTCATCGTCATCAGCCTCCCCTGCCGACTGCTGACCAACTGCAGCAAGTAGCTCAACAAGGCAGCCAAGGTCCTCCACACGAAACCACGCTCGTCCAGCAGCACAGGCGCGAAACGGGTCCTCTGGCGCAAGGCTCGTCCAGCTCAGCGGTAACGTGTCAATCCGGGACGTATCATCGACCCGAAACTGAACTCTGTCCTCGTGCCAGTTGTGCACCAATCTGATGAGTTCGAACTCCTGCTCGAACAGTGGATGGAACGGGTGAATGACCGTGAAACGCCGCCCCACTTTGTTTGCGCAAAGTGCAGTTGCTGTGTCGGTCCAGCCCTCTTTTCATCGCCTCGGACCACAGCAGCCTCTTCTTCCTTTCCCTTGGCT
>JAAETM010000750.1 GCA_024228395.1 bacterium | reverse complement strand
CTAGTCAACGACACCCACCAGGAGTATCTCGCCCGCCCAGAGATCAGCCGTGGCCGCATAGTCTCGGAGATTGAGAACTCTTCGTACAAAGCCAACTATGACGCCATCAATGGCATTGTAGCTACCTCTGCGATGAAGCTTGGTAGCGCAGCTCACGCGGCTGTTCTTGAGCCTAAAGTTTTCCAGCAAGATTGGGTGATCTTTGAGGGGCCCAAGACCTGCAAGACTGGTGGGATTCCTACCGGGAAGTGGGCGGACTTCCTCGACCTACACTCGTATGACGAAGACAAGATCCTCAAACCCCACGAGTACCGTCTATGTCTTGACATTCAGAACGCCTTTCTCAATCACCGGGGGTTTCAGCATCTCATAGCGGACACCACTCACGAACCCTCGGTGTACTGGGATGAGAAGAAGGCTCGGTTCGACGCCTACAAGAAGGGTGTAGTCATCGACATCAAGACCGCCCGCGACATCTCTGACGATGGGCTAGAGCGGGCATTAGGCGTTTCCAACATGATCCAGATTCCGCATTACCTGGAAGGAGCCGCAGCCGTTGAAGGCATCGAGTTCGACTGGGTAACAGCCGAAGACTTTGGCGACCTTCCCAGCTTCATCTTCGCGTTCGTGTCCAAGACGGCCCCGTTCGAGGTTCGGCTAAAGGAGGTTCCCTTTGAGCACGTCAAGCGAGCCGCAATGCACAGGCATGTTGCCCTGGAGCAAATCAAGCATTGCCAGGAGACCAAGGTGTTTCCTAGTTACTCTCAAGGCATCGAGCCTCTTTCCACGAAACCCTACATCTTCCCTGCTGAGGACCCGCAGTGACCGACAGCCTACCCGCCGCCCCCAAGCAGCAAGCCCTTATGATCGAGTTTGGGGAGAAGCTTGGCCTCGACCCCGTAGCCCTAGGGCAAACCCTTGTCCAGACGATCTTCCCTAACGCTACAGCCACGAAGGAACAGGTCTATGCCTTGCTCCTGGTCGCCAAGCGTTACAACCTGGAT
>JAAETM010000749.1 GCA_024228395.1 bacterium | reverse complement strand
CGGGACAACGCCCGCCTGCTGAAGACCCTCAACTATCTGCGGGATCTGGGGAATACCGTGATCGTGGTGGAGCACGACGAGGAGGCGATACAGAGCGCCGATCACGTAGTGGATATCGGACCAGGGGCCGGGGTACATGGCGGTAGAATCATCGCCCAGGGCACCGCCCAGGATATCGCCAACAGTGAGGAGTCACTCACCGGGCAGTACCTAAGTGGTCGCCGCTCCATCCAGGTGCCAAAACAGCGGACCCCAAGCGACCCGGAACGCACCCTCTCCCTGCTGGGGGCCAGCGGCAACAACCTGAATGCGGTGGATCTGCATCTACCAGTGGGACTACTGACCTGTGTCACCGGCGTATCCGGCTCTGGCAAATCCACCCTGATCAACGACACCCTCTACCCGCTGGCCGCGACCACCCTGAACAAGGCCAACCGTGATGCAAAACCGCATCATGAGATCACCGGCCTGGAGCTGTTCGACAAGGTGGTGGATATCGATCAGAGCCCCATTGGTCGCACCCCACGCTCCAACCCGGCCACCTATACCGGGCTGTTCACCCCCATCCGTGAGCTATTCGCCGGCACCCAGGAGTCCCGCTCCCGTGGTTATACCCCGGGACGCTTCAGCTTCAACGTAAAGGGTGGCCGTTGCGAGGCCTGCCGTGGCGACGGCGTGATCAAGGTGGAGATGCACTTCCTGCCCGACATCTATGTGCAGTGCGACCTGTGCAAGGGCAAACGCTATAACCGTGAGACTCTGGATATAAAGTACAAGGGCAAGCGGATCGATGAGGTACTGGCCATGACAGTGGAGGACGCCCTGGCCTTCTTTGATGCCATCCCTCCCATCAAACGTAAGCTACAGACCCTGATGGATGT
>JAAETM010000748.1 GCA_024228395.1 bacterium | reverse complement strand
GGGTAATGAGATCAGCAACACGTTGCCGCCCAAGATCACGCTGATCGCTCTCGGTTCCCTACAGATTGGCCTTCTGCTTTCGATCCAGGAACCGATGAAGCGCTGGCTCAAGGGTCTGCGCGCCTGGGCTGCTACGGTGCTGATCAACAGCATGATCATGACGCTCTTCCTGTGGCATATGACGGTCATGATTCTATTGGTCGGCGCCGCTCACCTGCTCGGAGACCTGGGGCTCACCGCCAAACCCAACAGCGGCGTCTGGTGGGCGCAGAAGTCCGTGTGGCTGCTCGCATGTACCGCGGGCATGTTGCCCGCCGTGGCTATCTTCGGCCGCTTCGAACGCCCGAAGGCGCTGCCCAAGGACGCCCCGACCCTGGCGGCTTGGCGCTTGGTCGTTGGCGCACTGCTAGTTTGCTTTGGCCTGGCCGCCGTAGCCTACGGGGGTATCGCTGGGGATTATCCCTTGGGTTTGCGGTTGCCCGCGTTGATCCCGCCGTTCATTGGCGCTGCGTTGGTGCGGCGCTGGGGTGGTCGAACACAAGTGAACTAGTCAGCGAAACCATTGGTTCATTTCTTTTTGGGCACAAGTAGCAGCACTGGAATCGAATCCCCCTTCTGCCTCTGACCAGGATGCCATGTGAGCTCAATCGATTCGTAGTAGTCACTGGTGAGGCGTAAGCGACACTCGCCTGGAACGGTTTGAAAAGATGCTTCTAACGCGGTCACCGTGTCCTCATCGCCATCTTGGGGCCGATTGATCAGCGGGTAACTAACCGCAGAAATCCAGCCGTCTATATCACTTGAGCGGACAGTAAGGCGTAGTTGCCCGCCAGACAAGTTTCGGGGCTGTGAAACTGTAACTTCATGTGATTGCGACTCCTGCCGAGCAAGGTCTCTGCGCAATTGCCGCGTTCGCCACTTGACGAGTTCTGGATCGTCAGCCTCCAAGTATTCGAACTCCATAGTGAGGACTCCCTCTCCTGTGGGGCCATCTACTGACACCGAAAAAGGATTCGAGGGCTCTTCAAACCAGGTGTACCCCAGGCTTTTGAAGAAGGCCAAGGCCTCCTCTTGAGAAAGATCGTCCAGTGCTCTGGGCTGCGTAAATGAACCACTCGGTACCCCTTCCTTCGGATCAAAAGGAATCAATTCCCAAACTGCAATATGGGCGGTGACTGGCTCCAGGCCCTTGGGGACACGCGGGCGCAAGTGGACAACAAGCGGACTGGGTAGTGGCTTCGCAAGATCGATCGAAACAGTCGCTTCGCAGCGCTGTGTGTAAAAGGAGAGCTCCACTTGACGCGCGGGCAACCATTTCAAGTGTGTCCGAGAGCTACTGAGATACGTGGAGGAAGAGCTCTGCCCGCCCCCCTCTTCAAACCACAAGTCACTTCCATCCGAGTCGAGACCTTTAACAGTCACATATTCTGCCGCAGTGCCATCCGGCCTTTCGACCCGAACCTCAAGCCTCACCAGGGGACACAATTGAAGGCTCACCCGATGTTCCCCCCTGACAAAGGTCTCATCCGGCAATCGCTCTGACACATAACCATCCGCCCTGATGCCAAGCCCCCATATCCCGGGATCCAAGCCCACAACCTCGGGTCCATGCGCACCTATTGTAGTCTTCTTGCCTCGGCCATGACCGTCAACCCACTGCAGCAACGAAAAGTCCTCAATCAGCTTACCTGTCAGTTCATCCGTCACCGTAGGCAAAATCACAACACCGCGCAGCAGCTCCTTGTCCATGACAAGCTCCACGGGATCCCCGCCTGATTGGATCCGCTTGAACACTGATCCTTGCTCGCCAATTCCCGAATAGGCACGAACTATGAATTCGCCGGAGTAGAGCTCACCAAAGGAGAATTCCCCCTTCGCATTCGTATGCACAACATTCTTCTCGATCAACTTCTCCCAAGTATTGGGAAGGCCATCGTGCATGTTGGATTCATAGGTTTCCTCCCCTTCCACGCGAACACGTAGTCCTGCTTGAGGGTGCCCTTTCGAATCCACTACGCGGCCTTCAATCCTCTGCTCAGGGTTCATGCGAACAACCAGCGGGGACAACTCCGAGAGGTCGTCGGGTAGGGGCGTCACCATCTTGACCCCATAGCCCGGCGCCCGAAACAGTACTCCCCGATTCCGCTCGCTCGGGTCCTGCTGAAAACCCTCATGGTGTTCGATGCCGCGAATGACAAAACGGCCTGTTTCCGGATCGGGAACAATCCACTCGGGGGTGGTCATGCTCCATTTCCGGTGGGGCCAATAGCTAATTTGTACATCCGGAACGATCTCACCGTTGCGACCCCGAACGTTGCCTTCCACAAGACCGCCGGGATCCAAGGTGAACTCAATAGGCTCAGCATTGCTGACCTCATCCTCCCTGAGAATCAAGTAGGGCTTACGGCGGACACTCATCGGACGCTCACCCGGCGGCAACCCACTCAAGACGAATCGACCTTGTTCGTCGGTGATGGTAGACCCCTCCCCTGCCAAGAACGACTTCACCGAGGAATCGTGAGTTATGCCCTGCCTATTTGAAGCGCCAGCTAAGTCAGTAGTCTCGACGTTTGCTCCCTCTATCGACGCCCCTTGAGGCGAAAGAACCCGCCCCAGATAGTCAACCGGCTCGGTCAATTCGATTTTGTGATCCACGAGAGCTTTCCCCGCGGGTAGGGCACCGCACAACCCCTTCCAGCAAACCAAGTCCGCCGAACTTGCGGTCAACTTAAATCGCTTCCCCAGGTGTTGCACTGTGAACTGTCCATTGCCGTCCGTCTGAGCTTCTCGATCCGGCCCCATCCCCTTCGTGTAATTGGACCATCCGAGAATGGTCGCATTCGGCACGGGGTTGCCTTCGGAGTCCTCGACAGTTCCGCTCAAACTGCCCCCCTTGGAAAACCGAACGATCCTGAGTTCCTTCGGATCATCCCCACCAATAAACAAACTCACGCCAAGGCCGTCCGGAGCAGAATTCGCGCTCAGCCTCCAGGGTACATCGGCCCGTGAATAGGAGAAGGAAGCCTCGCCGTTTGCGCCAGAAATGCATTTCGTCGATTCACCACTCTTCAGCGCTACGGAAACTTCCCGGCCAACTATCGCCTCTCCGGTCTCATCCCAAACCAATTGCACCGCAAACTCGAGAGGCATAGCCCTTATCCTACGCGGCCTAGAATCTGTCACCGCTGCAAGCCCTGGAGCCTCCCCCGAGTCAACTCCGACCTCCGGACGGAGTCCGACCAACTCTGTGTCATCGGTCCCATCAATTTCAGCATCTCCAGAAGGCCAGAGCACGTCAACGCCCACCCAGCAAAGGGAAACCGCAACGGCAGCGACAACCACCCGACCCGGCAACGACACAGCAGCCAATCCAACCACTCCAACCCCTGAAGCGGTGGCCGCCTCGCGCAATACCTGCCGACGCACGCCCGCCAATCCCTGCGAACGCAACCCAAAGAGAGCGAAGAGCAACAACACAGCGCCCTTCAACTGCAAACGCAGTTGACTCATGCCGCGGAACAATCGCTGACGAATGGTCCCCGAATCCAAACCCAAGTCCACGGCCAGTTGCGTCGGGGACTTGCCGTCGAAGAGGGATCCGCGCACCGCCTGCTGCAAGGCCGGGGTCAGGTCCTTGAGGGCGTGTTCGACCTGGGCGTGCAGCTCGCTGGCGGCCAGGGCTTCGTCGGGCTGTTCGACTTCGCGCACGACCAGACGTCCCGAGTCAATCCTTCGCCCCTCCTTGGCCCAGACACGCTGGGCCCGGTGGGTCAGGATGCCCAGCAGCCACGGCACCAGGGGCTTGCGATCATCCCAGGCCGCAGACTTCTCGATCACCGCCAGAAAAGTCTCCTGCACCAGATCCTCCGCCCCCCTCCCGCTCAAACGTCGGGCCAGGGCGAACAGTTGGGGAGCGGTGCGATCAAAGACCTGGGCCAACGCGGTCAGGTCATGCTGATCGCGATAGCGCAGGAAGAGGGTT